>DASXQW010000354.1:0-32358 GCA_036506975.1 Casimicrobiaceae bacterium | reverse complement strand
CCGCTCTTGGACGGATGCGTCACTTGCGCATCCCACGCTCGGCGGAGGTGAGCGCCTCGATGAACGCCGGCCTCGAGAAAAGCCGCTCCGCGTATTTCATGAGCGGCGCCGCAGGCTTGGGCAGCAGAATGCCGTAGTAGTCGAGGCGCCAGAGCAGCGGGGTGATCGCCACATCGAGCATCGAGAAATCTTCGCCCAGCATGTATTTATGCTTGGTGAATACCGGTGCGATCTGCAGCAGACTGTCGCGCACCAGGCCGCGGGCTTTGTCGAGTTGCTTCTGGTTGTTGCCTTCGAGCGTGTCGATGTGCGAGAAGAGCTCTTTTTCGAAGCGGTGCAGGAACAGCCGCGCGCGCGCGCGCATCAGGGGATCGGCCGGCATCAGCTGCGGATGCGGAAAGCGCTCATCGATGTACTCGTTGATGATGTTCGACTCGTGCAGCACCAGATCGCGCTCGACAAGTACGGGGACCTGGTTATAGGGGTTCATGACCGCCAGGTCCTCTGGCTTGTGGTCCAGGTCGACGTCGATGATCTGGAAGTCCATCCCCTTTTCGTGCAAGACGATGCGGCAGCGCTGGCTGAAGGGGTCGGTCGTGCCGGAATAGAGCGTCATCATGATGTTGTTCTCCTCAGGCCGCGCCGCGATCCGCGATGCGGCCCGAAAATGCGAGGGGCAGGAGCGGCGCCCCTGCCCCGGTGTTCGGTGCGCTTGTTCAGTGTAGTTCGGCCCAGTAATCGCGCTTGAGCGCATAAACGAGGCCGAAAAGGACCCCTAGGAAAATCAGCACGACGATGCCGATGTTGATCCGGTCGTACTTCACCGGCTCGCTGATGTAGTCGAGGTAGTTGACCAGGTCGCTCACGAACCTCTCGTACTCGACGTTCGTGAGCGCCCCCGGCGTGCCCTCCGTAAGCGTCTTCACGAAGTACTTGCCGCCCACCGCCGGCTCGACCAGCACGAGGCCCTTGGCCGCAACCGCGGCCGCCTCGGCCTTGTCGCGGTCCTCGTATTCGATATCGACGAGCTTCTTTTGCCCGGACAGGGTCCACAGCACGTGCGGCATCGCGACGTTCGGAAACACGAGGTTGTTCCAGCCGGTCGCGGTCTTGTCGTCGTGATAGAAGGCAAGAAGATAGCTGTACAGCCAATCCTTGCCGCGAACGCGCGCCTCGACCGACAGATCCGGCGGCGGCGCGCCGAACCACGCGGTGGCGTCGGCCGTGGTCATCGCCACCGTCATGGTGCCACCAATCTTGTCAGTAGCGAACATCAGGTTGTCCCTGATCTGCGCCTCGGTCAGGCCCAAGTCGGTCAACCGGTTGTAGCGCATGTATTGAGCGCTGTGGCAGTTGAGACAATAGTTGGCAAAATTGCGCGCGCCGCGTTGCAGCGAGGCGTCGCGCTCGAAGGCACTCATGCTCGGCGCGGGGATCAGGCGCGCTTCGCCCTGCGCGAGCACGGCGCCTGCGGTCGCCAGCAGGACGATGCCGGCGACTCTCACCATGATCTTCGTCACCCGGTTACCCTCTCCGGCACCGGCCTGGTCTTGTCGCGCCGGGTGTACCAGGGCATGAGGATGAAAAACAGGAAATAGATCAGCGTCAGCAGCCGAGCGAGCCAGGTCGCCCGGTCCTTGGTATCGAGCGCGTCCGCCCAGCCGCCGCTGAACTGACCCCAAATGGTGACCGGCACTGTGCCGAGATAACCCAGTACCAGGAAGCACACGACGAAAATCGCGAGCCAGCTCTTGTAGAGCGAGCCTCGATAGCGGATCGACTTGACGGCCCCGCGGTCGAGCCACGGCAGGAAGATGAAAATGACGACCGATGCAGCCATCGCCAACACGCCCCAGAACTGCGAGCCGAGGAACGACGGCACCGCGCGCAGGATCGCGTAGTACGGCGTGAAGTACCACACCGGCGCGATGTGCTCCGGAGTCTTCAGCGGGTCGGCGGGAATGAAGTTGTTGGCCTCGAGGAAATAACCGCCGACGTCGGGCATGAAGAATACGACGATCGAGAAGATGATCAGGAAGAACACGACGCCGACCAGATCCTTGATCGTGTAGTACGGGTGCGAGTAGATGCCGTCGAGATAGATGCCGGTCTTCGGGTCCTTCGGCTGCCGCTTGATCTCGATGCCGTCGGGGTTGTTCGACCCGACTTCGTGCAGCGCCATCAGGTGCACCGCGACGAGAATAAGCAGCACCAGGGGCACCGCGACGATGTGGAAAGCGTAGAAGCGATTGAGCGTCACGTCGGAGATCGTGTAATCACCGCGGATCCAGGTACCCAGGTCGTCGCCGATGAAGGGCACCGTTGAGAACAGATTGACGATCACCTGCGCGCCCCAGTAGGACATCTGCCCCCAGGGGAGCAGATAGCCGAAGAACGCCTCGGCCATAAGCGCGAGGTAGATGAAGCAGCCGATGATCCACAGCAGCTCGCGCGGCTTGCGATAGCTGCCGTAGAGCATTCCGCGGAACATGTGCAGGTAGACGACGACGAAAAACGCCGAAGCGCCGGTCGAATGCATGTAGCGAATCAGCCAGCCGGCAGACACGTCGCGCATGATGTACTCGATCGACTCGAACGCCTTCGTCGCGTCGGGCTTGTAGCTCATGGCAAGGAAAATGCCGGTGACGATCTGCATCACCAGCACGAACGCCGCCAGGGAGCCGAAGTAGTACCAGAAGTTGAAGTTTTTCGGCGCGACGTACTTGCCCCACTGGTCTTCCCACAGCTTGGTCAGCGGAAAGCGGTCGTCGATCCAGGACAGGAGTCTTTGCATGTCGGGCCGGCCTTTTGCTTGGCTTATCGGTTGGCTCTTGCTCAGCGGGCAGCGCTTCGTCAGGCCGCTTTGCTGTCCTCGCCGATCACGATGCGGGTGTCGGAGAGGAACTTGTATGGCGGTATGACCAGGTTCGTTGGCGCCGGAACGCCTTTGTACACGCGGCCGGCGAGATCGAACTTGGATTGGTGGCACGGGCAGAAGAAGCCGCCAAGCCAGTCCGCGCCCAGGTCCGAGGGTGCAATTTCGGGGCGGAACGTCGGCGAGCAGCCCAGGTGAGTGCAGATGCCGATGGCGACGAAGATTTCCGGCTTGATCGAACGGTGCTCATTTTTTGCGTACGGAGGTTGGCGATCGATTTCGGATTTCGGATCCGCAACCTTGGAATCGAGCTTGGGCAGGCTGGCGAGCATTTCCTTGGTGCGATGGATCACCCACACGACTTTGCCGCGCCATTCGACGTTGATCTTCTGGCCGAGCTCGAGCTTGCTGATGTCGACATCGACCGGCACTCCCGCCGCCTTGGCGCGTTCGCTGGGCCAAAAGCTCATGGCGAAGGGCACTGCAGCCGCGATCACGCCGACCGTGCCGACTGCCGTCGTCGCGCCGAGCAGGAACCGGCGTTTCCCCGTGTTTACTTTGCGTTCGATCGCCACTGTCCCGGTCCCCCGGCCGCAAACTTTGCGATTATAGATGATCCGCCCCGG
Organism: Casimicrobiaceae bacterium; assembly: GCA_036506975.1. Lineage (GTDB taxonomy): Bacteria > Pseudomonadota > Gammaproteobacteria > Burkholderiales > Casimicrobiaceae > PALSA-1003. The sequence continues at coordinate 28,857 of DASXQW010000354.1, read as the reverse complement.
CAGCCGAAAGTCTTGCGCCGAAATTTGAGGGAAAACTTACTTTAAAACAGTTGGTTAGATGGACTGACTTCGTGCCGAGCTTCGGGCGCCGCCCACGCCCATGTTGCATTGCCGCAGCGGGCGCATGCCCGGCGTCTATAATGGACATCCGCGCGTTCGCCCCGATATAGCAAATCCATGCTCCGCCGATTCTGGCTGCTGTTCGCTCAGGTCGCCACCGTTTGCGTCGCCGCGCTGTTCGTTGTTGCGACGCTGCGGCCGGACTTGCTCGCACGCGTCGCCGGCAAGAATAACGTCGTGCTGGTGCAGGAGATGGTCCCGAGCGTCGCCGCGCCGAAGATCGAGAGCCTCGCCGACGCCGCGAGGAAGGCGATGCCGTCGGTGGTCAATGTCTACACCAGCAAGGAAGTCCGGCAACGAAATCCACTGCTCGACGACCCGCTGTTGCGGCGCTTCTTTCCGGGGCTTTCGGAGGGCGAGCCGCGGCGCGCGACGAGCCTCGGCTCGGGCGTGATCGTCAGCAGCGAAGGCTACGTGCTCACCAACAACCATGTGATCGAGGGCGCGGACGACATCCAGCTCGTGCTCGCCGACGGTCGCCGCCTGCGGGCGATCGTGCGCGGCAACGACCCCGAGTCCGACCTTGCGGTGCTCAAGGCCGAGGGCAAGGATCTGCCCGCGATCACGTTCGGCAAGCTCGACAACGTTCAGGTCGGCGATGCGGTCCTGGCGCTCGGCAATCCCTTCGGCTTCGGCAACAGCGTGACGCACGGCATCGTGAGCGCCCTAGGGCGCAACCATCTGGGCATCAACCGCTTCGAGGATTTCATCCAGACCGACGCGGCGGTCAATCCCGGCAACTCAGGCGGCGCGCTGGTCGACGCGGGGGGCAATCTGATCGGTGTCAACAGCGCGATCTTTTCGCAGAGCGGCGGCTCGCAGGGCATCGGCTTCGCAATTCCCGTGTCGATCGCGCGCAACGTCCTCGAGCAGATCATTCGCGACGGCGAGGTGACGCGCGGCTGGCTAGGTGTCGAGCCGCAGGAGCTCACACCGGAGATCGCCGTCGCGTTCGCGCTGAAGGACGTCGACGGCGTGCTGATCCGCGGTGTACTGAAGAACGGTCCCGCCGACCGCGCGGGCCTCCAGGTCCGTGACGTGGTGCTGGAGATCGACGGCCAGCCGACGCGCGACGGCTCCGCGTTGCTGTCGCAGATCGCAGCTTTGACTCCGGGGCATCAGGCGATGCTGAAAGTGCTGCGCGACAGCAAGCCCTTCGAACTGACGGTGATCGTGGGCAAGCGTCCGAAGCCGTCAAGCTGAGCGCCGCGGCCGAATAAATTCGGCCCTACGAAATTCCTGCGAATTCATTCACACGCGACGCGCGTTTACACGCGTAGATGCGAATTCATTCGCACGCGACGCTTCATGAACGGCCGTGGCCGAATTCATTCGGCCCTACTTCGCCGGCTCGCTCTCCTCTGCGCCGGTTTCCCGCTTGGTCACGGCGACAAAGCGCGCGACCAGGAGTCCCAGCTCGTAGAGCAACCAGAGCGGAACGGCCAGCATCACCTGCGAAAGCACGTCGGGCGGAGTGAAGATCGCGCCGACGATGAACGCGCCAACGATGACGTAGCCGCGGATCGACCGCAGTTTGTCCAAGCTGACGACACCGAGCCGTACCAGCACGACGACGACCACCGGCACCTCGAACGTGATGCCGAAGGCAATGAACATCGTGAGCACGAAGGACAGATATTTGTCGATGTCGGTCATCATCTGCACGCCGGTCGGCGCGTAGCCGGCGAAGAACCCGAACGCGATCGGGAACACGATGAAGTAGGCAAACGCCATGCCGAGCGCGAAGAAAACCACGCTCGAAAATATCACCGGCAGCGCGAGCCGCTTTTCGTGCTGGTACAACCCCGGTGCGACGAAGGCCCACATCTGATAGAGCACATAGGGCAGCGCGATGAGGAAAGCCGCCATCAGCGTGACCTTCAGCGGCACGAGGAAAGTGCCGGTGACGTCGGTCGCGATCATGGTGCTTCCAAGCGGCAGTGCCTTGAGCAGCGGCGCCGCAAGCGCCGCGTAGATATCCTTTGCCCAGGGAAAGAGGCAGACGAGCACGACGACTGTCGCAACGATCGAGCGCAGCAACCGGCTGCGTAGCTCGATTAGATGCGAGATGAATGTTTCCTGCGTGTTCTCGGGCGCGGGGGATGGTTCGCTCATGGCGGAGGGAAACGCGCGAGAGGCGCAACCGCCATTGTAACGCGGTGCGAAGGGCGACCTTTTAGGCTCAGATGCGCTCGAAGCCGGGCAAAGACGCCTGCATCGGTGCGCCGGCCGCCTCGGGCGGCGGCGCCGGCGCGTCGTTCGGAGCGTGCACCGCCCCCGTGGCGGCAGTGGATTCGTTGCCCGCCGGCGGGATGGGTGCCTCGGCGGCCGACGCGCCGGCTGCGGCTTCGTTCAACTGCGACTCGACCGAGCGCACGCCGCTCTCCATTTCGCGCGTTGCCTGCGTCACCGACTGCTCGATGTCGCGGGCGGCGCTTTGCACTTCCGTCTGCAGCTTGCGCAGCTCGTCGAGCTCCATCTCGCGATTGATGTCTGCCTTGACTTCGTTCACGTACCGCTGCAAGCGGCCGAACATGTGGCCCAGCGTGCGTGCGACTTTAGGCAATCGCTCGGGGCCGATGACGATTAGCGCAACGACACCGATCACGACGATCTCGGAAAAGCCGATGTCAAACATGGGCGTCCCGCGGCCGACGAGAGCGGGTTTACTCTCGACGCTCGATCATCGAGGCGTCTTCTCCTTCTTTGCTTCGCCTTCGATCGTCTGGCCGGCGATCTGCTGCGGCGATTCGACGCTCTGCGCCGGCGTCTCGCCTTCCGGACTCTTCATGCCGTCCTTGAAGCCCTTCACTGCGCCGCCCAGGTCCTGGCCGATGTTGCGCAGCTTCTTCGTGCCGAAGATCAACACGACGACGAGCAGCACGATCAGCCAGTGCCAGATGCTCAATCCACCCATATCGTTCTCCTTTATTACATGCCCGGCTTGGGCAGCATCCTGCCCAGCGGCTCGGGCCCGCCGATAACGTGCACGTGCAGGTGCATGACGTCCTGGCGGCCGATGCGTCCGGTGTTGATGATCGTGCGATAACCGTCCGGGGATCCCTGCTCGCGCGCGAGCCGCCCCGTGAGCGCCAGGATCCGGCCCAGCACGTTTACGTCGTCCATCGTCGCGTCGGATAAGGACGCGAGGTGCTTTTTCGGCATCAGCATGAAATGCACCGGCGCCTGGGGGTTGATGTCGTGAAAGCCGACAATCTCCTCGTCCTCGTACAATTTCTTGGACGGAATCTCGCCTCGCGCGATCTTGCAGAAAATGCAGTTGTCCATGGCTCTCGTATTGGCGCCGGCTCCCGCCGTCACATGCGCGCGGCTTTTTCCTGCAGCCCCGACATGTCTTCGCGCCGCGCCAGCTCGGCACAGACGTCCGCAGGTCCCAGCCCATTCTTGACCAGTACGACCAGGCAGTGAAACCACAGGTCGGCGATCTCGGCCGTCAAGCGAAGTCTATCACCGTCCTTGGCCGCCATGACCGCCTCGGTCGCTTCCTCGCCGATCTTCTTGATCATCGCCTCGTCGCCCTTCGCGAACAGCGTCGCGACGTACGATGTCGCCGGATCCGCGCCGCGCCGCGCGGCAATCGTCGCGGTGAGCCGCTGCAACACCTCGTCGCACGTCGGCGCGGTCGCTTGGCGCGCCGCCTTTTCGGGTATCTCATTCGCCATAGATAGTCCTCGGGTCCTTGAGCACCGGTTCGACCGCGCGCCAGGCGCCGTCCTCGAGCCGCTGAAAGAAACAGCGGTGCCGGCCGGTATGACAAGCGATGCCGCCGCTTTGTTCGACGATGAGCAGGATCGCATCGTTGTCGCAATCGAGCCGGATCTCGTGCACGTGCTGCACGTTGCCGGACGCCTCGCCCTTGCGCCAGAGCCTGCTCCGCGAACGGGACCAGTAATGTGCTTCACGCGTGGCTGCGGTACGCTCGAGCGCCTCGCGGTTCATCCACGCCTGCGTGAGCACCGCACCCGTCGCCCCTTCCTGAGCGATCGCGGGCACCAAGCCATCGGCGTTCCAGTTCACTGCGTCGAGCCAATCAGCCATTCGGGCTCGCCTTCCGTACCAATCGGCGTAACCCCGTAGGTGCGAATTTATTCGCACGCAACCAGCCCTGCGGCGCCGGCCGAATGAATTCGGCCCTACGAAACCCTCGTTTGGTATGGCTCAAGCGCGTATCTCGATGCCGGCCTGCGCCATCGCCTGCTTGGCTTCACCGACCGTGAATTCGCCATAGTGGAAGATCGAAGCCGCCAGCACCGCGTCGGCGCCGCCGACAATGATGCCGTCGACGAGATCCTGCAGCGTGCCCACACCTCCCGAAGCGATCACCGGGACCTCGACCGCATCGGTGACGGCGCGCGTCAGAGCGAGGTCGAAGCCGGTCTTCGCGCCGTCGCGATCCATGCTCGTCAGCAGAATTTCACCTGCGCCGAGCTGCGTTACGCGCCGCGCCCAATCGACCGCGTCGATGCCGGTCGCGTTGCGTCCACCATGCGTATAGACTTCCCAGCCGCCCGACGGCGAGGCTCGCGCGTCGATTGCGGCGACGACGCACTGCGCGCCGTAGCGGCTCGCGGCTTCGGCGAACAAGGCGGGATTCTTCACGCCGGCGGTGTTGATGCTGACTTTGTCGGCACCGGCGTTGAGCAGAGCGCGGATGTCGTCGACGCGCGACACGCCGCCGCCCACGGTCAGCGGGATGAATACCTGATCGGCGACCGCCTCGATCATGTCGTAGAGCAGCGCGCGCGTCTCGATGCTCGCCTGAATGTCGAGGAAGGCGAGCTCATCCGCTCCCTGCTCGTCGTAGCGGCGTGCGACTTCGACCGGATCTCCGGCGTCGCGCAGGTTGACGAAATTCACACCCTTGACGACGCGCCCGTTCGCCACGTCGAGGCAGGGGATGATGCGCTTGGCGAGGCCCATGGCATATTGTAGGGCGGAATTCATTCCGCCTCGATGCACGGCTTGGCGCAGCGGCCGAATGAATTCGGCCCTACGACTGCGCCGCATGGGTCGTCCCGGCGGAATGAATTCGGCCCTACGACTGCGCCGCATGGGTCGTCCCGGCCGAATGAATTCGGCCCTACTTGCCCTTCGCCGCCTTGAGCGCCGCTTTGAAATCGAGCGTGCCTTCGTAGAGCGCGCGGCCGGCGATCGCGCCGGTAACGCCCTCGCTTTCATAGCAGGCGAGCTCCTTGATGTCCTTCAGGCTGTTGATGCCGCCGCTGGCGATGACGGGAATCTTGAGCTCGCGGGCAAGCTTGACGGTGGCCTCGATGTTGACACCGGTCAGCATGCCGTCGCGGCCGATGTCGGTGTAGACGACCGCTTCGACACCGTAATCCTCGAACTTCTTGGCCAGATCGAGGACGTCGTGACCGCTCATCTTGGACCAGCCGTTGGTCGCAACCTTGCCTTCGCGCGCGTCGAGGCCGACGATGATATGTCCCGGGAACGCGTAGCAGGCGTCGTGCAGGAATCCGGGATTCTTCACCGCCGCGGTGCCGATGATCACGTAGGTGATGCCGTCATCGAGATAGCGCTCGATGGTGTCGAGATCGCGGATTCCGCCGCCAAGCTGCACGGGGATCTCTTCGCCGATCACGCTGACGACCTCGCGGATGGCGAGCTCGTTCTTGGGTTTCCCCGCGAACGCGCCGTTGAGATCGACGATGTGCAGACGCTGTGCGCCCAGCTCGAGCCAGTGCTGCGCCATCGCCGCCGGATCCTCCGAGAACACGGTTGCCGATTGCATCTCGCCCTGCTTCAGGCGCACGCAATGACCGTCCTTGATGTCGATCGCGGGAATGATCTGCATGGCGGCGGAAGGGCGACAGGATGTCGCTAGGGTGGCGACGTTCGACGGATGGAACGCAGCTTTCGCGCGAGAGGCGCGCCGGCGCGCGAAAGCTTGGATCAGACGCGCCCGTTCCAGGCGACGAAGTTCGAGAGCAGCTGAAGACCGGCGCGGTGGCTCTTTTCGGGGTGGAACTGCACGGCGAAGATATTAGCGCGGGCAATCGCGCAAGTAAACGCCGCCGGGTAGGCGACGGTCGCGGCTATCATGCCGGCGTCGTCGGGTGCCGGGTAGTAGCTATGCGCGAAGTAGAAGCGCGTGCCGTCGTCGATGCCGCGCCACAGCGGATGCTCCTGCTCGCGCCGGACCGGACTCCAGCCCATATGCGGCACCTTCAGCCGCCGACCGCCACTATCGACCATCGCCGCTTCGCGAAAGCGCACGACACGGCCTGCGAATACACCCAAGCCGGTAGTGGGTCCTTCCTCGCTGTTTTCGAACAGCATTTGCAGTCCGAGGCAGATCCCGAGGAACGGACGGTCAGAGCAGGTTTGTAGGACAACCTCGCGCAAGCCGCTGGCGTTGAGGCTGCGCATGCAGTCGGGCATTGCACTCTGGCCCGGCAACACGACCCGCGCCGCATTGCTAATCGTGACCGGATCGGAGCTCACCACAGTGGTGCATTGCGGCGCGACGAAGCGAAGCGCCTTGGCGACCGAGCGCAGGTTGCCCATGCCGTAATCGACCACCGCGATGTCGGCCATAGATTGGGACGTAGCCTGGGTTGAGCGAAGCGAAGCCGGGGGATGCCGGTTCACCACGCCGACCCGGCGGCGACGTCTTACAGCGTCCCCTTGGTCGACGGCACGCCAGTCGCGCGCGGGTCCGGCGCGACCGCGCTGCGCAGCGCCTTGGCGAACGCCTTGAATACGGTTTCGGCCTGATGGTGCGCGTTCTGGCCGCGCAGGTTGTCGACGTGCAGCGTGACCAGCGCATGGTTCACGAATCCCTGGAAAAACTCGTGCATAAGGTCGACATCGAACGCGCCGATCATCGGGCGCGTGAACGGAACGTGGTACTCGAGCCCGGGACGGCCGGACAGGTCGAGCACCACCCGCGACAGCGCCTCGTCGAGCGGAACGTAGGCATGGCCGTAGCGCGTCAGTCCCGCCTTGTCGCCGAGCGCCTGCTTGACCGCTTGGCCGAGCGTGATGCCGACATCTTCGACGGTGTGGTGCGCGTCGATGTGCAGATCGCCTTTCGCCTCCACCGAGAGGTCGAGCATGCCGTGGCGCGCGACCTGGTCGAGCATGTGATCGAGGAACGGCACGCCGGTCGCGACCTCGGCGCGCCCGGCGCCGTCGAGATTCACCGCGACAACGATCGTCGTTTCCTTGGTCACGCGCTCGACGCGGGCGCGGCGCCCGGTCGAAGCGGCGGCTTTTCTGTCATTCATCGGTTGAGCTCGTTCAAAGCGGCGAGCAGCAAGTCGTTTTCATCCGTCGTCCCGACCGTGATCCGCAGACAGTTGGCGAGCAGCGGATGCCAGCCGTGAAGGTTCTTGACCAGGATCCGGCGGGCCTTCAAGCCCTCGAACATTTCGTTCGCGTCGGTCACGCGGACCAGCACGAAATTGGTTTGCGTCGGAAAGACCGTCGTGCCAGGCAACCGCTTGAGCTCCGCCTCGAGCCTCGCGCGCCCGGTGCGAATCGCGGCCGCCTGCTCGGCGATCCAGCCCGTGTCGGTCAGGAGCACCTCCACAGCGGCCTGCGTCAACGCGTTCACATTATACGGCTGGCGGACCTTGTTCAACTCTGCGATCCATTCCGGCGCGGCGACGGCATACCCGAGGCGGATGCCCGCCATGCCGACCTTCGACACCGTACGCAATACCAGCAAATTGGCGAATTCGGCGACCCGCGGCAGAAAGCTCGCGTCCGCAAAAGCGTAATACGCTTCGTCGACGACGACGAGTCCAGGCGCAGCTCGCAGCACCGCCTCGACGTCGCTCGCGGCGAACAGGTTGCCGGTCGGATTGTTCGGGTACGCGATGTAGATGAGCGCCGGGCGCTCGCGCTCGATCGCGGCGAGCATCGCGGCGCGATCGAGGCGGAAATCGCCTCCGAGCGGCACGCCGATGAAGCGCATGCCGGTGTAGAGCGCATTCATGCGGTACATGACGAATGATGGCTCCGGCGAGAGCATCGCCGCACCGGGACGCGCCAACGCCGACGTAATGATCTGGATCAATTCGTCGGAGCCGTTCCCAAGCAGCAAGCCCTGGTCGAGGGGAATGGAAAACACGCGCCGCAGCGCACCCTTGGCTGCATCCGCCGCGCCATCCGGGTAGCGATTGACCGGAATGCGGGCGAGCGCCTCGGATAGCCGCGCGCGAATGCCCGCCGGTAACGCGTAGGGATTCTCCATCGCATCGAGCTTGATCATGCCTTCGGCGTTGGCGACCGCATAGGCCGAGAGCGCCCGGAGTTCCGGCCGCACGACCGCCGCGACCAGGTCGGAGACAGAACACGTTGTTCCCTCTCCCCGCTCGCGGGGAGAGGGCGAGGGTGAGGGGTTAGTCATTTACGGGAACATTCAGCACGTCGGGACTTCACTCGGGTTGCAGACGGTATTCCGCGCTTCGCGCGTGTGCGGCCAGGCCTTCGCTGCGCGCGAGCGTCATCGCGGTGCGGCCCAGGACCTGCGCGGCTGCCTTCGACACGCCGATCACGCTGCTGCGTTTCTGGAAATCGTATACGCCCAGCGGCGAAGAAAAGCGTGCGCTGCGCGCCGTCGGCAGCACGTGGTTCGGGCCGGCGCAATAATCGCCGATCGCCTCGGAGCTGTGGTGTCCGAGAAAGATCGCGCCGGCGTTGGAGAGCTTCGGCAGCAGTGCTTCAGGGTCGGCGACGGCAAGCTCGAGATGCTCCGGCGCGATCCGGTCGGCGATCGCGCAGGCTTCGGTCAGATCTTTCACGCGTATCAAGGCGCCGTGACGTGCCAGCGCCTGGACGATGATGTCCCTGCGCGCCATTGCCGGGAGCGCTCGCGCGATGCTCGCTGCGACGGCGTCGAGGAGCGCAGCGTCGGGCGAAAGCAGCATCGCCCGCGCCGCCTCGTCGTGCTCGGCCTGCGCGAAAAGATCCATCGCGACCCAGTCCGGATTGGCGCTCGCATCGGCGATGACCAGAATCTCCGACGGACCGGCGATCATGTCGATGCCGACCGTGCCGAAGACGCGCCGCTTGGCGGCGGCGACATACGCGTTGCCCGGGCCGACGATCTTGTCGACCGCAGGGATCGTCGCCGTGCCGTACGCGAGCGCCGCAATCGCCTGTGCCCCGCCAATCGCGAAGGCTCGCGTGACGCCCGCCAGGTGCGCGGCGGCAAGCAGCAGCGGATGCTTCACGCCATCGGGCGTCGGCACCGTCATGACGATGTCGGCGACGCCGGCGATCCTGGCCGGCAACGCGTTCATCAGCACCGTCGACGGATACGCCGCCTTGCCGCCGGGCACGTACAATCCGACGCGCGCGAGCGCCGTCACTTTCTGCCCCAGGCGCGTGCCGTCGGCTTCGCGCATTTCCCAACTGCGCGAACAGGAATCCGCGTGCTGCCGCTCGTGATAGGCGCGGATCCGCGTCGCCGCCGTCGTCAAGGCATCGCGCTCGGCCGCGGAGAGCGCGGCATACGCGGCCGCGAGCTCCTGCGACGGCAACTCCAGCCCGGCAACACTTGTAGCTTGCACGCGATCGAAGCGTGCCGTGTACTCGAGGACTGCCGCATCGCCGCGGGCGCGGACATCGGCGAGGATGGCCGCCACCGCGGCTTCGACCGCCACGTCCTCCGTCGATTCGAACGCGGTCAGGCGCGCGAGCGCAGCGTCGAAGCCGGGAGCCGAAGAGTCGAGCCGCGCGAGATCAGTCATGCGCCTGCCCGGTCGCTGCTGCGGAAGCGATCGCCTCGAGCAGAGGTTGGACCTTTTCGCGCTTGAGCTTGAGCGCGGCGGGGTTGACGATCAGCCGCGAGCTGATCGGAAGAATCTCTTCGACGGCGACCAGGTCGTTGGCCTTGAGCGTGCTGCCGGTGCTAACCAGGTCGACAATCGCGTCCGCGAGGCCCACCAGCGGCGCCAGCTCCATCGAGCCGTAGAGTCGGATGAGATCGACGTGCATGCCCTTGCCGGCAAAGTGCTCGCGCGCGATCGTGACGTACTTGGTGGCGACCTTGAGCCTCGCACCGCGCTTGACCGCGCCGGCGTAGTCGAAGGAGCGAGGCACCGCGACGACCATGCGGCAGCAGCCGATACGAAGATCGATCGGCTGGTAGAGTCCCTCGCCGCCGTGCTCGAGCAGCACGTCCTTGCCGGCGATGCCCAGGTCAGCCGCGCCGTACTGCACGTAGGTCGGCACGTCCGACGTACGCAGGATGACGAAGCGCAGGTCCGCGTGGTTGCTGCCTATGACGAGCTTGCGAGAGGTTTCCGGGTCCTCGGCCGGCGTGATGCCCGCGCGCGCGAACAGCGGCAGCGCTTCGTCGAGGACGCGGCCCTTGGCGAGCGCGAGAGTGACGATGGAAGAGTCCACGATTGTTTCATTCTACCGGACTCGCCTCGCCGGGCCGGCGGCCGCGTCTCCCTCCCGTTCGTAGTGAGCCCTTCGACAAAGCCTGTCCTGAGCTTGTCGAAGGCTCAGGGCGAACGGATCGCGGAAGGTCGCGGCTGCGTTACTCGCCGCCTGCTTCGCTGACGCGCCGGATCCTTGCCCCAAGCGCGGAAAGCTTTTCCTCGATTCGCTCGTAGCCGCGATCGAGATGGTAGATGCGGTCGATGGTCGTCCGTCCCTCCGCGACCAGACCGGCGATCACGAGGCAGGCGGAGGCACGCAGATCGGTCGCCATCACGTTCGCGGCGGTGAGCCCGTGCACGCCCTTGACGATCGCGGTGCTGCCCTCGACCTCGATGTCCGCGCCGAGCCGCTTGAGCTCCTGGACGTGCATCATCCTGTTTTCGAAGATCGTCTCGGTGATCGCTGCTGTGTCGTCGGCGACGGTCATCAGCGCCATCAATTGCGCCTGCATGTCGGTCGGAAATGCGGGATACGGCGCCGTGCGCAGATTGACCGATTTGAGCACCCCGCGCCGCATCAGGTGGATCGAGTCCTCGTCGGCAGCGATCTCCGCGCCCGCCTGGGCGAGCTTGTCGAGCACGGCCTGCAGCGTCCCGGCGCGCGCACCCTTCAGCCTGACATCGCCTCCGGCGGCGGCGGCGGCGGTGAGGAAGGTACCGGTCTCGATGCGATCGGGCATGATCGCGTACGCAGTGCCGTGCAACCGCGCCACGCCTTCGACGACGATCCGATCGCCGCCCGCGCCGGTGATCCTGGCGCCCATCGCGTTGAGGCATTCGGCAAGATCTGCCACTTCGGGCTCGCGCGCCGCATTCTCGAGCGTCGTGACCCCTTGCGCGAGCGTAGCGGCCATCATAAGGTTCTCGGTGCCCGTGACGGTGACGACGTCGAAGACGAACGTGGTTCCGACGAGCCGTTTCGCCTTGGCGTCGATGTAGCCGTGGTCGAGATCGATCTCGGCGCCCAGCGCCTGCAATCCCTTGACATGCTGATCGACCGGCCGCAGCCCGATCGCGCAGCCGCCCGGCAACGAAACGCGCGCTTCGCCGCAACGCGCGAGCAACGGCCCCAGCGCCAGGATCGACGCGCGCATCGTCTTCACCATCTCGTAAGGGGCGAGCGGCCAGTCGACCGTCGCTGCAGCCAGCGTAAGCATGCCGTCGCCCCGCTCGGCTTTCACTCCCATCTGTCCGAGCAGCGCCTGCATCGTACGCACGTCGTTCAAGCGCGGGATATTGGAAAGCGTCATCGCCTCCGGGGTCAGCAGCGCCGCGCAGATGATCGGCAGCGCGGCATTCTTGGCCCCCGAGACGCGGATCTCGCCTTCGAGGCGCGTGCCGCCGTCGATAGAGAGTTTGTCCATTTATCTGCCGCCTTCCCTCCGCTGCGCCCATTCCGCCGGCGTCAGCGTGGTCATCGAAAGCGCGTGTATCTCCTCGCGCATGCGCTCACCCAGCGCGCCGTAGATGAGCTGATGGCGCCTCACCTTGGACAGTCCCGCGAAAGCTTCGCTGACGATCAGCGCCTGAAAGTGCTGGCCGTCGCCGACGACGTCGACCCGGTCGCAGGCGACGCCGGCTTCGATCGCGCTTTTGATGGATTCCGGTGTCGTCATTTCGATTTCGACGTCAGCGAAGGTCGCCGAGCGCAGCCAGGAAAGCTCGCCGAGAGCCGTCGCGAGCGCGGGCAGGACAAGACGCGAGGAACGGGAGCGTGCGTGAAGTAGTGCACGAGGATTTCGAGAGCCGTTATGCCGGGCGGGAGCAGCCTATCGGCCGGTTCTTTCAATGCCGCAGCTTGTAGCCGCGTTGCAGCAGGAACAACGTCAGCGCCGTCAAGCCGAGGCAGAAAATCCCCACGACGACGAGACTCGTCTCCGGCGCAATGTCGGACAGCCCGAAAAAGCCGTAGCGAAAGCCGTCGATCATATAGAAGAACGGGTTGAAATGCGACAACGCTTGCCAGAACGGCGGCAGACTGTGGATCGAGTAGAACACGCCGGACAGGAAAGTGAGCGGCATGATCAGGAAATTCTGGAACGCCGCGAGCTGGTCGAATTTGTCGGCGGTAATGCCAGCGATCAGACCCAGCGTGCCCAGGATCGCACTTCCCAGCAGCGCAAAGGCGAGCGCCCACAGCGGATGCGGCATCGACAAGGGAGCGAAAACAGCCGTGACCAGATACACACCCAGGCCGACGACGATGCCGCGGATCATGGCGCCCAGAACGTAGGCGGCGAACATGTCCAAAGGGGAGAGCGGAGGCAGGAGCACGAAGATTAGATTGCCCGTGATCTTGGACTGAATCAGCGACGACGAGCTGTTGGCGAAGGAATTCTGCAGCACCGACATCATCACCAGCCCGGGGATCAGGAATGCCGTGTACGCGACGCGGCCGTCGAACACCGAGATCCGCGATTCGAGCACGTGCGAAAAGATCAGCAGGTACAGCAGCGCGGTCAGCACCGGCGCGAGAATCGTCTGGAAGCTTACCTTCCAGAAGCGCAGCAGCTCCTTGTACAGGAGCGTGAGCCAGCCGCTGCCTAATGCCGGGATCACTCGCGTCTTCGTCTAGTGATGCCGCGCCATGATGCGCAGGAACACCTGCTCGAGGTCGGCTTCCTGCAGCGACAGCTCGGCGATGGTGGCGCCTTCCTCGCGCAGAGCGGCAAGCAGCCCCTCGAGCTCGGCGTAGCTCGCGAGCGAGAGCAGATGTGTGCCGTCCTGCTCCCGCACGACGCGCGAATGCCACGCCTCGGGCAGCATGTCGGCGGTGAGCCTTACGGTCAGCCCGGCGAAGGTCGACAGCAGGTTGCGCTTGGTGTCGAGCGCGACGACCTTGCCCGCCTTGAGCATTGCGATCCGTTCGCACAGCGCCTCGGCTTCCTCGAGGTAATGCGTCGTCAGAATAATCGTATGGCCGTCGCGATTGAGCTTGCGGATGAATGCCCACAGGCTTTGCCGCAACTCGACGTCGACGCCGGCGGTCGGCTCGTCGAGCACGATCACCGGAGGCTTGTGCACCAGCGCCTGGCCGATCAGGACGCGTCGCTTCATGCCGCCGGAGAGAGCGCGCATATTGGCATTCGCCCTCGCCGTGAGATCGAGATGGTGCAGGATCTCGTCGATCCAGTCGTCGTTGTCGCGAAGGCCGAAATAGCCTGATTGGATCTCGAGCGTCTCGCGCACGGTGAAGAACGGGTCGAAGACGAGCTCCTGCGGTACAACGCCGAGCAGCCGCCGCGCGTTGCGGTAATCCTCGACCACATCGTGGCCGAGCACGCGCGCGGCTCCGGCGTCGGCGCGCGTCAGCCCGGCGAGGATGGATATCAGGGTCGTCTTGCCTGCGCCGTTGGGACCGAGCAGGCCGAAGAACTCACCCGCTTCGACGGAGAGATCGATGCCCGCGAGCGCCTGGACCGCGCCAAAGCGACGCGCGACGTTGACGATCTCGACGGCGGGGGTCATGCGTTAAAGAAACTCTTAGGGAACCTTTGAACAAGTCCCACACGGTTGCGACGCCAGTCTTTTGGCGCGCGGGGGTCATGCCGCGGTTCGGACCGGTCGACTGATGAGCTCCTCGACCCCGTACAACAGGGCGAGCGCGGAAAGGCTCGCCGGTACGTCGGTGAACGATAGTTCCCTGCCTTCGGCTGCGGCGCGCCGCCGCCACGCGAGCAGGACGGCGACAGCGGCGGAATCCACGCTGTCGACGCTCGCGAGCGAAACGATGCCGGTCCCCGGCAGCCCGGCCGCGCGGCTCGCCTCGAGCACGCTCGAGGCCGTGTCGACGTTGAGCGCACCGCCGAGCATCCAGCGATCACCCGCCGCGAAGTGCGGATTCTCGCCCTCGCACGCCTCGCAAGCCAATTCGTCTTCGGGTTCGTCGCTCATTTGGGCACGGGTCCCTTGTTCTTGTCCGCCAGCGTCTTGATCAGGCCATCGACGTTTGAGCTCTTCACGACGTCGTTGAACTCGTCGCGGTAGTTGGTCACCAGACTCACGCCCGCGACGACGACGTCATACGCCTTCCATCCTTCCGGCGTCTTCTCCATGCTGTAGTCGATCGGCACCGGCGCCTGGCCGGGACGCGTCACTTCGGTGCGTACGATGACCTCGGTATCGCCGGCATTCATGCGCAGCGGCTTGTAATTCATCGTGTTGTCGCGATAGTTGGTCAGCGCGTTCGAATACGTCCGTATCAACAGCGTCTTGAACTGCTCGGTGAGTTGCTTCTGCTGCTCGGGCGTCGCGGTGCGCCAGTTGCGCCCCATCGCGAGCGCCGTCATCCGGGCCGTGTCGAAATTCGGCACGAGCTTCGACTCGATAAGTTGCTTGACCTTGGCCGGATTGCCTGCCTGGAGATCTTTGTCACTGCGGATGGTCGTCAGCGTCTCTTCCGCGAGCCTTTTCACCAAGGCATCCGGGGCCTCCTGCGCATGCACGGCGGACGCGGCAAGCACGAGCGGAAGCAACAGCAGCGTTACAACGACGGTGCGAAGCATGGCAGTCCTCATTTTGTTGGCGGCGGCGCGGTGGGATTCGTGGCTGCGCCTGGTGCGGGCGCTTCCTCGTCCTCGTCGGGCGGCGGCTTGCCTTCATAGACCTGGTAGCGCCGGTTCTTCAAGTACGCGTTGCGCAGGTAGCGGTAACGATCCAGCGCGGCGGTGTCGAGCACCGATTCGGCGCTCAAGGCCTGCGCGCGGCCGTCGACATAGCCTACGCCGTAGATCGTATTGCGTACCGCGACGTCCGGAATGTATCCGAGGGGGCTCAAGAAAAACCGCACCACTGTGCCGGTCCCGTCGCGCACCGTCGTCGGCCCGAACAGCGGCACGAAAAAGTACGGGCCTTGCGGCGCGCCCCATTTGCCGAACGTGATCCCGAAATCCTTCTTGTCCTTGTTGATGCCCACCATCGATGCCAGATCGAGGACGCCGCCGAACCCGAACGTCGAGTTGAGCAGCACGCGGCCGAAGTCGTCTCCGGCCTGATTGCCCCGGCCTTCCAGCACGTTGTTGATGCCGGTGAACAAATCGTCGATATTGCCGAAGAAATTCGACACGCCGGTGCGGATCGGCTCGGGCATCGTCTTTACGTACGCTTCGGCGATCGGCTTGACGACGTTGCCGTCGACCACCTGATGCACCTCGTACATTGCGCGATTCCACGGCTCGAACGGATCGTCGCGCGACGGTGCCGCGGCGCAGCCCGCGAGCAATGCACCGGCGCCGGCGAGGAACAACGCGGTGCGGCGGAGCAGCAAATCCGGGCGATTCATTTCTTGGTCTCCCCTGCAGGTTTCTCGACCGTCTTGACGGGCGCCGCAGATTCTCCCCGGGCGCCACTCGATGCCTTATCGAACAGGAACTGGCTGATCAGCTTTTCGATGACGACCGCGGACTGCGTCTTGCGGATGCGATCGCCGTCCTGCAGCATCGCGGGATCGCCGCCGGCGTCGAGGCTGATGTATACCTCGCCCAGGAGGCCGGAGGTGTTGATCGCGGCGATCGTGTCCTTGCTGAACTCGTACTGGCGCTCGATGCGCAGCGTCACCACAGCGTCATAGTTCTTGTTGTCGAGCCGGACTTTCTCGACGCGCCCGACGACCACGCCCGCCGCTTTCACCGGCGCGCGCAGCTTCAGGCCGCCGATGTTGTCGAAGCTCGCGTCGAGGTGGTAGCCGGGCGTCTGGTCCAGCGTCAGCAGGTTGCCCACCTTGAGCGCCAGGAAGAGTATCGCCCCAAAGCCTATCGCGACGAAGATGCCGACCCAGAGGTCGATCGCGGAACGGTTCATACGACTCTCGCTCCCCTGAACATGAAGACCGTCATCACGAAATCGAGCGCGAGAATCGCGAGCGACGACATGACGACCGTGCGTGTGGTGGCGCTCGACACGCCCTCCGCGGTCGGTTTCGCGTCATAGCCTTCGAACACCGCGATCAGCGATACCGCGATACCGAAGACGAAGCTCTTGATGATGCCGTTGGTGATATCGGGCCAGAAATCGACGCCCGCCTTCATCTGGCCCCAGAATACGCCGGCGTCGATGCCGATCAACCGCACCCCGACCAGATAGCCGCCGAAGATGCCGAACGCGGAAAAAAGCGCCGCCAGAAGCGGCATAGAGATCACGCCGCCCCAGAACCGCGGCGCGACGACCCGCGCGAGCGGATCGACCGCCATCATCTCCATCGCCGCGAGTTGCTCCGTCGTCTTCATGAGCCCGATCTCGGCGGTGATCGCCGATCCGGCGCGGCTGGCGAACAACAGCCCCGACATCACCGGCCCGAGCTCGCGCACCAGCGACAGCGCGACCAGGATTCCGAGCTGTTCATCGGCCCCATAACGCTTGAGCGTCTCGTATCCCTGCAGCGACAGCACCATTCCCACGAACAGCCCCGACATGAGGATGATTACCAGCGACAGCACACCCGCGAAGTAGATCTCGCGCAGCGTCAGATGTATGCGCCGGAACGCGCCCGGAGAATGCAGGAGCACCGCGAGCAGGAAGCGGCTGACGAAGCCGAGCTTGCTTGCGGCGCCCGTCACCGCGCCGCCGATGCGGCGCAGCCACTGCGCGATCCCGGCCGTGAGCTCAGCCGACATCGGCGAACAGTTCCTCGCGATAAGCCGGGGCCGGATAATGGAACGGAACCGGCCCATCGGCCGCGCCATCGATGAACTGCCGGACGAAAGGATCGTCCGATGCGTGCACCTGCTCCGGCGTACCGGACGCGACGATGCGACCCTCCGAGACGAAGTAGAGGTAATCGACGATCTTCAGCGATTCGTAGACGTCATGCGTCACGACCACCGACGTGATGGAGAGCACGTCGTTCAGCCGCCGGATGAGCTGGCCGACGACACCGAGTGAAATCGGATCAAGGCCGGCAAAGGGCTCGTCGTACATCACCAGCATCGGATCGAGCGCGATCGCCCGCGCCAACGCGACCCGGCGGGCCATGCCGCCGGAAAGCTCCGCCGGCATCAAGTTCGCCGCGCCGCGAAGCCCCACCGCCTGCAGCTTCATGAGCACCAGATCGCGAATCAGCTCCTCGGGAAGCTCCGTGTGCTCGCGCATCGGAAAGGCGATGTTCTCGAACACCGACATGTCGGTGAACAGCGCACCGAACTGGAACAACATGCCGAACTTGCGGCGAAGCGCGTAGAGCGCCTCGGGCTCCAGGTCGGGCACCGACAGCCCGCCGACGCACACCCCGCCCGACTTCGGCCGCAATTGGCCGCCGATCAGACGCAGGATCGTCGTCTTGCCCGATCCGCTCGCGCCCATGATGGCGACGATCTTGCCGCGCGGAATCGTCATGGTGATCCCCTTGAGAATGGGCCGCAGGTCGTAGGCAAACGAAACGTCGGTGAGCTCGACCGCAGCCGCGGCCGGATCGACGCGGCAGGCAGCGATCGCTTCGGCGACTCGAGACGATGAAGGCTTCGCGGGGATGGACACCAAGAGCCTCTGGGGCTACGCACAAATCGGGACGCTGATTGTAGCGGGTTGACTGCACCGCGACAATGACGCGGGCTGGAATGCGCGATGTAAAGGAACCTAACCTCGCAACAGGCGTCGCTCGGCAACAGTCAGATTCGCGGGCCGGCCCAGTAGCACGACGACATCGCCGGCCGCGAGGCGATAATCGGGCGCCGGAACCGTCGTGCGCATCCCGTGGGGACGCACGCCGGTGACTTCGACGAGATCTTTGAAATCGAGCTCGCCCAGCGTGCGGCCGACCGCCGCGGAGCGATCGGTCAGCAGCACCGAATGCAATCGCGACTGCAGGTTGTCGGCGGCGTCGGCTGCGTCGGTCGCGCCGTGGAAAAAGCCGCGGAACAGGCTGTAACGCTCTTCGCGAATCTCGCGGATCCGCGCCAGCACGCGATTGAGCGGCACGCCCACAAGCAGCAGCGAGTGCGATGCAAGCATCAGGCTGCCCTCGAGCACTTCCGGGACGACCTCGGTTGCGCCCGCCTTGATCAGGCGGTCGAGCTCGCTGTCGTCGACGGTGCGCACGATCACCGGCAGCTCGGGCCGCAGCTGCTGCACGTGATGAAGGATCTTGAGCGCGGTCGCCGTGTCCGCGAACGTTACCACCACGGCGCGCGCCTTGGGCAGCCCGGCGGCGATCAGCGCTTCGCGCCGCCCTGCATCGCCGTAGACGACGCTACTGCCGTCGGCAGCGGCTTCGCGCACACGCTCGGGATCGGCGTCGAGCGCGATGCACGAAATCTCCTCTTTCTCGAGCAGCCGCGCGAGGTTCTGGCCGCTGCGGCCGAAGCCGCAGATGATCACGTGTTCCTGCCGGGCCATCGTGCGGGCGGCGATCTGTGTCACCTGCGCGGCGCGCGCCAGCCAGTCGTCTGCCGTCAGCCTTCGCGCCAAGGGTGCGGCGACTTGGATCAAGAGCGGCGCAGTCAGCATCGACAGCACCATGGCGGCGAGCACGGCCTGCGCGATAGTCGGTCCGACGACGGCGAGATCGCTTGCAAGCGCGAGCAGCACGATCGCGAACTCGCCCGCCTGCGCGAGATAAAAGCCCGTTCGCAAGGCCGCCCCCATGGGCGCGCCGAAGAATCGCGCGAGAACGACGATCAGGATCAGCTTGGAGAGCACCGGGCCGACGAGCAGGAGCACGACCCAGCCGAGGCTCGCAGCGACGACCCTCAAGTCTAGGTACATGCCAACGGTGACGAAGAACAGACCGAGCAGGACGTCGCGAAACGGCTTGATGTCTTCCTCGACCTGATAGCGGTATTCGGTCTCCGCGATGAGCATCCCGGCGAGAAAGGCGCCGAGCGCGAACGATAGTCCCGCGAGCTCCGTGAGCGCCGCAAGGCCGAGCGTCACCAGCAGCACGTTCAGCATGAACAGCTCCGACGAGCGGGCTCGCGCAATGATGTGGAACCAGGCGCGCATCGGCCTCTGGCCGAAAACGAGGATGACCGCCAGCGCGACCGCAGCCTTGCCCGCCGCGATTCCCAGCGAACGCCACAGGTCGGCGCCACCGACGGCGAGCGTCGGCACGGCGATCAGGAACGCAACCACCGCGAGATCCTGAAAGAGCAGAATCCCCATGACGTCGCGGCCGTGCGCGGTATTGAGCTCCATGCGTTCGGTGAGCATCTTGGAAACGATCGCAGTCGAGCTCATCGCCAGCGCACCGCCCAGCGTGAATCCCTGCAGCCAGTCAAAGCCGAGCAAATGCAGCCCGACCATCGCCATGACCGTGGTAATCGCGACCTGCGCCAATCCGAGACCGAACACGGCGCGGCGCATCGCGTTCAACTGCGGCAGGCTGAACTCCAGCCCGATGGAAAACATCAGGAAGACGATGCCGAATTCGGCCAGGTGGCGCACGTCGTCGTTGTCCGGCACCCAGCCCAGCGCATGCGGCCCGACCGCGATGCCGATCACGACGTAGCCCAGGATCGGCGGCAGCCGCACCAGCCGGCAGACGACGATCACAACCACCGCCGCGGCGAGGAGGAGCAGGATCAATTGCAGCGTGTGCGACATGGACTCAATTTAGCACGGCGAAAGGGGACCTTTGCGGGTGTTCCGGTATACTTTCCCGCATGTCCGCAACGATCGCCGTTGCTCCGCCCACGGCGCGCGGCGTCGAGCCGAAGCGCGCGCTTTTGCTCGGCCGCGACGTGCTCGCCACCGAGGCCGCGGCGATCTCCGCGCTTTCCGAGCGCCTTGGCGCACCGTTTCTCGCCGCCGCGCGGACCCTGTTCGACTGCCGCGGCCGCGTCGTCGTGACGGGTATCGGCAAATCCGGGCACATTGCGCGCAAGATCGCGGCGACGCTGGCGTCGACCGGCACGCCGGCGTTCTTCGTGCATGCTGCAGAGGCGAGCCATGGCGACCTTGGCATGATCACCGCCGACGACGTCGTCTTGCTGCTATCGAATTCCGGCGAGACTGACGAACTCGTCTCGCTGCTGCCGCATCTCAAGCGTCAGGGCGCGCGCTTGATCGCGCTGACCGGCAACGAGCAATCGTCGCTCGCGCAGGCCGCCGACGTGCATCTCGATGCCAGCGTCGACGCCGAAGCCTGCCCGCTCGGCCTTGCGCCGACCGCGAGCACGACCGCGGCGCTCGCGCTGGGTGACGCGCTGGCGCTGACGCTGCTCGATGCGCGCGGATTTTCGGTGGAGGATTTCGCGCGCGCGCACCCCGGCGGGTCGCTCGGCCGGCGGCTGCTGACGCAGGTGCGCGACGTCATGCGCAGCGGCGCCGATGTTCCGGCGGTGCCGCTCGCGGCCACGCTGGCCGACGCGGTCGTCGAAATGAGCGGCAAGGGAATGGGCATGACCGCGGTGATCGATGCGGATAATCGCGTCGCAGGCATCTTTACCGACGGCGATCTGCGCCGCTGTCTCGCGCACGTGCGCGATTTCGGCGCGGAGCGCGTCGCCGGCCTGATGACTCGTCAGCCGCGCACTATCGGCCCCGATCGGCTCGCCATCGATTGCGTCGAGCTGATGGAAACCGCGCCCAAGGTGACGCAGCTCCTGGTCGTCGACGCCGAGCAGCGGCTGGTCGGTGCATTGCATTTGCACGATCTGTTCCGCGCCCGGGTCGTGTAGCGTGATGTCAGCGGCAGATCTCCTCGCGCGAGCACGCCGCGTCCGGCTCCTATCCTGCGACGTCGACGGCGTGTTGACCGACGGCCGCATCTATGTCGCCGAAGACGGCAGCGAGCTCAAGGCCTACTCGTGCCTGGACGGCCTGGGCATGAAGTGGCTCGAGCGCTCTGGCATCGTCGTCGCCTGGATCACCGGCAGCAGCGCACCCGCGGTGGCGAAGCGCGCGGCGATGCTCGGCATCTCCCGCGTCGTCCAGGGCATGGAAAACAAGCTCGATGCCTGGGAGCTGCTGCGCGCAGAGCTCGCTCTCGAGCCGGAAGAGTGCGCGCACATCGGCGACGATCTCCCTGACCTGGCGGTGCTCGTGCGCTGCGGCTTGGCCGCAACGGTACCGCACGCCCCGGAGTCACTGCAGCGGCGCGTGCATTATGTGACGCGCGCCGAAGGTGGCTCCGGCGCCGTGCGCGAGCTCTCCGAGCTGATCCTCGCCGCGCAAGGCAAGCTCGATGCGCTGCTGCGCGCTTACGCCGACGAAGACGCGCTCGCGGCCAAACCGAAGCTGAGGCGATTGTGAGATCGCGTGCGCAGGCCTGGCTCGATCGATTCGTCACCTGGTCGCCGGTGTTGCTGCTCGGCGCACTCGCCGCCCTGACCTACTGGCTCAATGCGCAGGTGCGTATCGCGGGTCCGACATTCGACGGGTCAGGTCGGCATGATCCCGACGTGTTCGTAGAGAACTTCAAGGCCGTGAACCTCGACAAGGACGGTCTTGTCCGGCAGGCGCTCGTCGCCACGCGCGCGCAGCACTATCCGGATGACGATACGACCGCATTCGACGCGCCGCAGATCATATTCACCGATCCGGGCAAGCCTCGCCTCGAGGTCACTGCGAATCGGGCAACGGTAACGGGTGATCGCGAGCATGCGTACTTCGAAGGCAACGTTAGGGCCGTGCGCGAGGCCGCCGCGGGTGCGCCGGCCGGCAAGCCGGACGGACCGATCACCGTGACCAGCGATTTCCTGCACGTGATTCCCAAGGAGGATCGCATCGTCACCGATCGCCCGGTAACGATCACCGACCCCCGTGGGATAATCCACGCGACCGGGTTGGAGCTCGACAACAGGACCAAGACGGTCAAGTTCAAATCGCGCCTAAGCGGACAATTGCAGCCGCAGAACAGCTCCCGATGACCCATCCGTTTTTCCGCGCCGTCCCGGCCGTCGCGTCCGTCGTTCTGGTCGTCGGGGTCCTCGTGCTGCAGCCGCCGTGTGCGCGGGCGGAAAAAGCAGATCGCGACAAACCGATCAACTATCAGGCCGACTCCGGCGATGTGAACTACCAGACCAAGATAGGAACGCTGCTGGGGAACGTGATCTTGACCCAGGGCACGCTGACGATCCATGCCGACAAGATCGTCTTTCACCAGAACCCCGACAACTCGGTATCGGCAACCGCGTACGGCAACCCGATCACGTTCCGCGAGAAACGGGACAGCGTCGACGAGTACTACGAAGGCGTAGCGCAGCGCGCCGAATACGATGGCCAGAAACGTTTCCTCGAGCTGTTCGATCGGGCGCTGCTGCGCAAGGGCACCGACGAAATACGCAGCAACTATATTTCGTATAACGCCGAGACCGAGTTCTTCAAGGCGGAAGGCCGTCCGGATACCCGGCCCGCCGCTGCCGGCGAGCAGCCGCTGGGAGCGCGCGTGCGGGGCGTGTTTCAGCCGCAGCCCAAGGATGACAAGGCGGGAAAGAACGGCAAGGCGCCCACGGCGCCGGCAAAGCCCAATCCGCCGGCGCCGCTGAAGCCCGACGGTGCGCTCTCCACGGAACCGGCGAAGTGATTGCCGTACGACGCGCGGCACGATGAGCACGTTGTCGGTCGCCGCGCTGAACAAGCGCTACAAGTCCCGCATTGTCGTCCACGACGTGTCGCTCGCGGTGGCCAGCGGCGAGGTCATCGGGCTCCTCGGCCCGAACGGTGCCGGCAAGACGACGTGCTTCTATATGATCGTCGGCCTGGTCGCGGCAGACGGCGGCACGATCGAGCTCGATGGCGACGATCTGACGCGCATGCCGATTCACGCCCGCGCCCGCCTGGGACTGTCGTATCTGCCGCAGGAGGCGTCGATTTTCCGCAAGCTCACGGTGGGCGAAAACGTGCAGGCGATTCTCGAGCTGCAAGGCATCGACACCGACGAGATCGCCAATCGCCTCGATGCGTTGCTCGAGGACCTGTCGATCTCGCACCTGCGCGAGGCCCCCGCGCTCAGCCTTTCGGGCGGGGAGCGCCGCCGGGTCGAGATCGCACGCGCGCTCGCCACGCGGCCGCGTTTCATCCTGCTCGACGAACCCTTTGCCGGCATCGACCCGATCGCCGTGCTCGACATCCAGAAGATCATCGGCTTCCTCAAGGAGCGGGATATCGGGGTCATGATCACCGATCACAACGTGCGCGAGACGCTGGGCATTTGCGACCGCGCCTACATCATCAGCGAGGGCCGGGTACTGGCCTCGGGAACCCCGGACGAAATTGTTTATAATGAAAGCGTCCGGAAGGTCTACCTTGGGGAGCACTTCCGACTCTGACCGGCCCCTCGGCCATGAAGCCGACCTTACAACTCAAGCTTAGTCAGCATCTCACGCTGACCCCGCAACTGCAGCAGTCGATCCGCCTGCTGCAGCTCTCCACGCTCGAGCTCAATGCCGAGGTCGAGCGTCTCTTGCAGGAAAACCCGTTGCTGGAAAAAGCCGAGGACGAGGAGTCCGCCGGCCCGCCACGGGAATTTGCGACGATGGTCTCCACGCCATCGGCCGACAAGCCGGCCGATCGCGCCGACGACTCCGCGCCGGAAGCTGCGGACCTGCTCATCAGCGCCGGCGACGGCGATTGGGGTTCGTCCACGCGCGGCAGCGACGATGACGACGAGACCTTCCTGCCCCAGCAAGTGGCGACGAACTCGCTGCGCGATCACCTCAATGCCCAGCTCGCGTTGCTCAATCTTCCGCTGCGCGATCGCCAGATCGTTGCGGCGCTGATCGATGCGCTCGACGAGGACGGTTACCTGAAGACCTCACTCGAGGAGCTGCTCGAGTTCTTTTCGGAGGAAATCGAGATCGACGCAGACGAGCTGTCGATCGCGCTCAAGCACCTGCAGTGCATGGAGCCCGCCGGCGTCGGCGCCCGTGACGCCGCCGAATGCCTGTCGCTGCAGCTCAAAGCGCTGCCCGAGTCGACGCCTTTCCGCGGCGAAGCGCTGAAGCTGGTGCAGCACCATCTCCCGCTCCTGGCAGCCCGCGATTTCGGCAAGTTGAAGCGCCTGCTGCACGCCGACGACGCCTGCCTGCGCTGCGTGCGCACCCTGATCACAAGCCTCAATCCGCGCCCCGGCGCCGGTTTTTCCAAGACCGAGGCGAACTACGTGATCCCGGACGTGGTCGTACGAAAGCTCCGGGGACGGTGGATGGCGGCGCTCAACGAAGCGGCGATGCCCAAGCTGCGGCTGAACCGCATCTACGCCGACATCCTCACCCGCAATCGTGAGGCTTCGAACCAGCAGCTCGCCGCGCAGTTGCAGGAAGCAAAATGGCTGATCCGCAATGTTCAGCAGAGGTTCGAGACAATCCTGCGCGTATCGCAGGCGATCGTCGACCGTCAACGCCATTTCTTCGAGCACGGCGAAGTGGCGATGCGACCGATGGTGCTGCGCGAGATCGCCGAAATCCTCGGCTTGCACGAGTCGACGATCTCGCGCGTGACGACGCAGAAATACATGCTTACGTCGCGCGGCACCTATGAGCTCAAGTATTTCTTCGGCAGTCACGTCGCAACCGATACCGGCGGCGCGGCTTCCGCGACCGCCATCCGGGCGCTGATCAAGCAGTTGATCGGCGCCGAGGATCCCAAAACGCCGCTGACCGACAGCCGGATCGCCGACCTCCTCGGCGATCAGGGCATCCTCGTCGCGCGGCGGACGATCGCCAAATACCGGGAGGCGCTGCAGATTCCTCCCGTCAACGTGCGCAAGGCGGTGTGATCCGCGGCGCGCGCGCTGCCCTTCGAGCAACGCAAAGGAGGCCCGGATGAATCTGAACCTGAGCGGCCATCACCTCGACATCACGCCGGCGATTCGCGCCTACGTGACGAACAAGCTCGAGCGGCTGACACGTCACTTCGACCACGTCATCGACGTCAACGTCGTGCTCTCGGTCGACAAGCTCAGGCAGCAGGTGACGGCCAATCTCCACGTACGCGGCAAGGACATCCACGCCGAATGCGTCGAGCCCGACATGTACGCGGCGATCGACGCGCTTGCGGACAAGCTCGATCGCCAGGTGCTCAAGCTCAAAGAGAAGCGCAACGGTCAGCGTCACGCTGCCGTACCGGTCAAGCGCGCCGCGGCGTCCGTTGCGCGCCGCAGGAAGCCTGGCAAGTAGCGTATAATCCTGCGCCATCTTGCCGGCGGGCTTTAGTCAGCGCCCGCCTATCGCGTGAACCAGATCGCGCAACTGCTTCCCGAAGCGAACATCCTGCTCGACCTCGAGGCCACGAGCAAGAAGCGGCTTTTCGAGCAGGTCGGCCAGCTTTTCGAAGACCACGCACAGATCGCGCGCTCGGTCGTGTTCGACAGCCTGTTCGCGCGAGAAAAGCTCGGCTCGACTGGCCTCGGCCAGGGTATCGCAATTCCCCATGGACGCATCAAAGGCCTCACGCACGCGCTAGGCGCATTCGTGCGGCCGCGGCAGCCGATTCCGTTCGACGCGCCCGATGGCAAGCCGGTCGGACAGGTCTTCGTCCTGCTCGTTCCCGAGCACGCGACCGAAGAACATCTGCAGCTCCTGTCCGAGCTCGCAGAGATGTTCAGCGAGCGTTCTTTTCGTGACCGGCTCGCCGTAGCGAACGATCCAGGCAGCCTGCATCGCCTTTTCTCGACCTGGGAGAGCGCGTCGTGAGCGAGGGCGACGCGATGCGGCAGGTCAGCATCGAGAAGCTGTTCGCCGAGAACCAGCAACGACTGGGGCTCAACTGGCTCGCCGGTCGGCAGGGCGGCAATCGCGTCCTGATTGGCGAAGCCGCGCTCAAACCGACCATCGGCCAGGTCGGCCACATGAATTTCATTCACCCCTTTCGCGTGCAGCTCATCGGCGCCGCTGAGGCTGCGTACCTCCGCGGCTTGCCGGAAGACGCGTTGACGAAATCGATCGGCAGGCTGTTCACGACCGAGCTGGCCGCGATCATCGTCGCCAACGGCGAGGACGTCCCGGCACATCTGCTTGACGAGTGCAACCGGCACCACATCGCCCTGATGACTTCGCCGCAACCCTCGCCACATGTGGTCGACGTAATCCGGCTCTACCTCGCGCGGGTGCTGGCGGAATCGACAACGCTGCACGGCGTGTTCCTCGACGTGCTGGAAATAGGTGTGCTGATCACCGGCGCTTCCGCGATCGGCAAGAGCGAGCTCGCGCTGGAGCTGATCTCGCGCGGCAACGGACTGGTCGCCGACGACATCGTCGAGCTCTACCGCATTTCTCCGGACACGATCGAGGGGCGCTGTCCCACGGTGCTGAAAGAATTCCTCGAGGTGCGCGGCATCGGCGTGCTCAACATCCGCACCATCTTCGGCGAGACAGCGGTGCGCCCGCGGAAGCTGCTCAAGCTGATGGTCAATCTGGAAGATCACAGCGACGAGCAATTCTCGGAGCTCGATCGCCTGCAGGTCGATGCGACCTATCAGGAGATTCTCGGCGTACCGATCCGCAAGGTGACGATTCCGGTGGCGGCGGGCCGCAATCTTGCCGTACTGGTCGAGGCAGCGGTGCGCAACTTCGTGCTCAATCAGCGCGGCATCGACAGCACCAAGGAATTCATAGAACGCCAGCAGAAGCTCATGGAGGACGGGGGTTGAGGGCGTAAAGCTACTGCGCTCGCCATAGCTTTGTTGCCCGCACCCTCGGAATCCTCATGTACCTCTCACGTACATTCCGGTTCCTCGGGCGCGGGCGCCGCGCTTTGGCTTCGCTCGTCACGCTTTCCGCCTCTCAACCCGGCGGCTCGGTGATTTCCTGATGGACCTTCTGCTGATCGGCGGCCTCTCCGGGTCGGGCAAAAGCGTCGCACTCGCGGCGCTGGAGGACAGCGGCTATTACGCCGTCTCGAATCTTCCGCTCGCGCAGCTTGCGAGCCTGCTTGCGCACCTCAAGGACGCCCGCATCGACCATGTCGCGGTCGCGCTCGACGCGAAGACGGGCTCCGGGCTCGCAGGTCTGCCCGCAGCGATCGAGGCGGCACGCACCGAAGGCTGGAAGGTGCGTTTCCTGTATCTCGATGCCAAGACCGACACGCTGGTCAAGCGCTTCTCCGAGACGCGGCGTCGGCATCCGTTCTCCGGAAAGGAGCGCACGCTCACCGAAGCGATCGAGTTCGAGCGCAAGGTATTCGCCGACGTGCGGTCGCTGGCCTACAGCTTCGATACCAGCGATCTGTCAGCCGCGGCGCTGCGCTCCTGGATCAAGGATTTCGCCAGCGTCGATTCGTCGAAGCTGACGCTGCTGTTCCAATCCTTCGGCTACAAGCACGGCGTTCCGCTCGACGCCGACCTGGTGTTCGACGTGCGCTGCCTGCCCAACCCGCATTACGAACCCGCGCTCGCCATGCTCTCGGGACGCGACTCGCCCGTGGTTGCCTATCTACAGAACTACCCCGAGGTAGAGCGGATGTATCAGGACATCCACCGTTTCATCGCGAACTGGTTGCCCGATTATGCGCGCGACAATCGCAACTACCTCACGGTTGCGATCGGCTGCACCGGCGGCCAGCATCGATCCGTCTATCTGGCCGAACGGCTCGCCCGGGCATTTACGGGGCGGCATCAGGTACTGACCCGCCACCGGGAGCTTGCGTAGCCCGGGCTGAGCGCCCTTCGACTGCGCTCAGGACAGGCTTCGCGCGATGCCCGGGACGACGGTACGTTCTTACTCGGGTCCCGGGTTCCCCGGATCAAGTCCGGGGTCAACCCGGGCTACAATGCGCGTATGACTATTTCGCGGACGATCACGCTCGCATTCACCGGCGCGTCGGGTCTGCCGTACGGATTGAGGCTGCTCGAATGCCTGCTTGCGGCAGAGACTCGCGTCTACCTCGTCTACTCGCCCGCCGCGCAAATGGTCGCGCGGCAGGAGCTCGAGCTGATGCTGCCGACGCAGCCTCACGCGGCTGCGGCATTCTTCGCCGAGCGCTACCACGCGAAGGCAGGACAGTTGACCGTGTTCGGACGGGAGGATTGGCTCTCGCCCATCGCCTCGGGTTCGAACCCGGCTGACGCGATGGCGATTTGCCCTTGCAGCATGGGCACTGCGGGCGCGCTCGCGGCGGGTCTTGCCGACAACTTGATCGAGCGCGCCGCCGATGTGATGCTCAAGGAGCGGCGGCCGCTCGTGCTCGTGCCGCGCGAGACGCCGCTGTCGGCGATCCACCTCGAAAACCTCCTCAAGCTCGCGCGTGCAGGCGCTGTCATCCTCCCGCCCTCGCCGGGATTCTACGGCCGGCCCGACACGATCGGCGACCTCGTCGATTTCATCGTCGCGCGCATCCTCGATCAGCTCGGTGTCGCACACTCGCTGGGCCCGCGCTGGGGCGCGGTGCGAGTCGCACCGCCGACGGTCGAGCGCGCATAGGAGCC
>DASXQW010000353.1:0-1769 GCA_036506975.1 Casimicrobiaceae bacterium | reverse complement strand
GTTTCCTATTCCGAATTCATGGACTCGGCCAAGAGCGGCAAGGTCGAGTCGGCTACGGTCGAAGGCCGCAAGATCACGTGGACGTCGACCGAGAAGAAGAAATTCACGACGTACAGTCCGGGCGACATCTGGATGGTCGGCGATCTCCTCAAATACGGCGTCAAGGTCGACAGCAAGCAGGAGGAAGAGCAGTCGTTCCTGTCGCAGGTCTTCATTTCCTGGTTCCCGATGCTGTTGCTGATCGGCGTGTGGATCTTTTTCATGCGCCAGATGCAAGGCGGCGGCCGCGGTGGCGCGTTTTCGTTCGGCAAGAGCAAGGCGCGGATGCTGGACGAGGCGAACAACACGATCACGTTCGCCGACGTCGCAGGCTGCGACGAGGCGAAGGAGGAAGTCGCCGAACTGGTCGAGTTTCTGCGCGACCCGTCCAAGTTCCAGAAATTGGGCGGCCGCATCCCGCGCGGCGTGTTGATGGTGGGTTCCCCCGGCACCGGCTAGACGCTGCTCGCCAAAGCCATTGCGGGCGAAGCCAAGGTTCCGTTCTTCTCGATTTCCGGTTCGGACTTCGTCGAAATGTTCGTCGGCGTGGGCGCGGCGCGCGTGCGCGACATGTTCGAGCAGGCGAAGAAGAACGCGCCGTGCATCGTCTTCATCGACGAAATCGACGCGGTGGGCCGCCAGCGCGGCGCGGGTCTGGGCGGCGGCAACGACGAGCGCGAGCAGACCCTCAATCAGTTGCTCGTCGAGATGGACGGCTTCGAGGGCAACTCGGGCGTCATCGTCATCGCCGCGACCAACCGCCCCGACGTGCTGGACCCGGCGCTGATGCGCCCGGGCCGCTTCGATCGCCAGGTCGTCGTGCCTCTACCCGACATCCGCGGCCGCGAGCAGATCCTGCTGGTGCACATGCGTAAGGTCCCGCTCGCCGCCGACGTCAAAGCCGAGCTCATTGCGCGGGGTACGCCGGGCTTCTCCGGCGCCGATCTCGCCAACCTCGTTAACGAGGCGGCGCTCTTCGCTGCGCGCAAAAGCAAGCGCCTGGTCGACATGGACGACTTCGAGATGGCCAAGGACAAGATCATGATGGGCGCCGAGCGCAAATCGATGGTCATGTCCGAAGAGGAAAAGAAAAACACGGCGTACCACGAGTCCGGCCATACCGTGGTGGCGAAGCTCCTGCCCAAGTCCGATCCGGTGCACAAGGTCACGATCATTCCGCGGGGGCGTGCGCTCGGCGTGACCATGCAGCTCCCGGAGCAGGATCGCTATTCGTACGATCGCGACTATCTGCTGCAGCGGATCGCAGTGCTCTTCGGCGGTCGCATTGCCGAGGAGATCTTCATGCACCAGATGACCACCGGTGCCGGCAACGACTTCGAGCGCGCCACCGCGATGGCCCGCGACATGGTCACGCGCTACGGCATGTCCGACACGATGGGGCCGATGGTCTACGCGGAAAACGAGGGCGAGGTCTTCCTCGGCCGCTCGATCACCACGCAGAAGAACGTCTCCGAGGCGACCATGCAGAAGGTCGACCAGGAGATCAAGCGCATCATCGACGAGCAATACACGCTGGCGCGCAAGTTGATCGAGGACAATCGCGCCAAGGTCGAGGCGATGGCGCAGGCGCTCCTCGAATGGGAGACCCTCGACACCGACCAGATCGAGGACGTCATGCAGGGCCGCGCGCCGCGGCCACCAAAGCCGACGTCGACGCCGGCCAATCCCACGTTCGGACCCGACGCGGGGCCGGACGCGAAACCTGCCGC
>DASXQW010000352.1:0-1606 GCA_036506975.1 Casimicrobiaceae bacterium | reverse complement strand
TGGATCCGCATCGGCTACGGCGGCGTCGAGGTCATCGACCGAGAAGCGTTGAAGCGCGAAATAGCCGGCAACTGAGAGTCAAGACGGCGCCGCGCCGTCGCTGGTGGCACTGGGCCACCCAGCGACATGCCACCGCCTCGGCCGACGACGAACGGATTCAGCTGTTGATCGCGCGAGATTGCTAGGTCTGGTTGAGCTGTCCCTTCAGCACCTCGCCGATCCAGCTCATCACGACCCGCACGTGGCGCGGCACGTTTCGACCGTGAGCGTGTACGAGCGAGACCAGCAGCGGCTGGCACGTGTGCTGCGGAAGAATCTCAACCAACTCGCCGGCGGTGACGCTCGGAAGCAGACCCATTCGCGGCGACTGAATGATGTCCAGCGCGGCGAGGCATCCCGCGCGATACGAGTCGGTGCTGTTGAAGGTGACCAGGCTGCGCATCGGTCGTTCGCGATAGATGTTGCCGTCTCGATACTCGAAGCATCGATGACGAAGATCGTTTCGGCCGTGGCGTTTGCCGCGAGCTTGACGGGTATCGCCAGCTCCGACGACAGCAGCATCAGCCGAATCGGCGGCGACTCGTACGCCTACTTCAACAGCTTGCCGATCGACAAGTCGCCTTCAGCGTGGCGGCAGAGCAATCCGAGCGGTGAACCCGAGTACTGGTACCAGTCGAATTCGTCCTGGGGAACAGCTTGGAAACCAGCCCCCGTCTTGACGAACGTCGCCTCGGATCCCACGTTCAGGCAGACTCATCCGAACGGCTTGACCGAGCGCGAGTTGCAGGCGATGTCGTCGGAAGGGCCCGCGTGGCACACGGACGCGTCGAACACGACGCCGGCAGCCTCGAGCGACAACAAGGAGACGCTCGCAGATCGTGCTGCGGCTTTCTTCCGCATCGCCAAGTAACGAAGTCGCAGGAAACGCCCGGGCCGTGGCAGCGCCGGACGAGATCGCGTCGTCCCCGGCTGGGGGAGAGAGATCTCTCGGGCCGGTTAGCAAAATCTCGTCAGGTCATGACGAGCCCCTCGGGCGCGCTTCGGAAGTCGGCCAACCTATACTGCTGGGCTCGACGCCTGCGACTTCTCTCGCGAGCTTGCCTTGATCTGTTTCGTCTTCTGCTCCAACGCCTGACATTCCTTGGCCGCGAACTTGGCGACCAGCGCATCGACGAACGCGCGGGTGTGCGCGGGCATGAGTCGGCGGCCCGGAAAGACGGCCGAAGCGATCACCGGGGGCGTGCTCCAGTCGGGCAGAACGTGGACCAGTTCGCCGCGCTCCAGGTAAGGCACGGCGAATGGATCGTGGATGATCGCGATGCCAGCGCCTGCCAGCGCCATGCGCATCAGCAGCTCCGGTGAATTGGCCGTCGCGCGGCCCGGTGGAATGCCTTCCCAGCGCGCCTCGCCCCGGACGAGCGTCCACACGTGCGGATCGCCCGTGCGCGCGAGGAGTCGCAGAGCGTCGTGCTCCATGAGCGCTTCGGGCTCGGCCGGAACGCCGCGGCGCGCAACGTACGACGGCGCAGCGTAGAGACTGCTCGTGAACGACGCGATGCGACGCGCCGCGAGCGTTGCATCGTCGCGCAATTCGCCCATGCGGACC
>DASXQW010000351.1:0-4227 GCA_036506975.1 Casimicrobiaceae bacterium | reverse complement strand
CAAGCAGTATCAGCGCAATCGCGAGCTCTTTTCGACGACTCCCGACGAGATGCCTGTCTACGGCACGATCGCGGCGCGCTTCAACGACGACGGCGTGACCGCGCTCTACCAGGCGCTGACCTCGCGGCTGACGCAGGAAGGGTTCAAGCTCCCTGTAGGGCCGGATTCATCCGGCCAGCACCGTGGCAAGCTGCCGACGGTCGCGACGAAGTTCTCAACCGGCCAAAACGCGGTCGTGCCGCCGGCACGCGTGCGCTACCTGGCCGAGATCGCGGAAACCGTGCGCGGGTACCACGGGTGGTCCAAGGAGCAGGCGAAGATCGCGCGCGAGCGGCAGCAACTGACGGCGACGAAGGCGATGCTTGCGGCACCGATCTCCGAAGCGGGCGAATCTGCTGCTCCGTCGTCCCCGCGAAAGCGGGGACCCAATGACGTTGGTCCGAATCGCAGCGAGACGACAACCAATATCGTCGCCCCGGCGCAGGCCGGGGCCCAAATTGATTCCGATACGGCAGTCAAGAAGTTGGATCCCGGCCTTCGCCGGGATAACGAATTTGTGGAGCTCGACGCTCTCATAACCCAACGCGACGCCGCCCTCGATCCCCGTGCCCACAAGCTCCTCGCCATGTGGCCCAAGACCAAGGCCGCCTACACCGGCGACGAGTACGTCGTGAAGATTCGCGGCAAGGAAATTCGCTCGGCGCTGACGACGGTCTCCCTCTCGGGAACGCACGTCCCCAAGGTCGCGTTGCCGAAATACGAAGACGACGGCGAGATCCTGCGCTGGCAGCTCACCGAGAACGTCCCCGGCAGCTTTCCGTTTACCGCCGGCGTGTTCGCGTTCAAGCGAGAGAACGAAGATCCCACGCGTATGTTCGCCGGCGAAGGCGACGCCTTCCGCACCAACAAGCGCTTCCACATGCTGGCCGACGGCATGCCGGCCAAGCGGCTGTCGACGGCGTTCGACTCGGTCACGCTCTACGGCAACGACCCGGATCTGCGTCCGGACATTTACGGCAAGGTCGGCAATTCGGGTGTGTCGATCGCCACGCTCGACGATATGAAGGTGCTCTACTCGGGCTTCGACCTCACCGCGCCGAACAACTCGGTGTCGATGACCATCAACGGCCCGGCGCCGACGATCCTGGCGATGTTCATGAACACCGCGATCGATCAGCAACTCGAGAAGTTTCGCGCCGACAACAACCGCGAACCCACCGACGACGAAGCGCAGAAGATCAAGGCGTGGACGCTCTCGACCGTGCGCGGCACGGTGCAGGCGGACATCCTGAAGGAAGACCAGGGCCAAAACACCTGCATCTTTTCCACCGAGTTCAGTCTCAAGGTGATGGGCGACATCCAGCAGTACTTCGTCCAGCACAAGATCAAGAATTTCTATTCGGTGTCGATCTCGGGCTATCACATCGCGGAAGCCGGGGCGAATCCGATAAGCCAGCTCGCCTTCACGCTATCGAACGGCTTCACCTTCGTCGAGGCGTATCTCGCGCGCGGCATGCACATCGACGAGTTCGCGCCGAACCTGTCATTCTTCTTCAGCTACGGCATGGACCCCGAGTACGCGGTGATCGGCAGAGTCGCGCGGCGCATCTGGGCGGTGGCGATGCGCGAGCGCTACGGCGCCAATGAGCGTTCGCAGAAACTCAAGTTCCACTCGCAGACGAGCGGCCGCAGCCTGCACGCGCAGGAAATCGCGTTCAACGACATCCGCACTACGTTGCAGGCGCTGATCTCGACCTACGACAACACCAACTCGCTGCACACCAACGCCTACGACGAAGCGATCACCACGCCGACCGAGGAGAGCGTGCGCCGCGCGATGGCGATCCAGCTCATCATCAACCGCGAATGGGGCCTGGGCAAGAACGAGAACCCGAACCAGGGCAGCTTCATCATCGAGGAGCTGACCGATCTGGTCGAGGAAGCGGTGCTCAAGGAATTCGAGGCGATTTCCGAGCGCGGCGGGGTGCTGGGCGCGATGGAGACCGGCTACCAGCGCGGCAAGATCCAGGAAGAGTCGCTCTATTACGAGCACAAGAAGCACGACGGCTCGTATCCCATCATCGGCGTCAACACGTTCCGCAGCAAGCACGGCGACGCCGTGCCGAAGAAGCTCGAGCTGGCGCGCTCGACGGAGGAAGAAAAGCAGTCGCAGCTAAAGCGACTGGCGGATTTTCATGCGCGCAACGCGAAGGTCGCGCCCGCGGCTTTGGAGCGCCTGAAGCGCGTCGTCCTCGAGAACGGCAACGTTTTCGCCGAGCTGATGAAGACCGTGCGCGTGTGCTCGCTCGGTCAGATCACTAAGGCGCTGTTCGAGGTCGGTGGGGAGTATCGGAGGAGTATGTAGACTTTGCATAGGACGCGGTACATGATCGCTTCCGATAACTAAGGACCGCCCCATGCCGGAGAACAACAAAAGGTGCCGGCAGTACCCCTGACGATTACCTCCCGGTGTTCATCGCCGCAATCCAACCTCAGCGCGTGGCAGCGGCTAGTTCGCCGCGGACGCCGATCCTGAAAGCGCCACGTACGCGTCGATGCGCCGCTCGAGCATCGGCAGCGTTATCGTTCCTTCGGCGAAAACGGCATCGTGGAAAGTGCGCAGGTCGAATTTCGGACCGAGCGCCTGCTCGGCCTTGTGGCGCAGCGACCAGAGCTTGATCTCGCCGAGCTTGTACGACAGCGCCTGGCCAGGCCATGCGATATAGCGATCGGTCTCCGTGCGCACCTCATGCTCGGACAGCGTCGTGTTCTGCCGCAGGTAGTCGAGCGCCTGCTCGCGGCTCCAGTCTTTCCAGTGCATGCCGGTGTCGACGACGAGTCGGCATGCGCGCCACATCTCGTAGCTCAGGCGGCCAAAATCCTCGTACGGCGTCTTGTACATGTCCATCTCGACGCCGAGCTTCTCGCAGTAGAGCGCCCAGCCTTCGCCGAAAGCACTGAGATAGGTGTTCCGACGAAACGCCGGTGAGCTCGCGTGCGAGAGCAATCTGAAGGTGATGTCCCGGCACGGCTTCATGTAGCGTCAGGGCCGGCAGTGAATACAGCGGCCGCCGGTCGAGCGCGTAGGTGTTGACCCAGTACGCGCCCGGCGCGCGTCCGTCGCTGGGACCCGGGTTGTAGCGCCCTGCCGTGTAGTTAGGCGCGAGTGTCGCCGGCACCGCCTCGACGTGGTAGGTCATGCGCGGCAGCTTGGCGAAGTACCGCGGAAGCTTGCCGTCGATCTCCTTGGCGATGTAGCTCGCATCCTTCAACAGGTCGATCGGCGTCTTGGCGTAGAACTGCGGGTCGCTGCGAAGAAAGGCGAGGAAGTCCGAGAAGGTTCCCGTGAACTTCGTCGCTTTCATCGATGCTTCCATGTCCGCGCGAATGCGCGCGACCTCGGAGAAACCGATCTCGTGGACCTCGTCCGGCGTGATGTCGTAGGTCGCGTAGTATCGAACGAGATCCTCGTAGTAGGCCCTGCCGTTCGGAAGCGCGGACGCGGCGATCGTCTTGCGCGCCCGCGGCATGTATTCGTCGCGGAAGAAGGCGTGGAAATCCCGATATGCCGGAATCACAGCCGAGCTGATCGCCGCCTTGCCTGCTTCTCTCAGTCGCACCTGATCCGTCGCCGGGATGAGATGCGGGAACGCCTTGAACGGGCCATACAGAGGCGAATCCTCCGGGTTGGCGAACTGCTCCGCCTCGATGATCGAGGCCACGCCCGGCAGGATGGCCGCGGGCAACGTGTAGCCGTCCTTCAATCCCTGCCTCATGTTGGCGACGTTCTCGGCGAAGTAGCGCTTCACGTCGTTAACGCGCGAGATGTAACGCTCATAGCCGATCACGCTCTGGGTGTCGGCGGCTTCGTGCATCTGCATGACTGCGATGTGAAAGCCGCTGTCGCTGTACAAAGGCGCGCGCCATTCCCTATAGGCGGCGAACTTGACCCGATACGTCAAAATGAAATCGAAGAGATCGTAGGAGATCTGATCTTTACCGCTCAACTGTGCGCGGTCGATCGCGTGGAGGCGATCGAGAAACCTCGCGTAGGCGGCGGCGCGGCGCTCGAAATCAGATGGCAGGGCCGACTCGAGCCGGTCGTCGTAGGCACGCTGACCTTCGTAGCTCGCAGCCAGCGGATCCTCTTTCCACGTGAAAGCCTGTTCTTCGGCGAAGAGCTGAAAGAGGGCCTTGGTCATTCCTTCCATGGTCAGCATGACCTCG
>DASXQW010000350.1:0-18734 GCA_036506975.1 Casimicrobiaceae bacterium | reverse complement strand
CGCGTCGGGCTGACCGTGCCCAGCGCCTACGGTGCGTTGATGGCCGCGGCGCGCTCGACGATGGTCGCGTGCGCGCCGGAAGCGCTGGCCCGCGGCGTGGCGCCGGGGCTTGGGCTCGAAGTCATCAAGCTGCCGGTGGCGGTGCCCCCGGAGCAGGTTGTCCAGGCCTGGCATCCCCGCGTCGATGCCGACGCCGCCCACCAATGTCTGCGCCGATGCATCGGCACCCTGTCGTCGCGCAACCTGTACTCGCCATTCAGGGGCCGCAATGCGCTGGGGCCGACCCGGCACCAGGCGCTGCTGGCGTTGGGGACAAGAGCTTCAAGGCTGTGATCGACGTGGAGATGATTCCCGAGTCGGCGACGCATGCCCTGTTGGCCGGCGTCTTGCTCGGCAGCGGGCTGTCGATGCGAAGGCGGCGCAACGCCTGAGCCGGCGCCGCTGCCGGCGCCCCCGCCTACAATCACCCCTCGCCCAAGGAGCGTTGCGACAGCCGCCGGAACCCGGTTTGCTGCCAGGCTTGGGCACGGCGCGGCCTGCGGCCCGCCGCTGTCAACGGCGCTCACCCGACCGATCCGGCCGCGGTGAGAACCGCGGCCCTTGATGCCCGCTGCCATGACCGACCCGACCCGCACCGTCGCCATCGCGCCGCTGAAGCTCTCCGGCCTGGAGCCGGTGACCATCGGCGAGGGCTCGCTCTTCGTCAACATCGGCGAGCGCACCAACGTCACCGGCTCGAAGGCGTTTTCGCGACTCATCCTCTCGGGCGATTTCGCCGGCGCGGTCGAGGTCGCGCGCACGCAGGTCGGCAGCGGCGCACAGATCATCGACGTCAACATGGACGAGGCGATGCTCGACTCGAAGGCGGCGATGGTGCGCTTCCTGCACTTGATCGCCGCCGAGCCGGATATCGCCCGCGTGCCGGTGATGGTCGACTCGTCGCGATGGGAGGTTATCGAGGCCGGCCTCAAGTGCGTGCAGGGCAAGCCGGTCGTCAATTCGATCTCGATGAAGGAGGGCGAAGCCGAGTTCCTGCGCCAGGCGAAGTTGGTCAAACGCTATGGCGCCGCGGCGATCGTGATGTGCTTCGACGAGAAGGGTCAGGCCGACAGCTACGAGCGGCGCATCGAGGTTGCCCGGCGGGCGTACGACCTGCTGGTCGACAAGGTGGGGTTTCCGCCCGAGGACATCGTCATCGACCCCAACGTGTTCGCGATCGCGACCGGCATCGACGAGCACGCGAACTACGGAGTCGATTTCATCCGCACCGCCGCCTGGATCAAGCACCATCTTCCGCACGCCAAG
Source organism: Casimicrobiaceae bacterium (assembly GCA_036506975.1). Lineage (GTDB taxonomy): Bacteria > Pseudomonadota > Gammaproteobacteria > Burkholderiales > Casimicrobiaceae > PALSA-1003. Next base: position 17,429 of record DASXQW010000350.1, on the reverse strand, counting down.
ATCTCCGGCGGCATCTCCAATGTCAGCTTCAGCTTCCGCGGCAACGACGCGGTGCGCGCAGCGATCCACACGGTCTTTCTCTATCACGCGATCCGGGCGGGCCTGACGATGGGTATCGTCAATGCCGGCCAGCTCGGCGTGTACGACGAGCTCGATCCCGAATTGCGCGAGCGCGTCGAGGACGTTGTTTTGAACCGGCGCGCCGACGCCACCGAACGTCTGGTCGCCTTCGCCGAGACGTACAAGGCGCAGGGCCGCAAGCCGGAAGAGGATCTGGCCTGGCGCAACGGCTCGGTGGAAGAGCGGCTCTCGCACGCGCTGGTCAAGGGGATCACGACCCATATCATCGACGACACCGAGGAGGCGAGACAAAAATACGCCCGCCCGATCCAGGTGATCGAAGGCCCGCTGATGGCCGGGATGAACGTCGTCGGCGATCTGTTCGGCGCCGGGAAGATGTTCCTGCCTCAGGTCGTCAAGAGTGCGCGGGTCATGAAGCAGGCGGTTGGGCACCTCGTTCCGTTCATCGAGGCGGAGAAAGCGAAATCGGGGGACGCCGGCAAGCCGAAAGGCACGATCGTTATGGCGACCGTCAAAGGCGACGTGCACGATATCGGCAAGAATATCGTCGGCGTCGTGCTCCAGTGCAACAACTTCGACGTGATCGACCTCGGCGTCATGGTTCCGGCGAAGAAGATTCTCGACACCGCGCGTGATAGGGGGGCTGACATCGTCGGGCTGTCCGGGCTCATCACGCCATCGCTCGAGGAGATGGCGCACGTCGCGCACGAGATGCGGCGTCTGGGCATGCAGCAGCCGCTCCTGATCGGCGGCGCGACGACCTCGCGCGTGCATACCGCGGTCAAGATCGCACCGAACTATGGGGGTGTGACGGTCTACGTGCCCGACGCGTCGCGCGCCGTCGGCGTGGCGAGCCATCTGTTGTCCGATGAGCACAAGGAGGCCTACGTAGCCGAGGTCGCCGCCGATTACGAGCGGGTCCGGTCACAGCACGCGGCGAAGAAAGGGCCGGCGCTGATCCCGCTCGCGAAGGCTCGTGCGAACGCGTTCAAGACCGACTGGACGCGCTACGTTCCGCCAAAGCCGGCATTTCCCGGACGGCGCGAGATCAAGCATGTGGACCTTGCCGAGCTCGCGAGGCACATCGACTGGGGGCCGTTTTTCCAGACCTGGGAGCTCAGCGGGCCGTTTCCCGCGATCCTCGACGACGCGATCGTCGGCGAAGCCGCGCGCAATGTGTTTGCCGAAGGGCAGGCGATGCTCAAACGCATCGTCGAAGGACGCTGGCTCACCGCCAACGGGGTCATTGCGCTGCTCCCGGCGAATTCCGTCGGCGACGATATCGAGCTTTACGCCGACGAGTCGCGCACGAGTGTCGCGCTCGCGTGGCGCAACCTGCGCCAGCAGAACGAGCGGCCGCAGGGCAAGCCCAATTACAGTCTGGCCGATTTTGTCGCGCCGAAATCTTCCGGCGTAAAGGACTACGCGGGCGCGTTCGCGGTCACCACGGGCCTCGGCATCGAGAAGAAGCTTTCGCTGTTCGAAGCGAAGAAGGACGACTACAGTGCGATCATGCTAAAGGCACTCGCCGACCGGCTGGCTGAAGCCTGCGCGGAGTGGCTGCACATGCGCGTGCGCCGGGAGTTTTGGGGTTACGCGCAAGACGAGCGCCTCGACAACGCTGCGATGATCCGCGAGGAATATCGCGGCATCCGCCCGGCGCCGGGCTATCCGGCGTGTCCGGACCACGCGGTGAAAGCGCCGCTGTTCGAGCTTCTGCAAGCGGACAGGATCGGCATGGCCCTCACGGAGAGTTACGCGATGCTGCCGGCAGCATCGGTGTCGGGTTTCTATCTTGCGCACCCCGAGGCGAGGTATTTCGCAGTGGGCAGAATCGGCGAGGATCAACTGCGCGATATGGCGGCGCGGCAGCGCCGGGACGAGGCGGTCATTCGCCGCGAACTCGCGCCGAATCTCGGCTAACGGCACGCCTGCAGGCGACGATTTCCGGCTAGGCGCATCGATCCGCCCGTCGGGCAAGCGGCGAGGCTCATGCATGGTCAGGGGGCGCGCATCTGCTGCGCCAGCAATTCGTGGCGGCCGGGATCGAAAAGCATGATTCTTAAGGCTATCATCTGCCCAAGACCCCCCTTTTGATGCTGACTGCCAGTGACCCGCGTGCACTCGAGGCGTACTTCGCCGCGGGCACCACGCCGTTGATCGTCGCTCTTTGCGCCGCCTGGTGCGATTCTTGCAGCGAGTTCCGAGCCACCTTCGAAAGGATCGCGCAAGCGCGGCCGGAGATGTACTTCCTTTGGCTCGATATCGAGGACGACAGCGAGATCTGCGGGGACATCGACATCGAGAACTTTCCGACGCTCGCGATTTATCGCGGCGCACGCGTGCTGCATTACGGCGTTTCGCTGCCGCAGGAGGGCACCGTCACGCGCCTGATCGACGCGATCGCCGAACGCGGCGAAACCGACGCTGCCGCCCCGCAAGCCGTGCGAGACCTGCCGAAGAGACTTGCGACATGGATCGGTACGCGTTGAGCGCGCGATGAGGCTCCTGCGCGGCTTCGCCAATCTCGTTCCGAAAAGCAGGCGGCTGCTGCGCATTATCTGGCCGTTCCTGGCCATCGTCGTCCTGCTGGTCGCGCTGGGCAGCATCAGCATGGAGCTGTTGTCGGCGACCCGCGCGTACGTCGGCGCGGAAGGACTCTGGTCCAAGGCGCAGAAGGATTCGATCTACTACCTCAACCGCTACGCCGCGACGCGCTCCGAAACCGATTACGAGCGTTACCTGGAGGCAATCAAGGTTCCGCTCGGCGATCGCAAGGCGCGCGAGGAACTGGAGCGGGCGAATCCCAACCTCGAGCTGGCGCGCCAGGGCTTTATCGAGGGCCGCAACCATCCCAACGACGTTGCCGGGATGGTTCGGCTGTTCCGTCGCTTCAGGAACGTGAGCTATATCGACCGCGCCATTGCGATCTGGGCAGAGGCCGACCGGCATATCGCCGATCTGACCAACGCGGCGGATCGCCTGCATCGCGCCGTCGCCGCAGGGCGCACCGATGAAGAGAGCCTTCGGCCCATCCTGGAGCAGATCCGCCGTATCAACGGCGACCTGACGCCGCTGGAAGACGCGTTTTCCTTCACCCTCGGCGAGGCCTCGCGCTCGACGCAGATCGTGCTGCTGTCCGCGACGCTGATCGCTGCGGCACTTCTCGTCCTGCTCGGCATCATACTGTCGCACCGGATGCTGCGCGAAAGCGAGGAATTCGAGTACGCGCTCCGGTTCAGCGCAGAGCGCTTCAACCTCGCGGTGATCGGCAGCAACGACGGTCTGTGGGACTGGGATGTCCTCACCAATGAGATCTACTTTTCGCCTCGCAGCAAGGAGCTTGCCGGATACGCTGATCACGAGATCGAGAACAAGCCAGAGGCCTTCTTTGCCTTGCTCCATCCGGACGACCTCGAGCCGGCGCTGGCCGCAATGAAGGCGCATATCCATGACAATTGCCCCTATGACGTCGAGTTCCGCATCCGCGCCAAGAGCGGCGAGTACCGCTGGTTTCGCGCGCGCGGCCGCTCCGTGCGCGATGCGGAAGGCTGGGCGGTTCGGATGGCGGGGTCGGTGACGGACGTCACGGACCGCAAGCTCGCCGAGGCGCAACTCTTCGCCGAGAAGGAGCGCGCGCTGGTGACGCTCCAATCGATCGGCGACGCGGTGATCACGACCGATCTCGAGGGCCGTGTCGAGTACTTCAATCCGGTCGCCGAGGTCCTGACGGGATGGAAGAACCAGGAGGCCGAAGGCATGCCGCTCGCGATCGTCTGTCGGCTGCTCGACGAAGCGACGCGGCAGACGCTGCCCGATCCGCTGGAGCGCGTGCTGCGGGAAGGGCGCGCGGTCAAGGTGGCAACCAATGTCCTGCTGCTGCGCCGCGACGGCACCGAAATTGCGATCAACGAATCCGCGGCTCCGATCCGCAATCGCGCCGGCGAGATCGCCGGAGTCGTGATGGTCCTGCACGACGTGCGGCGCGAACGCGAATACGCGAGCCAGCTCTCTTACCAGGCGAGCCACGATGCGTTGACCGGGCTGATCAACCGGCGCGAATTCGAGCACCGGCTGAGCCTCGCTCTGGCGAGCGCCCGGGATTTGGGGCGAACGCACGCCATGCTGTATCTCGATCTCGATCAGTTCAAGATCGTCAACGATACCTGCGGCCATGCCGCGGGCGACGAGCTCATGCGCCAGATCAGCATGCTGCTGCAGGGTCGCCTGCGCGAAGGCGACACGCTGGCGCGCATCGGCGGCGACGAGTTCGGCGTCATCCTCGAGAACTGCTCTCCGGAGCACGCCGAACGGATCGCGGACGAGCTGAGGCAGACGGTGACCGACTTCCACTTCGTCTGGCACGACCGCTCGTTCGCCATCGGCGTGAGCATCGGTCTGGTGCTCATTGCCGATGCGCCGCTCACGCTCGCCGACGTCCTGAGCGCTGGCGACGCCGCGTGCTACATGGCCAAGGAAAAAGGCCGCAATCGCGTCCAGCTCTATCATCGCAAGGACAGCGAGCTGGCGGTCCGCCACGGCGAGATGGAATGGGTCGCGCGCCTGCATGGCGCGCTCGACGCCAACCGGTTCTGTCTTTACTCGCAACGGATCATCGCTGTGCGGCCGCGGCGTCGGCCGGCGACGATGTTCGAGATTCTGATCCGGATGGTCGACGAACAGGGGCAGCTCGTGCCGCCGATGGCATTCATCCCGGCCGCGGAGCGTTACAACCTGATGCCCGCGGTCGATCGCTGGGTCATTCGCACCGCGCTGCCGATGATCGCGCGCGCACGCGCCGCGGAAGGCGGCGACGCCGTCTACATAATGAACCTCTCGGGTGCCTCGATCGGCGACGAGCGCTTCCTCGACTTCATCCGCGAGGAGATCGATCTCTGCGACGTTGCGAGCGACGCGATCTGCTTCGAGGTCACCGAGACGGCTGCGATCGCCAATCTGGCGAAGGCAGCGCGCTTCATCGGCGAGTTGCGCGATCTCGGCTGCCGGTTTTCGCTGGACGATTTCGGCGCCGGCATGTCCTCGTTCGGTTATCTGAAGCATCTGCCGGTGGACTTTCTCAAGATCGACGGCAGCTTCGTGACCGACATGCTTGTCGATCCGATCGACGGCGCGATGGTCGAGTCGATCAACCACATCGGCCACGTGATGGAAAAGAAGACGATCGCCGAATTCGTCGAGAACGAGCAGATCCTGAAGCGCCTGCGCGAGATCGGTATCGACTACGCGCAGGGCTACGGCATCGAGAAGCCGAAGCCGTTCCGCGTCGGCGAGGGCGCGCCGAGCACTTAACGCTTCGTTGGCCGTTGAGGTGAGAAACTCGACAGCGTGCGAATGAATTTGCACCTACGAGGAGCGACGGTTTCGTAGGGCCGAATTCATTCGGCGGGGTGGGACCCACCGCCATCTCATGCCGCGCACCCGATTCCGGCTGCGCTGCGTTTGACATAAACTGTTACCCAGAGAGCGGCTCGCCATCACAGGGATTGTCGCCAAGCACCTCGCGTCCGATCGGAGTTCGCCATGGAAAACGACGCTCTTGCGAAAGACGCCCAGCCGATCGAACGCCGGCTGGCGACGATCCTGATGGCCGATGTGGCGGGCTACAGCCGCATGATGGGAGAAAACGAGGAAGGCACCGTCGCGGTGCTGCGCGGCCATCGCGAGATCTTCGACGCACTGCTCAAGGCGCACCGCGGTCGTATTTTCAATACGGCGGGCGACGCGATCCTGGCCGAGTTTCCGAGCGCAGTGGAAGCGGTTCGCTGCGCGACCGAGATTCAGACCGCATTGCGGACGCGCAACGAGCATCTTGCTCCCGAGCAGCGCATGTGGTTTCGCATCGGCATCAACCTCGGCGACGTCATCGTGCAGGGCGACGATCTCCTGGGTGACGGCGTCAACGTCGCGGCACGCATCCAGACGATCGCGGAGCCCGGCGGTATCTGCATTTCCGGCAGCGTATACGACCAGATCCAGAACAAGCTCACGCTGCAAATCAAGCAGCTTGGCGAAAAGAACTTCAAGAATATCGCCCAGCCGATCCGCACGTTCTCGATCAGCGATGACGGATCGCTACCCGCGCCCGGCGCGCGGTGGCGCCGGTTGCGCAAGGGACCGATCATCGCGACGGTCGTGGGGTTGATCGCGCTCCTCGCAAGCGCTGCCGTCGCTTCCTGGTTCTATCAGGATTACAGCCGGCGCGCGGAAGCCGAGGCGCGCCAGGCCGCGGAAGCGCAGCGTGCCGCGGAAGCGCAGCGCAAGTCCGATCTGGATAAAACAACCGCCGCGGCGGCCCAGCACGAGGCGAAGCTTATTGCCGAGCTGCAGGCCGCGAAGGATGCGCTGACCCAGGCCGAGACGAGCAAGCGCAAGGCCGAGCAGGATCGGGCGGCTGCCGAGGCGGCGCAGCGGGAGGCGAGGCTGCAAGCCGAGATAAGGTCGGCCAAGGACGCGCAGCAGCGGGCCGAAGCGAGTGAGAAGAAGGCCGACGAGGAGCGCAGGGCCGCAGCCGAGGCCTTGCGTCTCGCGGCAGCGGAAGCAAAGGCGGCGAAAGCGACCGCGGAGGCGGCTGCGTCGAAATCAGCGATGGCGAAGGCGGCGGAGCCCAAGCCGGCGCCGGCCGCAGCGCAAGTAGCCGCCGAGCCATCCGGGGCGACCGCGCCAGGCAAGCGCGTCGAGCGCTTCGATGGCGCGTATATCGGACGCATGTGCTCGATCAATGCCGACAATTCGCCGCGGTGCTGGTCGGTCGCGTTGCAAGTTCAAAACGGTACATTGTCCTCGACGTGGATGAGCCGGTTCAACAACAATCCAGCGCATGCGAAGGGAACGATCGTGGCCGATGGGACCGTGACCCTTGCGCTCGACGGCTATGCGCCGAATGGCCGGGTGCTGGCCGGCAACATGAATGGCAACTGGGCCGATAACGTGATCACGGCGACGGGCGCTTGGTCGAACGGCGCACCACTCACCGCAAACTGGACCCGTACGCGCTGATCCGCAGCCTCAATCTTCCTGCATCTTGCGCATGTAGTCTTCCAACCGCTTGCCGGCCTCGTCGGGATAGGGCGCATCCGCGACGTTAACGGCTTCGATCCGGTCAAGCCGGAAGTTGCGAAAGCCGCGGCGCAGCTCGCACCACGCGCCCAGCGTCCACGCGTCGCCCCAGAAGTAAAGCCCGAGCGGACGCACGCGCCGCTGCGTAGCCTGACCGCCGGAGTCCTTGTAGTCGAGATCGGTAAAGCGACGCTCGACGATCGCGTGGCGCAGCGCGTCCAGCCGCTCGCCCGGCTTTGGGTCGATGAAAAACCCCGGCGCAAAGAGGCGACTGCGCTCCAAGGCGATGCGTTTGTCGTTCGGCAGCGCGGCGGCGATCTTGGCCAACGCCGAGCGCGCGCCGCTGGCAAGTGCCGGACCGCCCCAGGATTCGACAAAACGCGCGCCGATCACGAGCGCATCGAGCTCATCGAAGGTGAACATCAGCGGCGGCAGGTCGAACCCGGCACGAATCCGGTAGCCGACCCCCGCTTCGCCGTCGATCGGTACTCCGGAGGCTGAGAGATCGGCGATGTCCCGGTAGATCGTGCGCTCGGAGACCTCGAGCCATTGCGCAAGCTGCGCGGCCGTGGTCAATCGCCGGCCGCGCAGGTACTGGACGATCGCAAAGAGCCGGTCGGCGCGCCTCATGCCATCATCGGTGGAGGTCTGCCGCGGAGATCCAGGCGCCGCGGGCGCGTTCGCTCGCCCACAGCACGATCGGAGACGAAATTGCGCTTCTCTGCGCGGTGGAACGAGGCGGCGCGAAGCATGGATCAGGCGAATCCCCGACAGAGTTTCTCACTGCGACGAGCGGCCTGTCGAGCTGCAATTTGGAAGCCGGTTGCGACTATGCCAACGCGTGCAGCCCGACCCGGTTGCCCTCGGTGTCGATCACATGCGCGAAGAAGCCCATGTCTCCCGGCAGCGCGGTTTTCGCCAGGACGACCCGGCCTCCCGCTTTCGCCACCCGCGAGAGGGCGTCGTCGATCCTCGGAGCCGCGTTGAGGTAGATCACGGTGCCGCTCGAAGACGGGACATGGCCGTTGCCCGCAATGACGCAGCCGCCGACGCCGGACTGTTCGTAGGGGAATACCGACAGCGTGGAGGTTCCCATTGTTTCGGTCTTCAGCGACCGATCGAGAATCGTTTCGTAGAATCGCGTGGCGCGTCCAAGGTCGGCGGCTGGAATTTCGAACCACGTAAGCGCATCGTCTTTGTGCATGGCAGGCTCCGAATAGTGTGCGGGATCGCACGGACCCCATTCTGAGCCGGCCATCCTGACACCGTACTGTCAGGAGACAGGTGATCAACCGTCGCACGCCGTGTTGTTGATGGGCTTGCGTCGGGGTCGGGATCGGTGTGGAATTCGTGAACGACGGCTTGCGAGATCCGGTGGAGTCGATATGAAGCAACCAGAGGCATCCCAATGGCGCTTGCACGGCGTGCGCGTCGTGCATGCTGACGAGCTCGACATCAACACGCCGCAGACGCCAGGCATGAATCGCGCAGCGGCGATCACCGCCGCCCGAGCCGGCGCGGAGAAGCTCTGGGCCGGCACGGTCGTGATCCATCCGAAAGCCAAGACCGGCGCGCATCATCACGGACCGGTGGAGAGCGTCATCTACGTGGTCAGCGGGCGAGCGCGCATGAAGTGGGGCGACCGTCTCGAATTCATCGCCGAAGCGGGTCCCGGCGACTTCATTTACGTGCCGCCGTTCGTCCCGCACCAGGAGATCAATGCCAGCGACGACGAACCGCTGTCATGCGTCCTCGTGCGCAGCGGCCAGGAGCCGGTCGTCGTCAACCTCGACCTGCCCAATGTCGAGCCCAACCCGGAAGAGGTGCATTGGGTCGACAATATCCATCCCGCGCCGACTCGGCGGTGAATCCCGCGCCGCCGCGGCTGGTCACTGGAGGCAGGAGAAATCCAGGAATTCCGACGGATCGTCCTCGTACGCGTGGCCGAAGCTCACCTGGCCGCGTCCACGCAGCGTCAGCTCTTCGCGGCGCAACACGATTTCCGGTTCGCCCTGCACAGTTACATAGGTGCCGTTGGAGCTGTGGTCGATCAGCACGAACTTGTCACGCCGGCGCTCGATGCGCGCGTGCATGCGCGACGCCTTCCGGTCGGCGATCACCAGATCGTTCTGCAGGTCGCGGCCGATGGAGAGCGTCGGCGCCGCTTCGGAGAGCTCTATTTGCTGGTCGCCGTGCTTGAGTGCGAGGCGGGCGGGACGAAACTTGACGTGTGTCGAGAGCGCGGTCAGCTCGTCCTCGGTCTCCTGCCAGACCAGCTCGAAGAGATCGATGTCTTTCTGCTTGCCCTTCACCGTATGCGCCTGCTGGCTGCGCGTGCGAGCGCGCAGCGCCGGGGGAAGCTCATCGACGGTCTGTGCCGACGTGAAGACCTGCCCACCCTTGGCCAGGTTCGATAGCCGGGCGGCGATGGTGACCGAATCGCCGAATACATCGTTGCCTTCCTCGAGCACCGGCCCGTAGTTGAAGCCGACGTGGATGGCGAGCCCCGTTCCGCGCGAAGTCCGCTGCGCGGAGATGCGCGCCTGCATGTCGGTCGCGGCGCGCGCCGCGCCGTCGGCGGCGGGAAAGACGGCCATTACTTCGTCGCCGATAGTCTTGACGACACGTCCGCCGCTGTCGATGCAAGCCTGACGAATAATCGCGAGGCAACGTTCGATCGTCGCGAGCGCCTCCGCGTCGCCGAGACTCTCGTAGAGCTTTGCGCTGCCGCTGATATCGGCGAACAGGATGGCGAGATTCTGCGGCGCTTTATCCATGGCGAGACGGTCAAGTATAAGGCCCCGCAGGGTGCCGCGGAATATTCACGTTGACAGTCGCCGAGTGCGCAGCCTAGTATCGACCGCGCACCGCCGTTCTGGCGGATAAGCATGCAGCGCTTCTCGATGAAAACGACTTGGCTTCCCGGATGCTGTTTCTTTCTCGCGTCCGCGCTCTGTTACGGCGCCGATTTGGGTGTGGTGACGATCCTGGACGGGAATGCCCGCGTTCTGCGCGGAGTAAGCTGGTACCGGCTGGTCGAGGGAGCGCGCGTCCAGGACGGCGACGTCATCGATGCCGAGGACCGCGCTCAGGTGCAGATCGAGCTCGTCGCCGGACCGATCGTAAACTTCGCCGGACCCGCGGAAGTCTTCGCGGCGGGTGCGGGATCGCGCGAGGGCAAGCAGCCCGCCCCGGCGGAAATATATCTGTCGCACGGCTGGCTGAAATTGGCCGTGAAGGCGCCGGGTGTCACGCTGCGCGTACGCTCTCCTGCCGGCACGATTGCCGCAAGCGATGCGATCGCGGTCATGCACGCCGAAGCCGAGGCGGTGGAGACGTTCGTGGAAAGGGGCAGTGCGCGCCTGATCGAGCCCGGCAAAGCTGGCACCGACGGCATCGCGCATGAAGTAAAGGGCGGCGACTTCGCGATTCGCGCGACCGATCGGCCGTTCGCCAGCGCCGGCGCCGCGCCGCAGAAGTTCGTCGCAGCGATGCCACGGCACTTCCGCGATCCACTGCCGTCTCGTGCAGCGCAATACCAAGTCGCTCGTGTACAAATCGTAGCCGATCGTCCGATCAACTACGCGGAGGCCGAGCCATGGCTGGCCGGCCCGTACCGGCGCGTCTTCCTCAAACGATTCCAGCCGCGGCTTGGTGACCCAGAATTCCGCGCCCTGGTCGTGGCCAAGCTCCAGGCGTATCCGGAGTGGCACGCCGCGCTCGCCCCCGCGGAAGGTCAGACCAAGGATAAGGACAAGGAAAAGAACAAGGCGGAGGCGCCCCCAAAAGTCGCGGAGAAAGACAAGGACAAGGACAAGGTCGAAGTGCCACCGAAAGCCGCGGAGAAGACCGAGTCGAGATGGAGCTGGCCGTTCGGGAAGAAGAAATGAAAGGAGTCGGAGGGCTGATGATTCTCAAGGGAACCCCATGAAGCTGATGTGGAAATTCAACATCGTGTTGCTCGCGCTCTTTGTCGTGGGCTTCATCTTGACCGGCGTTATCTCGTATACCGTGCTCCAGTCCAACGCGCGCGAAGAGATTCTGGACAACGCGCGCGTGATGATGGAGTCGGCGCTGTCGTCACGCAGCTACACGAACTCGCAGGTCAAACCGCTGCTGGAGACACAGCTCAGGTATTCGTTCCTGCCGCAGTCGGTGCCCGCTTATGCCGCGACCGAGCAGTTCAACGACTTGCGCAAGAAGTACCCGGATTACAGCTACAAGGAGGCGACGCTCAATCCAACGAATCCGCGCGATCGCGCAACCGACTGGGAAGCCGACGTCGTCAACCAGTTTCGCAACGGAACGGCCAAGGGGTCCGAGCTGGTCGGCGAGCGCGACACAGCGTCCGGACCGGCGCTGTACTTGGCGCGGCCGATTCAGATCAAGGACCCCGCCTGCCTTGCGTGCCATAATACGGTCGCAGAAGCGCCGAAGACGATGATCGAGCTCTATGGCCCGGCCAACGGCTTCGGCTGGAAGCTCAACGAGATTGTCGGTGCGCAGATCGTGTCGGTGCCGAGCGCGCTGCCGATCCAGCGCGCGAACCACACGTTCAAGGTTTTCATGCTGCTCTTGACGCTCGTTTTCGTAATCACGTTCATCCTGCTTAACGTCATGCTGCACTCGATCGTAATCCAGCGCATCAAGACCCTCTCCAAGCTCGCCGACCAGGTGAGCCTCGGCAATCTCGAAACGGCGGAGTTCAAAACCAGGAGCAAAGACGAGATCGGGGTGCTCACCGGAGCCCTGGCGCGCATGCACAAGAGCCTGGTGCAGGCGATCAAGATGTTGGAGGCATAGCCACGAAGTTGGCGAATCGCGATGGCTGAACCGGCAAAAATCGGCAAATACGTAGTCCAGAGCGTGCTCGGCAAGGGCGCGATGGGAGTCGTGTACAAGGCATTCGATCCGCACATCGAGCGCGTGGTCGCGATCAAGACCGTACGCAAGGACCTCGTCGATCCCGATCTTGCCGTGCAGGTAATGGCGCGCTTCCAGAACGAGGCTAAGGCGGCCGGCCGGCTGCTGCATCCGAACATCGTCAGCGTCTACGAGTACGGCGAGGACGAGGTCAACGCGTTCATCGCGATGGAGTACGTCGAAGGCACGGGCCTGCGCGAATACCTCAACCGCAAGGCGAGCTTCGATCTCGGCCAGATCGTCGCGATCGTGTCGCAGCTGCTGCTGGCGCTGGACTTCGCGCATGAGCGCGGGGTCGTGCACCGCGACGTGAAGCCCGCAAACCTGATCCTCACCAGCGGCGGCGCGCTCAAGGTCGCCGACTTCGGAATCGCCCGCATCGACACCTCCAACTTGACCAACGCCGGCATGGTCATGGGCACGCCGTCGTACATGTCTCCCGAGCAATGTCAGGGCAAGGAGGTCGATCGCCGCTCCGATCTGTTCAGCGTCGGCGTGGTGCTCTACGAGCTCCTCACGGGCGAGAAGCCTTTCGCCGGTTCGATCGAGGCCATCGCATTCAAGATCTGCTATGAGGACCCTCGGCCGCCCTCGGAAATCTCGAAGCTCCCTGTCTCGCCCGCGCTGGACGCGATCGTCGCGGCCGCGCTGTCCAAGGATCCGGTCGCCCGCTTTCAGAACGCCAAGGCATTCAACCGCGCGCTGCGGCTCGCGCTGGATCCCGAAATCAATATCAAGCGCGAGGCGCAGGACGCGACCGAGATCAACCTCACCGCGGTCAAGTTGCAGGCGCAGGCGACGCCGGTCTGGGACGACACGACCTTGCATACCATCGAGCGTCAGCTCGCCAACTTCGTGGGGCCGATGGCGCGGGTAATGGTCAAGAAGGCCGCGGCGAAATCGAAGGACACGGCCGAGCTGTACTCGCTGCTGTCGGACAGCATCACCGATCCGGAAGTGCGCCAGAAGTTCATCGATGAGATGCCGCGCGCGGCGGCCGAGCGCTCCGGTACGCATCCGACCTCCACGGGCGTGCGCGGGTCGACGCAACTAAAGTCGCTCAGCGGCGGAACGGAAGCGCTGGCACCGCTCGATTCCGGTTTTGTCGAGGAGGCGACCTCAAGGCTCGTGGTCTATCTGGGGCCGATCGCGAAAGTCGTCGTGCGCAAGGCCGCGCAGGAAGGTGGGAATCGACAGGAGTTCGTCCAGCGCGTCGCCGGCCACCTCGGGGCACAAGAGCGCGGCGCGTTCCTGCGCGAGTTCGGGTTCGTCGAGTTCGAGTGAGCGAGTTCTACCACGACGGCAGCCGTGATCTGCAGGATCGGTTCGATACGCGCCGGCTCGCCGATCGTATCGAGCAGCGGCTGATCGGGACTCGCATCGGCGACGAGGACAAGGCCTTCATCGAGTCGCTGGACATGTTCTTTCTGGCGACCTCCGATGCGGACAACCAGCCGAGCTGCTCGTACAAGGGCGGCGAACCGGGCTTTGTGCGCGTCGTCGATCCGGGCACGATCGCGTTTCCGACTTATGACGGCAACGGGATGTTCCTGTCGATGGGCAACCTCGCGCAGAACCGACGCGTCGGCATGCTGTTCATCGATTTCCTGCGGCCGAAGCGGCTACGGATTTCCGGTGAAGCGACAATCCACCTCGACGATCCGCTCCGGCCCGCGTACCCGGAGGCGCAGTTCGTCGTTCGCGTCGCGGTGACGCAGGTGTTTCCGAACTGCCCGCGCTATGTCCACAAGTACGCACTCGTCGAGCGCTCGAGCTTCGTGCCGCACGCGGATTGCGCGACGCCCGTTCCGAACTGGAAAAAGAGCGATTGGGCGAAGGACGTCTTGCCGGAAAACGATCCGGCGCGGAAGTAGGGCCGGATTCATCCGGCCGCTGCGACAGATGCCGTGTGGCGTGCGAATAAATTCGCACCTACGAAAGGCCCCGGGTTTCGCAGGGCTGGATTGATCCGGCCGCGGCGACAGATGCCACGTGGCGTGCGAATAAATTCGCAACTACGAAAGGCCCCGGGTTTCGTAGAGCCGGATTCATCCGGCCGCGGCTCTGGCCCCTAGCGTTGCCGGGGATCGAACGCGTCGCGCAAACCGTCGCCCAGCAGATTGAAGGACAATACCAGCAGAAAGATCGATACGCCCGGCCACACGGCCATCCACGGCGCATTGTCGATGTAGTTCTTCGCGGTATTGAGCATGCTGCCCCACGAGGGCGCCGGCGGTTGCTGGCCCAGTCCGAGAAAGGAGAGTGCGGCTTCGGCGATGATCGCCGCGGCGATCGCCAGGGTCGCCTGCACGATCAGCGGCGGTACGATATTGGGCAGGACATGCCGTAAAGCGATCCGCAGGTGCGAATTGCCGACCGCGCGTGCCGCCTCGACGTAATCCTCGACCTTCACGTGCAGGACCTGCGCTCGCGTCAGGCGCACGAATATCGGAGTCGCGGATATTCCGATCGCGATCATCGCATTGGTAAGGCTCGGCCCCAGGAACGCCGCCAGTGCGATGGCGAGGATCAGGAATGGGCAGGCGAGCATCGCGTCAGTCATTCGCGAGATCAACGCGTCGACCCAACCGCCGATATAGCCGGCCAGGAGCCCGATCGGCACGCCAAACACCAGCGAAATTGAAACCGATACGACGCCGGCCAAAAGGGAAGCGCGGGTTCCAAATACGACGCGCGAAAGCACGTCGCGCCCAATTTCGTCGGTCCCGAACCAATGTGCCTCGGTGGGTGCCTTGCGCACCGCGCTCCAGCTTGTCGCCAGCGGGTCGTACGGCGCGATTCCCGGGGCGAGCAATGCCAGCACCACGAAGAACACGACCACTCCGAGCGCGATCATCGCGCCGCGTCGCCGCGCCAGCCGATCGAGCGCTCGGCGGCCCGGCGAGATCTCCCGCGGGACCGTGGTGGTGCCCCTCGCGACGGCGGTCGTCATGCGTCCTCGCGCGCCGCGTTCATGCGCCCTCCTTGAACTCGTTGCGCCATGCCGAACAGTTGCGTGTCGGGCGCCCCGCAATCGCGCGGCGGCGAGCGCTTCGCGCCTTAGCTTCGCGCGCCGCGCTCATGCGCTATCCCGCAACCGCGGATTGACCAGGAAGTACGCCATGTCGGCGAGGAGATTGAGCGTGATGTACGCCGTCGCGGTGCACAGCACGACACCCTGCACGACGGCATAGTCGCGATTGAACACGGCGTCGACGATGAGCTTGCCGAAGCCGGGAATGGTGAATACCTGCTCGGTGAGCACGGCGCCCGAAAGCAGCGTTCCGAACTCCAGCGCGCCCAGCGTGATCACCGGCGTCAGCGCGTTGCGCAGCGCGTGTTTCAGCACGACCACGCGCTCATCCAAGCCTTTTGCCCTGGCGGTGCGGACATAATCGGCCGAGAGAACCTGCAGCATCGCACTGCGCGTGTGGCGCATGAGCACCGCCGCGATGGCGTTGCCCAGCACGAATGCAGGCATGATCATCGCGGCCAGATTAGCCTTGAGATCTTCGAAAGGACTCACGTAGCCGGAGGCCGGCAGCCAGCCCAGCGTGACCGAAAACAGGAGTATCAGCATGATGCCGAGCCAGAAGTTCGGTGTCGACAGGCCCCAGAGCGCGAACACATTGGCGGCGTAATCCCAGGCGGAGTCCTTGGCGACCGCCGACACGATCCCGGCGGTGATGCCGATCGTGAGCGCGATGACGATGGCCAGCAGTGCCAGTTCCAGCGTCACCGGCAGTTTCTCGATGATCAGGTCGAGGACCGGCTTCTGGATGCGCACCGACTCGCCGAGGTCACCCTTGAGCACGCCGCCCGCCCAGTAGAGATAGCGGATCGGCAGCGGCTCGTCGAGATGGAGCTTCTGGTGCAAATGCGCGATGACCGTCGGATCGCGGTCCTCACCGGCGAGGATCATTGCAGGATCGCCCGGCAGGAGCTGCTGCAAGCTGAAGATCAGTACCGACACGAAGAAGAGTGTCGGAACGATCGTCGCGAGGCGATGGAGGAGATAATTCAACATTTTCGCAGGGCCGAATTCATTCAGCCGCGGCGTGGTACGGCGCGTATGCGTGCGAATGAATTCGCACCTACGAAGAGCATCCGATTTCGTAGGGCCGAATTCATTCGGCCGCCTTTTGTCAATTCATCTTCAACCCCTGCACCCGCACCAGCCCGTCGGGGATAGTACGCAGGCCAGAGAGCTTGCTGGTGTACGCCCACAGCCAATGGCGGTGGAATAGGTACACGATCGGCCGGTCCTTGAGCACGATAGCTGCGAGCTCGGCGTAGATCTTCTTGCGTTCCGCCGGATCGAGCGTCGTGCGCGACCGATTGAGCAGATCGTCGACCTCCTGCTTGCAGTAGCCTGCGTAGTCGAGCGGCTGTTTGCAGCCGTGGAAGCTGAAGACATTCCCGTCCGGATCGGCGCGCCCGCTCCACGCCAGCACGTACGCTTCGAAGTCGCCCTTGTCGGCCATATTGAGCGAGGTCGCGAATTCGGTCGACTGGATCTTCACGTCGAAGCCCGCCTCCTTGACCATCGACTGGACGACCTGGGCGATCTTCTGCGCGTCGGAGGTGGTCGGGGTCATCAGCGTGAACGACGGGTTCGATACACCCGCGGCCTGCAGCAGCGCCTTGGCCTTGGCGACGTCGCGCTTCGGGACCGGCATGTTTTTCGCGTAGAACGCATTGCCTGGCGCGACCCACTGGTTGCCGACGTCGGCCTCGCCGTCCATCGCCACCTGCGCGATACCGTCGCGGTCGAGCGCGAGCTCGAAGGCTTCACGCACGCGCGGATCGCGGCCCAGCGGATTCTTCTGCGCGAGGTCGCTCTTGCCCACGTTGATCGTGATGCCCTGGTATCCGATCTCGGTGATCCGGGAGATCTTGAACCGGCTGTCGGTCTTGAGCGCAGCGATGTCCGAGGTTCCGACGCGCTCGATGAAATCAAGTTGGCCCGACTTGAGGTTTGCCAGGCGCACGGTCGAATCGACGATGGGGAGATACACGATCTTGTCGAAATGGATCTCGCCCTTGTTCCAATAATTGGGATAGCGCTCGAGCACGATGCGGTCCTGCGCGACGCGCTCGACGAGGCGGAACGGGCCCGAGCACACGGGCTTCGATCCGAACTTGTCGCCCTCGGCTTGCGCGGCCTTGGGCGAGACCATCATGCCGGCGCGGTCCGCGAGCTGGGCGAGCAGCGGCGCGAACGGAGCCGAGAGGTTGAGGCGCACCGTCGAGTCGTCGACGACGTCCACGCCCGTCACCAGCGCCAACTCGCCACGGCGGTTCGACCCTGCCATGGTCTTGTGGCGCTCGATGTTGAACTTGACCGC
>DASXQW010000349.1:0-1938 GCA_036506975.1 Casimicrobiaceae bacterium | reverse complement strand
CGCAGGTCCGATCGCCATGTATGACTTCCTTTACAAGCGCAAGCGCACAGTCCAGTTCATCCTTGCGCTGATTACCCTGCCGTTCGCGTTCTTCGGTGTCGACTACTACTTTCGCGGCGGCGGCGACCGGGCCGGCGAGGTGGCCAGGGTCGCGGGTACGCCGATCACGCAGGGCGAATTCGACAACACGCTGCGCGAGCAGCAAGAGCGCATGCGGCAGGCGCTGGGTGGGAATTTCGATCCCGCAGTATTCGATGATCCCGAGGTAAGGTATTCGCTGCTCGACGGGCTGATTGGCCAGAAGCTCTTGCAGGAACAGGCGCGGCGCGGCCGGTTCAGCGTCTCCGACGACCAGCTCCGGCAGTTCATTTCCGAGATTCCCGCATTTCAGGAAGGGGGCAAGTTTTCTCAGGCGCGGTACGAACAGCTTCTCTCGATGCAGAACCCGCCGAAATCTCCGATCGAATTCGCGCGGGACATCAGGCGGGAACTCATGCTCGGTCCTGTACAGGAGTCCATCGTCGGGGGAAACATCGTCGCCAAGACCAATGTCGAGCGCTATCTCGGCCTGCTCGATCAGCAGCGCGAGGCCGCGGTGACCGCGATCGACGCCGATGCCTATCTCAAGGAGGTCAAGATCGACGATGCGGCGGTAAAGGCGTTCTACGATGCAAATCCTGCAGCGTTCCAGGTACCCGAAGAAGTGAAGCTCGAGTACGTGACGCTGTCGCCGGACACACTCGGCGCGCAGATAACGCTCGATCCCGGCGAAGTCAGGAAGCAGTACGACGATAATGCGCGGCTTTATGGCAAGGCTGAGGAGCGGCAGGCGGCGCATATTCTGATCGCCGTCAAGCCCGATGCGTCCGAGGACGAGAAGACGAACGCGAAAAAGAGGGCCGCGGACATCGCAGCGCAGGCAAGGAAGAATCCGGCGCAATTCGGCGAGCTGGCGAAGAAGCAGTCGCAGGATCCGGGCTCGGCGGCGCAGGGCGGCGACCTCGGGTTCTTCGCGCGCGACGGTTCGATGGTCAAACCGTTTGAGGATGCGGTGTTTTCGATGAAGACGGGAGAGATCGCCGACCCCGTGCAGACCGACTTCGGCTGGCACGTGATCAAGCTCATCGCGATCCGGCCGGCAAAGCTGCAGAGCTTCGATGAAGTCAAGACGCAGATCGAGCAGGATCTCAAGCGGCAGAGGGCGACGCGCAAGTTCGCCGAGGCGGCCGAACAGCTCCAGAACCTCGTCTACGAGCAGGCCGATTCGCTGCAGCCGGTCGCCAAGGCCCTCAACCTGACCGTGCAGTCGACGCCGCCGCTATCGCGCGCGCAGGTGCAGGCGCTCGCGCAGAACAACGTGAAATTCGTGCAGGCAATATTCAGCCCCGACTCATTGCAGGCAAAGAGAAATACCGAGCCGGTCGAGGTAGCGCCGAGTACATTGATGGCCGCGCGCGTCGTCGAGTACAAGCCCGCCAGTCCGCGCCCTTTCGATGAGGTCAAGGGCGAGATTCGACGGCAGCTCGAACGCAAGGCCGCCGGTGAGCTCGCGCAAGCAGCGGGGAAGGCCAAGCTCGCGCTGTTGCGGCAGGGCAAGGAGGCGGCAGCCACCTTCGGCAAACCCACAACGCTGACGCGCAACCAGCCGCAGCCCGGCTATCCGCCCGCGGCGTTGACCATGATTTTTCAGGCCGACGCGACCAAACTACCGGCGTATGCGGGCTCGGTAAACGAGCGCGGCGGATACTCCATCTATCGGATCGAGCGGGTCATCGCGCCAGCGACGCCGGACGCGGTACGGCTGACCGCTGTCAGCAACCGCGTTGGCGAGCAGATGGGCCGCGAGCTCGTCGCGGCCTATGTGGCGAGTCTGAAAGCGAAGGCGGACGTGAAGATCAATCAGGCGAACCTGGAGAAGGAAGGAGGGCGCGCCGGGCC
>DASXQW010000348.1:0-6133 GCA_036506975.1 Casimicrobiaceae bacterium | reverse complement strand
CCAGCCGTGCAGACCCAGATCGATCAGCTCCTGCACCGACGACGGATAGAGCACCGGCATCATCGCCGCGGAGAACTGGTGATCGGACTGGTGCGGCAGCGTCGACGATTTGGCGGCATGGTCGTCTCCGGCCAGCACGAGCACACCGCCGTGCTTGGATGTGCCGGCGAAATTGGCGTGCTTGAACACGTCGCCGCAGCGGTCGACGCCGGGGCCTTTGCCGTACCACATCGAGAAAACCCCGTCGTACTTCGCGTCGGGGTACATGTTGACCTGCTGGCTGCCCCAGATCGCGGTGGCTGCGAGGTCCTCGTTCAAGCCTGGCTGAAACTTGATTTGTGCGCGCTCGAGGAATTTCGCCGCGCTCCACAACGCCAGGTCGAGCCCGCCCAGGGGCGAGCCGCGGTAGCCGGAGACGAAACCCGCGGTGTTGAGCCCCGCGAGCTTGTCGCGCTGGCGCTGCAGCATCAGCAGGCGCACCAGCGCCTGCACACCGGTCAGATAGACACGGCCGGATTCGAGCTCGTATTTGTCGTCGAGGGTGACGTTGCGCAGCGCGTTCGCGCCGGCCGGGGAGGGAACCATCGTGCTTGCTCCAAAAATCGTGTCTCTGGATTGCGCGGCGACCGGTAGGTGCCGCTACCGCAGGTGGGGCGATTGTGTCGCCCGCCCGCTATGAGGCGCGAATTCTACGCCCGTTCGCAGGCTTTAGACAGGGTCCGTAGGGTTCGGTGCCGAAGGTCGTAATGTCGAGACCCCGGATGAGAAATTCAAGCGAATCCCTGCCGTTAGCCGGCATCTTGGCTTGCATGGATAGTTGCCCTAGTATGCGGGGCGCCTACACGTGCACGCATTCCAGGGCAGCGGCAATATGTTCGAGTCCGATTCGACGGGTCATCGGCAACACCAGGCGCCGCACCGGCGTCGACTTCTGCTGCGTGCAGTGCTTTGTGGCATAGCGCTCCCGGCGTCCTTTGCGTCGTTGGCCCAGCAGCAGCCGAAGGTCTGGCGCATAGGCTTCCTTGCTTCCGATTCATCGTCAACGCGGGTCTATGACGGATTTCAGCAAGGCATGCGTGAGCTCGGATATATCCAGGGAAGGAATTCCAGCATCGAGTGGCGCTTTGCGGACGGGAGATATGAGCGGCTACCGAGCCTGGCGGCGGCACTGGTACGGTCGAATGTGGACGTCATCGTGGCCGGGACAGCGCTGAGCGTACAGGCTGCCCATCAGGCGACAGCAACAATTCCGATCATCATGGTGGCGGTCCCCGATCCCATCGGCGAAGGGTTTGCGACCAGCCTTTCCAGGCCGGGAGGAAACATCACCGGTCTCACGAACATCGTGACGGAAATAAGCGTCAAGCACCTTGAGCTGTTGCGCATTGCGGTTCCCAAATTGGCGCGCGTGGCGGTGCTGATCAACCCGCACAATCCCAGCGATTCCTTGATTCTGGAACAGATTCAAGGAGCCGCGTTTTCAATGGGCGTGAAGGTCTTCCCCGCCGAAGCGAGTACCGCGAAACAGATCGAGGCTGGTTTCGCAGCGATGATCCGGGAACGCACGCAAGCTCTGATCGTGGCGGCGGACTCGTACTTCGACGTGCAGCGCGGTCAGATTGCAAAGCTCGCGGTCGAGAACCGCCTGCCGGCGATATCGTCGAATCGGGAAATGACCGAGGCGGGCGGCCTGATGAGTTACGGACAGGACCTCGGTGAGCACTACCGGCGCGCCGCGACCTATGTCGATAAGATATTGAAGGGCGCAAAGCCCGGCGATCTTCCGATTGAACAGCCTACGGTGCTTGGGCTGGTCATCAATAAAACGACCGCCAAGGCGCTCGGACTCGCCATTCCGCAAGAATTGGTGTTGCGCGCCGACAAGGTGATTGAATAAGCCAAGTCTACGGCCTTATCTGCCCGCGAATTTCTCCGCTCCTGTGGGCTTCGGTATGAAAATTGTAGTAGAGATTGCCGGCCTTGTAGCTCGCGTACTGCGCATCGGTTAGTTTTGCGCCTGCCGGCACCACCCAGACGGTGTCGGAAGTCTTGGTCAAAGGAATGATGATGGGACCATTGGTACCCGCAGCGGCTTCATGGATATGCGCAACCAGTGGCGTCATCCCCGAGATCGTCACCTTGCCGCTGACCGACTTGTCTTCTCCGACGGTGATGGTGCCGCTTCCCGTGGCAGAGGTCGTCACGGGAGGGATTTCCTGATCACCGCTGAGCGTGACCTTGACCTCGTCGCCCAGTACCGAAGCGGAATAGCCTGCAAGCGAGACCATCAGCGCGCCCACCAATATCCAAAGCGAGTGCTGGGCAAACTTTTTCACTGCGTCCATAAGTTCAGCTCCTTTCGTTACGATCGCAAAAAAACCAACTCCTGATGTTTCACGTTTACTGCACGAAACGTTTCAGCAGGAATACCGGCACAGGCTGTGCGTAGCCTTTGAGCGGTAAAGGGCCGATCGGTTCGACGTCCGCGTCTTCCAGTTTCGCGCAGGTGCGCCGATCGATCAGAATCTGCCCGTGCCGCGCCTCGCCGCACAGGCGCGCAGCCAGATTGACCACGCTGCCGATGGCAGAATAGTCCCAGCGTCCCTCGAAGCCGAACGCGCCGAGCGTGGCGTAACCGTGCGCGATGCCGATGCCGAGATCGAGATCGTAGCCGAGCTTCACCCAGCGCGCGCGCAGCGGCGCGAATGCGGTCTGCATCTCGAGCGCCGTGAGCGCGGCGCGCGGCGCCGCATCGGGCAGCGGCAGCGGATCGTTGAAGAAGATCAGGATCCCGTCGCCGGCAAAGCGGTCGATCGTGCCTTCGTGCCGGGTGATGATCGCGCCCATCGCCGCGTGGTATTCGCGCAGCACCGCCTCGACTTCTTCCGGCTCGGAAGCGTCGGTGAACGCCGTGAACCCGCGCAGATCGGTGAAGACGTAGCATATTTCGCGGCGATGAGGCGCCAGAATCGACTTCTCGCCCGCCGTGACGATCGCGTCGGCGACGTGCGGCGAAAAGAAACGCTTGAGCTGACCGAGGCGCTGGAGCTCGGCGACCTGCTCATTGACGCGTTCTTCCAGCTTCAGGTTCCATTGCTTGAGCGCGTCGGCCTGGCGTGCGACCTCGTCCTGCAGCGCTTTCACCCGCAGCAGCGAGCGCACGCGCGCGAAGAGCTCGGGCTGGTTGATCGGCTTGGAGAGGAAATCGTCGGCGCCGGCCTCGATTCCCTTGACCCGCTCCTGCGCCGGATCGAGCGAAGTGACGAGCACGACGGGCAGCAACGCGGTCGCCGCGTCGGCGCGAATGCGCCGGCAGACATCGTAGCCGGACAGGCCCGGCATCATCACGTCGAGCAGCACCAGATCGGGTTTTTCGGAGGCGAGCTTGGCGAGACCCTCCTCGCCGTTGGCGGCCGTTGCCACCGCGTAGCCCTTGACCGAGAGCAGGTCGGACAGAAGCTTCACGTTGTTGGGCGTGTCGTCGACGACCAGCACTTTGGCGGCCGTGCTCATTTCGCGGCCTCCTTGCGCTCCAGCGCGGCGCGCACCGCGTCCAGGAATTCCTTGAGGTTGATCGGCTTGCCGACGTAGGCGTCGAAGCCCGCTTCGGTGATCTGCTTGCGGTCCTGCTGCATGACTGACGCGGTCACTGCGATCACCGGGATCGTCGCCGTCGCCGCCTCGGCGCGCAGCACCTTGAGCGCCTCGATGCCGCTCATGCCAGGCAGGTGGATGTCCATCAGGATCAAGTCGGGCTTGCTCTCTCGCGCGAGCGTGATGCCGTCTTCGGCCGTACCGGCCTCGAGCGTGGAGAACCCCTTGACCTGGAGCACGTCGCGGACGAGCTTCAGGTTTTTCTCATTGTCTTCGACGATCAGGATTAGGCTCATCGCGTCCTGGGAATGGTGAAGGTGAAGGTCGAACCCTTACCCGGTTCGCTTTCGAGCCAGATCCGGCCGCCATGGAGCTCGACGAACTTCCGGGTCAGCGCCAGCCCGAGGCCGGTACCCTCCTGCTTGTTGGTGTAGTCGCGACCGACCTGGCGGAACTCTTCGAACACGGCGGCCTGATCGTGCGCCGCGATGCCGATCCCCGTGTCGTGGACAGCGATCACGACATTATCTTCCTCGCGGCGCGCTTTCACCTCGATTCGTCCGCCATCCGGGGTGAACTTGACCGCGTTGGAAAGCAGGTTGACCAGGATCTGCTTGAACTTGCGCTCGTCGGCGGCGATCTCGCCGAGCTGCGGATCCACTTGTTGCTCGAGTGCGATGCCGTGGCGCTGCGCCCGCTCGCGAACGAGCGTCATCGCGTTGGACAGCGCGGAGGCAAGGTCAAAAGAAGAAACCTCCAGCTCCATCCGCCCCGCCTCGATCTTGGACAGATCGAGGATGTCGTTGATGAGCGTGAGCAGGTGCCGGCCCGACGAGTGGATGTCCTTGAGGTAGTCGTCCTGCTTTTCGTTGAGCTCGCCGAACAGCCGCTCGAGCAGCACCTCGGAGAAGCCGATGATGGCGTTGAGCGGCGTGCGCAACTCATGCGACATGTTGGCCAGGAACTCGGACTTGTGCTTGTTCGCGACTTCGAGCTGCCGGCTCTTGTCCTGGATCTCGCGGAAAAGCCGCGCGTTCTGAATGGCGATCACCGCCTGGTCGGCGAAGGTCTTGAGCAACGCGATTTCCTTCTCGGAGAACGGACCGGCATGGCCCCGGCCCACCAAAACCGAGCCGATGCCTCTGCCCTCCCACAGCATCGGCGCTCCAATCGCGGCCTTGATGCCCATCGCCTCCCAGCCCTTGCGGGCACGCTCAGGCACATCCTTGGCCCCGTCCACGTCGGGGAAATGCACGACGGCGCGATTCAGGATCGCCACGCCGGTTGCGCTGGTCTCGTCCACCGGAAACGGGAATATCTTCTCTATGCTGTCCCTGGCCGGGCCGTGGTAAGCGCCCAGGTAGACGAGCCCGTCTTCGCCGACCAGATTGATCTGCACGTACTTGCCCGCGAACAGCCGCTCGCAGCTTTCGAGAATCTTGTCAAAGACCGGCGCCGTGTCGGCGATCGAGCTGCTGATTGCGGCGAGAACTTCGCTCGACGCACGCTGCTGGTCAAGCGCTTCCTTGGTCTCATTGAACAGACGCACGTTCTCTATCGCGATCGCCGCCTGGTCGCCGAAGGTCTGCAACAACGCAACTTCCCGCTCGCTGAACGGCCGTACTTCCTTCCGCCGCAGCAAGATCGTGCCGAACGGCTTTCCCTCGCGAAACAGCGGCAGCACAACGACCGTACGGTGGCCGAAGCGCTGCGCAATCTCGAGGCTGAGCGGATACTCGGCTCCCTCGGCAAGCATGTCATCCACCTCGATGGTCTTGCGCTCGAGGATCGCCCGACCCGAGATCGAGTTACGGTCGATCGGTAGCGTTTCGACCAGCGTCACGGGATCCGCTGCCGGTCCCTGCGACGCAAGGTGCCTCAGCGTGTTGTCCTCGATCAGGTACATCGATGCATCCGACGCGTCGCATAGCCGTGCTGCGCGCTGGGCTATCGCATCGAGGACTGGTTGCACGTCAGTCGGCGAGCCGGAGATCACGCGCAGGATCTCCGCGACCGCCGTCTGCTGCTCGAGCGCCTCTTTCGTCGCGTTGAACAGGCGCACGTTCTCGATCGCTATCGCCCCCTGGTCGGCGAAGGTCTTCACCAACGCAATCTGTTTTTCAGTGAAGGCGCGCGCTTCCATGCGCCAGAGCGTTATCGCGCCGATTGCACGATCCTCGCGCATCAGCGGCACCGAAAGGATCGCGTGCGAGCCGGTGCGCCTCTGCAGTTCGCGCCCAAGCGGGAATTCCTCCTCCGGTGCCGCTGCCAGATCCTCCATGTGAATCACTGTGCGATCAATGACGGCGCGACCGCTGGCTGAGCCGCGCGTGAGGGGCGTGAGTTCACCCTCCTCCAACATCGACATGCTGCCGAAGCCGGCTGCGAACCGAAGCGCGTCTCCCTCGACCAGAAAGATCCCGGACTCTGCGGCACTGCAGAGGTTCAATGCACGCTCGGCGACGGCATTCAGCATCGGCCGCACGTCGCCCGGGGAGCTGGAAATCACGCGCAGGATTTCGCTGATCGCGGTCTGCTG
>DASXQW010000347.1:0-38279 GCA_036506975.1 Casimicrobiaceae bacterium | reverse complement strand
ATAGCCGTTGCAGACGCCGGCGGAGCCCTGACAGAGCGCCGGAAGGTAACCGGAACACGTGCCTGCCGTAAGGCCGGTGCAGGTCGGCGCGTTCCTGCACGAGCCACTGACCTGGTTCGCGCACAGTCCGGCGGCGGCGCTGCAAGTCTGGAGCTTGAAGCCGCTGCAGATCTGAGTCGTCTGCGGTCCCGTTTGCGGCCACGAGGGGCTGGTCGCGTCGCACCAGATGATGTTCTCGTTCTCGTAGAAATATTTCTGGTTCTGCGACGTGGCGTTCCAGTTGGCCGTGACCGCCGTGCCGGTGAGCGTGCCGTTCAGCGTGACTTTCTGCGCGGCATACGTCGATGTTGTCGTCGTGCCGGCCGATGCACTGACGACGAATCCGGGTGGTGCCCAGGGATACGTATAGTCCTCGCCCTCGGCAGCCGAAACCGTTCCGAACGCTGCAGCGCCGGTGCCGTTGTAGCGGCATTGTGTTGGATCGGCCGCAGAGCCGAGCGACCAGTCGGAGTTGCACCACAAGCCGTCGGTCACCGCCGCCGTCAAATCGACGTTGGTGATGGTGGAAGCCCAGGGGTCGCCAGGCACCTGGGTCCAGTTCGAAGTGTTTCCCGCATCCATCTGCGGGTAGCTCGCGCCCGTGGAGTCGACCGGCGGATCGTAGGTGAGCCGCGGATTGTAATAAAGCGCATTGAGCCCGGCGCTGTGCGAAGGCGCAGGCCACATCAGCCAGTATTCGTAGGGCTTGCTCGCGTTTGGCCAGCTTGGTTGAGGTCCCGCAGGATAGACTGCGATTCCACCCGGCGTAACGCCGCCTGCGGTCGGATCGATGGCCTGCGAACACGTCGGCGGACTGCCGGGAAAGCAGCCGGCGCCCGGTCCGGCGGCGTCATATGTCCCCGTGTATTTCGAGTACGGATGGGTATATTGCTGGAACGTGTACCCCGGTGAAAAATACTTGCCGCCGCCCACCAACGTGAAATCGTTTGCGGCGCCCACGTTGCCGCAGGCCGCGGTCATGGCGCCCGTGCCGCCGCGGCAATAAGCGCTGACGACGTAGTCCGGCAGGAAGTCGAACAGCATCGACGTGGAGTCGTCGACGGTCAATACGATGTTCGGCCGGGCCGAGTTCTTGACGGCCAGCGGCTCGTCGGCGAGCGGAGTCAACGCGGCGTACGCCGGCGCCCCGAGGGGGCCCAACTCGAGCAGGACTGCAAGCACGCCGGCGAGCCAGCGACGGAGCAGCGGAGGCATCAAGTTGTAGGCCATTGGGTTATTCCTGGTGGGTGCTCAGCGCAACATCGCTTGCGCAAATGAAACGGTGTGTGCAGTTCCGCTACACGTCGGTGGGTCTTGGCAATCCTCGACGCGCACCGTGACGCGGTAGAAAGGCTGCGGCGACAGGATGGCCGCCATGGGATCGTTGATCGTCGTGCCGGGCGATTGCTTCGGCGGCATCATGTCGCACCAGGTGCCGGCGGCGCTGTTGTTCACCGGGATGACCGGCGCGTTCGGGTTGCACATGCGCTCGGTGATATAGGTGATCCTGTTTCCTGCGCCGTCCATCTGCGATCGCGTCAGCGCTAACGCGCCGGCCCTGGTCTGCAGCGGCTGCGGGATGCCGTACTGGTCGTCCCAGGTTTGGTCGTGGCTTGGATAGTAGTTGTTGGCCGAGTCCACTCTCGTTATATCCGCTATCCGCGCGATGTTGGCCGGGTGGGCGTCATTGAACAGTCCGGCCGCGGCGTCTTCGATCGCGAAGTTGGCGGGAAGAATCGACGCCTGCCGGAACGCCAGATTGCCGAGGACCGCCGAGGTCGTATCGACCGAACGCATCAGTGCGATCGCGGCGAGGCTCATGGCCACCATCACGATGAGGGCGATGAAAAGCACGACACCGCGCTGATGCGAGTTGCCAAGCGGCGCGCAGCGAACGGGTAAATGGCTGGTATTCATCACGTCTTGTTCCATATTTCATTGCGGAGGGGGATCACGGTCTCATACTTGCGGAAACGCCAGTTGCCCGCCGGCGAGACCGTCGCGGGCACGGTGCCGGTGAGCCTTCCGGGGCAGTTGGCCTTGACGGCGTCTGCGCAGTCGAACAGCACCCAGTTGTAATCGCCGTTCACGTAATCGCCGCCAGTGAACCCCGCCAGGTTTTTGTCGAACTGCTCGCTTTGCACGATGATGCCGATGCGTATCGCCTTGATCTGGTTGATCGTCGTGATCGGAGCCGCCAGCAAGGTCGCGGGGTCCCAGCCGGCCGCGCTCGCCTGCACCCAGGTGTCGAGCAGGCGCTTTAGATCGAGGTCGGTGTCGACGCCGTACTCGACCTTCATGACCAGGATGTTCGAGGCCAGCGGGTTGGGTGCGAGCGGGTCCGCCAGCTGTCCGCAATTCGCCGCGCCCGTGTCGATGAGCGGAGTGCTGTAGAGCACGCCGTTGTTGACGCTGTACTGGATTTTCTGCGCGCGGTTGCACGGGCCCATGTTGAGCAGCAGCGACGACCCGAAAAAGTCGATTCCGCCCGCAGGAAAAAGCGGCGTCTGCGTTATCGTGACAATGCCGTTGGCGTCCGGCACGCTCACGGCCGTCACCTTCGAGCTCGCGCAGGGGCCGCCAGGGGCCGTAGGTACGGAGATGCCGACGACCAAATCGCCGACATGAAATCCACCCGGGGACTGCACCGGAAACGCCGCACCCGGCGCTGCATTGCCCGTGAACAGCGCCGAATTGGCGAGCGTCGTGGCCACGCTGTAATTGACGACGAACGAATCCGAATTGGCATTGCCGCCGCCGTCGGTGATCAGCACCGGAATTGGGCGAAACGATTGCGCAAATCGCGCCGGCATAGGAACAAGGCCGCCGGGATCGGGACACGACGCCAGGTCCTGCGCGGCGGCGGCCAGCCCCGCTCCGCCGTTGCCGATCTCCATGCCGAGCACGAAAGTCGAAAACAAACCGATCTGCTGGGCTTCGCCGGCGGCCGTCGTATTGCGCTTGAAGCCTTCGGCAACTGTGTAGACCTGGTAGATCACCAGCACCGCGATCAAGCCGATCACGACGCCGACCATGATCTCGATCAGGCCGAAGCCGCGCTGCACGCCGCGCGACCGTTGAGGTGCAATGTTGGTATTCATCCGTTCTGGCCCACCACGCCGGAAGTCGTGTAGCTGTGAACCTTCACCGCACCGTTGGCGCAACCGGCCAGAGCCTCGCCGGTCTCCGACTGCCAGAAGATCTGGATCGTCACACTGTGGCTCGTCTGCGACGGCGCCGCTACGAAGTTGTCGATTCTGACGGTCGGGTCACATGCCCAGGCTCCGGCCTGTGCGGCCTTCAATTGCGCGGCGAAATCCAGGTACGGCTGGCCGCCGAGCGTGCTGTCATAGTTTGCGGTAAAAGTCGGGTCGCTCACATCGTCGGTCCACATCTGTCCCAGCAGCTGATTTGCCGCAAACACGGCCTCGGCGCGCATGCCTGAATCCGTGGTTGTCCGCAGCGAGGCGGCCTGCAGGCCGACGATGCCGAGCACGCCGAGCGCGAAGATCAGGATCCCGATCAGCGCTTCGAGAAGATACGCGCCGGTCTGGTGCTGCCGCGAGGTGACAGTAGGTTTCATGGTTTCAGGCGCATTGCGTCACAGGACAGGCCTGCGGCTCGGTCGCGGCTGCGGCCGGGTCGCACAGCTTGGTGCCGATGCCGATTCCGGTGTTGCTGATCACGACGCGCAGGTTGCGCAAGCCAGTGATGCTCGCGTGGTCGACGTTGATGCAGCTGATCGTCGGAGTCGCGTCGACGTTGGGGACGATCCTGCCGAAGCCATCGAACGTGATCTGCGTCGCGCCCAGCGGGGTGGTCACCACCGAAGCATGCGGCGACCCGTCAGTGACCGAATACACCTGGATTGGGTTGGGCGGAGATGGTTCGGCTCCCTCGATGGTCTCGAGGATCCGCCAGCCGCCCGTGCCCGCAGTCGGATCGACGACCAGACGTGCCAGCGTGTTGCCGCGGATCGCCGTCGTCTGCGCCAACAGCACGCCGTTGAGCATGCCGTCGCCCGCATTGCGGATCTGCGAGTTGCCCATGAACTTTGCGTACATCGGTCCGGCCAGCATGATCAGGAACGCAAAGATCGCCAGGGCGATCATCAGCTCGATGAGGGTGAATCCGCGCAGCCGCATCATCATGTCTCCGGATTCAGTTGCACGAGCCGTCTTTGCGGGTTGCCCAGCACGTCGCGCTGCCGGCCCAGCCGGTCGGGCCAGTGCTGGTCTTGGTGCCGGCTTGGTTGATGGTGTAGACGAAGCTGGCCGACATGCCTTGCGCAGGAACCCCCGTCGCGGTGATGGTGTAGGTCGACGCTGCTTCATTCGAGCAGCTGAGAGCAAACGATTTGAGGCCCGGCTGGACAGCGCCTATCGCCGTCGTACAGTTTCCGGCGTAGGTCCGTGTATCGAGGAACAGCTGCTCGGTCCGCTGCCGGGCGTCGGACAGCGACGTCGTCGCTTCGATAATCTTGGCCCGCTGCACGTAATACGAATAGTTCGGCAGCGCGATCGCCGCGAGAATGCCGACGATCGCAACGACGATCATCACTTCAATCAGCGTAAACCCGTTGCGCGCCAACCGGCCGCGCGGCGCGGGCCTGCGGTGCAAATGCTCGTGCACGACGGACTCCCTGTTAGGACGAAGCGATGGTATGTCGCCGCTTCGCGACTGGCAAAGCGGCCCGATATGAGGTATTGCCAACGGAACAAACGGTTAGGTGACGCTGGCCGGCAGCGTTTGTGGGCTGCAGGTGCGCCGATCTGGGGTCAGGGGCAGGGAATTGCCGTGCGGACAATGCGGGCGCGGCCGCTGTTGGCGAGCACGACATGGATGGCGTTCAGTCCCGGCTTGCACAGCACGAACGTGCCCATTTGCAATGCCCCGTTGAGCTGCCGTGCGAAGCCGAAGCTGGTATACGACACATAATGGGCCAGCGGTTGATTGGCCCTCACCGTGATTCCGTTGCCTGGCGGACCTTCGACGTGCAGGACGTCTTCGGCCGCCTCGATCCCGCCGCTCTTGTTCGCGTCGACGAACATGATCCATCCCGATTCCCAGCCGCCCGCGTCGGCGCACTGATGCCGATCGATGGTCTTGCACAGGTTTACGCGCAGCCCGCGCTTGACCGCCTCGCTGCGCGCCAGATTCAAGCTTTCGTGCAGAAACTCTGCATGGTTTGCCAGCTGCCGGCTGGCGATCCAACGACCGTAAGTCGGCACGGCAAGAGTCATGAGCAGGCAGAGCAGGCAGATGCCGAGCAAGAGCTCGATCAGCGTGAATCCCAACGTGTTGTTGCTGCGCTTGCACACAAGCATCGCGGCCTCCACTCGGCAGCCCGAGCGCGAGAGTGCTCGGCGATGGGACGATGCTAGAAACCGGCCGGGCGGGCGGTGTGCGACTCCCGATCTAAGCCCGCGGTCTTATTGACATTCGACAAGAGGCCACGCGTCGATGGACGGCTGCCTGCGACGACGCCATAATTCGCTGACGCCGCCGCACTCTGGCCGCACCTGTCTTCCGCACAGGATTGACCTCGGTCGACGGACGCGGCGGCGCCTTGATCATTTCTCTTCGTTCTCCAATGAACGCTCCCGAACACCTCAAGACCTCGACCAAGGCGACTTTCAACTGGCCCGATCCGCTGCTTCTCGACGCGCAATTGCGCGAGGAGGAACGCATGGTGCGCGATGCCGCGCAGGCGTACGCGCAGGACAAGCTCATGCCGCGGGTGACCGAGGCGTTCCGGCATGAGAAGAGCGACCCCGCGATCTTTGGCGAGATGGGTGCGCTGGGGCTGCTCGGCGCGACGCTGCCGCCGGAGTACGGCGGCGCAGGGCTCAACTATGTCTGCTACGGCCTGATCGCGCGCGAGATCGAGCGCGTCGACTCGGGATATCGCTCGATGATGAGTGTGCAGAGCTCGCTCGTCATGTATCCCATCTACGCTTACGGGTCCGAAGCGCAACGCCGCAACTACCTGCCGCGGCTCGCGACCGGCGAGGTGATCGGCTGCTTCGGCTTGACCGAGCCCGATCACGGTTCCGATCCGGGCAGTATGGTGACGCGGGCCCGCGCCGCGACCGGCGGCTACCGTCTTTCCGGTGCCAAGATGTGGATCTCCAACTCGCCGATCGCGGATGTTTTTATCGTCTGGGCGAAGACCGACGATGGAGTGATTCGCGGCTTCATTCTGGAAAAGGGAATGAAGGGGCTTTCGGCGCCGAAGATCGAAGGCAAGTTCAGCCTGCGCACATCGATCACCGGCGAGATCGTGCTCGACGACGTTTTCGTCCCCGAAGAGAACCATCTGCCCGGCGTCGAAGGCCTCAAGGGGCCGTTCGGTTGCCTCAACAATGCGCGCTACGGCATCGCCTGGGGTGCCTTGGGCGCCGCGGAATTCTGCTGGCACGCTGCGCGCCAATACACGCTCGACCGCAAGCAGTTCGGCCGGCCGCTCGCCGCGAACCAGTTGATACAGAAGAAGCTCGCCGACATGCAGACCGAGATCGCGCTCGGGCTGCAGGGATGCCTGCGTCTGGGCCGCCTCAAGGACGAGGGCAAGGACGCGCCCGAGATCACGTCGATCATGAAGCGCAACTCCTGCGGCAAAGCGCTCGACATCGCCCGCGTCGCGCGCGACATGCACGGCGGCAACGGCATCGTCGACGAGTTTCACGTCATTCGCCACGTGCTGAATCTGGAAACGGTGAACACCTACGAAGGCACGCACGACGTGCATGCGCTCATCCTTGGGCGCGCGCAAACGGGCATCTCCGCGTTCTGACGAAACATGCCGGTGAAGCTGTACAGCTATTTCCGCTCTTCGGCGGCGTACCGCGTGCGCATCGCGCTCAACCTCAAGGGCCAAGGGTACGAATACGTTGCCGTCCACCTGCGCAAGGGCGAGCAATCCGCCGCGCCGTATCGCGAGATGAATCCGCAGGAGCTCGTGCCCACGCTTGTCGATGACCGGGGCACCTTCACACAATCGCTGGCGATCATCGAATATCTGGAGGAGCGCTACCCGGAGCCGCCGCTGCTGCCGAAAGCTCCGGAGACACGGGCCCGTGTCCGCGCCATCGCAATGGCCATTGCATGTGATATCCACCCGCTCGACAATCTGCGCGTGCTCCGGTACCTGACCCGCACGATCGGCGCGAGCGAAGAAGCGAAGGATGGCTGGTATCGCCACTGGATCGACGTGGGGCTCGCCGCGCTCGAAACACAGCTCGCCGGCGAGTCTGCGACGGGCGAGTTCTGCCACGGTGCGACGCCTTCGCTTGCCGACGTCTGTCTCGTTCCACAACTCGCCAATGCGCGACGCTCCGGAATCCCGCTCGATGCCTATCCGACGCTGACGCGGATCGAAGCTGCGTGCAACGCGCTGTCCGCCTTCGCCGCCGCGGCGCCTGACAGGCAGCCGGATGCGGGAGTGACGTGACCCGTTCGCCAAGACGACTGCAAACATGAGCTACATCATTCCTGTCTGGGACATGCCTTCGATCCCGGTTGCCGGGCGCAGTGAGCGCTTTCCGGTGCGCCATATCTATTGCGTCGGCCGGAATTACTCCGAGCACGCCAAGGAGATGGGCGGCGACGCGAGCAAGGAGCCGCCGTTCTTCTTCACCAAGCCGGCGGACGCGATCGTGCCCGTCGTTGACCCGGACGTGGGCAGCGTCCGTTATCCGCTGGCGACGAAGAATTACCAATACGAGTTGGAGCTGGTTGCCGCGATAGGCGCGAGCGGGGCCAACCTCGCGCCGGAGCGAGCGAACGAGATCATCTACGGCTACGCGGTCGGCCTCGACATGACGCGGCGCGACCTGCAGATCGACATGCGCGAGAAAAAACGGCCATGGGACCTCGGCAAGTCTTTCGCGGAGGCCGCGCCCATCGGGCCGATCCATCCCGTCGCCGAGCTCGGTCATCCGAACCGCGGCGGTATTGCACTGGAGGTCAACGGTGAGACGCGACAGCAGGGCGACCTCGCCGCCATGATCTGGGACGTGCCGCATGTCCTGCATTTCCTGTCGCAATACTACGAGCTGTTGCCCGGCGATCTCGTGTTCACAGGAACGCCGGCAGGCGTCGGAGCCGTCGTTCCGGGCGATCTCCTGGTTGGGCGGATCGAAGGCCTGGGCAGGCTCAGCGTTCGCATTGCGCCGCCGCGATGAGCGCGCTGCCCGCGGAATTCGTCGAGCGCGAATACAATCTGCGGGCAGCTTTTCCCGATCATCCGCAATGGTTCGCCCGCTGGGCCGCGGACAGCGAAGCCGCCCGCGCGCGTCTCGAGGGCCGCCTGAACCTCCGCTACGGCAGCGGACCCAGGCAGACGGTCGATCTGTTCCCCGCTACGCAGCCGCGCGGCGCCTTGCTGTTCATCCACGGCGGTTACTGGCGCGCACTGGATAAGAGCGATCACGCCTTCGTCGCGCCGCCCTTGGTCGCACAGGGCATCGGCGTCGCAGTGATCAATTACGACCTCTGCCCCGACGTCAGCATCGCGCGTATCGTCGACGAATGCCGCGAAGGCGTGGCGTGGTTACGGCGGGAGGGCACGCGATACGGTGTTCCGGCAGAGCGCCTCGTTGTCTCCGGACATTCCGCGGGCGGGCACCTGGCAGCGATGCTGGTCGCAACGGACTGGAGCGCGCTCGGATCGCCATCCGGGCTCGCGGGCGCAGTCGCGATCAGCGGGGTGTTCGATCTCGAGCCGCTGGTTCAGGTTTCGTTCAACGCGGACCTCAAGCTCGACCGAGCGCGGGCTCGAGCGGTGAGCCCGATCCATCTTCGACCGCGCAGCTCGGTGCCGATGCTCGTCGCAGCCGGAGCGGAGGAAACCAGCGAGTTCATCCGCCAATCCTGGCTTTTGTGGGAGCGTTGGCCGGAATGCCATTCACCCGGGCGCCGCGGCCCCTTGTTCGTGCCCGAGCGCCACCACTTCAGCGTCGTGTCCGACTTGGGCGATGCCGCCAGCGAGCTCGTTCGCGAGACGCTGGCGATGTTCTAGCCGCTCTCGCCCGCGATGGCGCGTCCGTGTCCAGTCGAGAGGCCCATCCGTGCCTGCTCTTGGGCAGTGCGCCAAAGGCGCGAAGCGACGGCGCAGTATAATAAACCCTCGACTCTGAATTTCCGACCGGCGCTACACAACACATGACATCGCCTCACCTGCACGCCGTCGACGCACGCGATGCGGCCGCGCCGACCGCGACGCGCCCGATCCCGGAGATCATCGCCGAGCTCAAGGCGGGGCGCATGGCCGTGCTCGTCGACGAAGAGGATCGCGAGAACGAAGGCGATCTGATCGTCGCCGCGGATTGCGTCACGCCCGAGGTGATCAACTTCATGGCCAAGCACGGCCGCGGCCTGATTTGCATGCCGATCACGGAGGCGCGCGCGCGAGCGCTCAATCTCGCGCCGATGACGCCGGTGAATCGTTCGGTGCACGGGACCAACTTCACCGTCTCGATCGAAGCTGCGCACGGCGTGACCACGGGCATTTCGGCGGCGGACCGCGCGCATACGATCCGCGTGGCTTGCGCGCCCGACGCCAAGCCGCAGGATATCGTTCATCCTGGTCACGTCTTTCCCCTCGTCGCGCAGCAGGGCGGCGTGCTGGCGCGGGCCGGTCACACCGAGGCGTGCTGCGATCTCGCGCGGCTGGCGGGCCATTCGCCGGCCGCGGTGCTGTGCGAGATCATGAAGGATGACGGGACGATGGCGCGCTTGCCGGACCTCGTGGAGTTTGCAAGGCAGCATGCGCTCAAGATCGGCGCGATCGTCGATCTGATCCATTACCGCAGCCAGACCGAGCGGCTGATCGAGCGCGTCGGCGAACGGCCGATCCGCACGGCCGAAGGCGATTTTCGCCTTGTCACTTTCCGCGACAAGCTGACCGACGCGACGCATCTCGCGCTGACGCGGGGAGAGATCGTGCCCGAGCGTGAAGCACTGGTGCGCGTTCACGAGCCGCTATCCGTCGTCGATCTGCTCGACTACGGCAGCCGCGCGCACTCGTGGACGATTCCCGCGGCTCTGGCTGCGATCGCGCGCGCGGAATGCGGCGTGCTGGTCCTGCTGCATCGGCCGGAATCCGCCCAGGATTTGCGCCAGCGGGCGGTGGCCGACCAGCCGGCGGCGGAAACCCGCGTGGATCTGCGCAACTACGGCATCGGCGCGCAGATCCTTCGCGATCTCAACGTCGGCAGGATGCGGCTGCTGGCGCGGCCGCGCAAGATGCCGAGCATGGCGGGCTTCGGGCTGGAGGTCACGGGCTACGACGACGTGTCCGCTGCGAGTCGCCCGTCGCCGCGATGAATTCGCAGCTGCGCCTTCGAACGCCGCCGCGGCGTCGATAACGATCGCGTCATCCCCGGACCCATGGCCATCCGCAGAATCGCTTCCAATACGCGTGGCGAGCACATGCGCGTCGGCATCGTGCTCTCCAGGTTCAACGCCGAGATCGGCGAGGTTCTCCTGCGAGGCGCGCTGCGCGCGCTCAACGAAGCCGGTGTTACGGAATCGGCGATCGCGGTCGTCACGGTGCCCGGCGCGCTGGAGACGCCGCTCGCGCTGCAGCGCATGGCGCAGACCGGCGATTACGATGCGCTGGTTGCGCTCGGTGCCGTGATTCGCGGGGAGACATATCACTTCGAGATCGTCGCCAACGAGTCGGCTGCCGGCGTAGCAAGCGTTCAGCTCGAATTCGGCATTCCGATCGGCAACGCTATTCTGACGACCGATACCGACGAACAGGCGAAGGAGCGCGCGGACGCAAAGGGCCACGATGCGACGCTGGCGGCGCTGGAAATGGCCAACGCGCTCACCGCGATCGATGACGAGTGATGAAGAGCGGCCGTCGGCGCGCCCGCGAGTTGGTGTTGCAGGGGCTTTATCAATGGCTGCTGGCCCGAACCGCTCCGAACGTCATCCGCACGCAGCTTGCCGAATCCGGCGGGTTCGCCAAGTGCGACACGGAATTCTTCGACGGGCTCTGGCAGGGCGTCACGGGCGAGTTCGACACGCTCGTCGCCGCGTTTGCGCCTTACCTTGACCGCGCGCCGGAGCAGTTGTCGCCGATCGAGAAAGGAGTGCTGGCGATCGGGGCGTGGGAATTGCTGCGAGCGCCCGACATCCCATATCGCGTGGCCATCAACGAAGCGGTCGAGCTCGCCAAGGCTTACGGAGGCACCGACGGCTACAAATACGTCAACGGCGTGCTCGACAAGCTGGCCGCACAGACCCGCGCGACCGAGATCGGCGCACCGCGCATCGCGACCTGAGGCCGCCGTTCGGGCAGCGGGTCGCGCCGACGCAGACCGACCATCGAGCGCCTGACGCGCGCGGTCGAGCGCAAACGTGCCAGCGTACCACGCGCTTCACTAGGAGCTTGTCGGGCTTGCTCTCACGTACGCGACAGTAAGCCCGACAGGCTCCTGGGTCAGACGCTCTCATGGCGGCGCTCTCCGAATTCGAACTGATCGACCGCTTCTTCCGCCGTCCCGCGCGCCATGCGGTGCTCGGTGTAGGCGACGATGCGGCGCTGCTCGCGCCGACGCCGGGCTGCGAGCTCGCCATATCGGTGGACATGCTGGTCGCGGGAAGACATTTTTTTGCGGACGTCGATCCTGCGGCGCTCGGGCACAAGGCGCTTGCAGTGAACCTGTCCGACATGGCGGCCATGGGCGCCAGCCCTCGCTGGGCGTTGCTTGCGGGTGCGTTGCCGAACGCGGATGCGGCGTGGATTGGCGCGTTCGCGCGCGGTTTCTTCGCGCTGGCCGATGCGTACGGCGTTGACCTGGTGGGGGGCGACACGACCAGGGGTCCGCTCAATCTCTGCGTGACGATCCTGGGCGAAGCGCCGGCGGGGCAGGCGCTGCGCCGCCGTGGCGCCCGACCGGGTGACGCGATCTTCGTCTCCGGCAGATTGGGCGATGCCGCGCTCGCTCTCGCGCATCATCGGCAGCGCGTAATCCTTGTCCCCGATGAGCTCGCTCAATGTGAGCCGGCGTTGCTGTGGCCCACACCTCGCGCCGAGCTCGGAGAGCGGTTGCGCGGCATCGCAACCGCGGCGATCGATATTTCCGATGGCCTTGTCGGTGATCTCGGCCACATCCTCGATGCGTCGGGCGTGGGTGCAACCCTCGAGCTCGCGGCGCTGCCTCGTTCCGCCACCCTGAATCACCGTCTCGCCGGCGACGAACGTGGATTGGCGCTCGATTGCCTGCTGGCAGGCGGCGACGACTATGAGCTGTGCTTCACTGCACCGGCGCGCGCCGCGGCAGACATCGGCGCATTGGCGGAACAGCTCGACCTCGCGCTCACCCGCATCGGCAGCATCGAAGAGCGCGCAGGACTGGTCGTGCGCGATGAAAACGGCCAGGCGCTGCAAACCTTGCCGGCAGCATTCGATCACTTCCGCGGCTAAGGATAAGGAACCTAACCCGATGCGCAAAGCACCGTCGGTCAGGTTTTTGTTTTCGCATCCCGCGCACTTCATCGCTTTGGGGTTCGGCGCCGGCCTGTCGCCGATCGCACCGGGCACCGTCGGGACGCTCGTCGCGCTCCCGCTCGCCGCATTGTTGCGGGCACTTACCGGTGACCTCGGATTCATACTCATCGTCGCTGCGTCGTTCGCGATCGGGATCTGGGCCGCGGATCGAACGGGACGCGACCTCGGCGTCGCGGACCACACCGCGATCGTCTGGGACGAGATTGCTGCGTTCCTGCTCGTGCTTTTTTTCGTGGGCGCGGATCCTTTGCGCGAGGCTTTCGCGTACCTGCTGTTCCGCCTATTCGATGTCGTCAAACCGCCGCCGGCAAGGCTCATCGATCGCGAATGGCATCACGGTTTCGGCGTCATGGCCGACGATATCGTCGCGGCGTTCTATGCCCTTTTGGTCTTTGCTTTCTGGCAGCGCGTGTTCGCATGAACGGCGACGGGCGCGAACCGGCTTGGGCGAGCGAGCGCCGCATCGAGGAACGGGCCCTGAACGCTTCGGGAGCGTTCCAGTCGCTGGTGTACGACGGGTGGCTGCTTGGCTACCGGCCTGGACCGACCAAGCGGCTGCGCTGCGTGAATCCGTACTATCCCTCGACGCTTCCGCTGGAGAACAAAGTGGCGCATTGCATCTCGTTCTATGCCGCCGCGCGGCTGCCGGCGATATTCCGCCTGCTGCCGTTCTCCGAGCCGTCGGCGCTCGACGGCTGGCTCGAGCGCAATGGGTGGGCAGCATTCGAGCGCACGCTGGTGCTTCGGTGCAACCTCGCGGACCCGGCGGAATCGCCGCGCTCTCACGAACCGGTCACAATCATCGATCCCCCGGCGTGGGAGCCTCTGGTCGCGGAGTTGCTCGATATCGCGCCCGATGCGCTGCCGCGTTTCATCGAGCGCGCCGCCGGTTATCCCTTGCCGCATGTCGGTGCGCTGATCCGGCGCGACGGCGAGGTCGTCGCTTGCGGGCTGCTCAAGCTCGAAGACGATCACGCTGGAGTGTTTGCGCTCAAAACCGCGGCGGCCTGGCGCGGCCGCGGTCTCGGCCGCGCCGTAGTCGCCGCTCTGCTCGGCGAGGCACGACGGCGGGGCGCAGCGACCGCATATCTGCAGGTTACGGCCGACAATGGTCCGGCGCTCGCGCTCTATCGGCGATTTGGCTTCGTCACGGCATACGAGTACTGGTATCGTGCCCGCGAGGGCGAGCAACACTGACGGCGGCGGGTGTCCCGATGCGGATCGACAACGAGCTCTATCAGCTGGCGGTCGCGCTCGGTCGTGCCGCGCTGGAGCGCAGGGTGCGCATCGCCACGGCAGAGTCGTGCACCGGGGGATTGGTCGCGGGCGCCATCACGGCTGTAGCCGGTAGCTCGGACTGGTTCGACTGCGGCTTCATAACCTACTCGAACGGGGCGAAGATCGGGCAGCTTGCCGTACCGCCGACGACGATCGACCAGTTTGGCGCGGTCAGCGAAGAAACCGCGCTGTCGATGGCGCAAGGCGCTCTTGGCGCGAGCCGTGCCCAATGGGCAGTCGCGGTGACGGGTATCGCGGGGCCGGCCGGCGGCACCCCCGACAAACCCGTGGGAACGGTCTGTTTTGCCTGGGTCGGACCCGCGGTTGCCGAGGCTTCCCGGGTCCGCCTCAGCGGTGACCGAGCAGGTATCCGCCGGGAATCGGTTCGCATCGCCCTGGAAGGGATTCTCGACCGCTTGGCCTAAGCCGTCAGACCACTGTATCGAACGATCGTTCTATGCCATAATCGGTTCATCCCACCTGACGATCGGGTTTAATCCATGAGCACCGCAACCTCGAGCAGTGGCAACATCCGCAAATCTAATGGAATGAGCGCAATGGACGACAACAAGAGCAAGGCCCTCGCCGCCGCTCTGGCGCAGATCGAGAAACAGTTCGGCAAGGGCTCGATCATGAAAATGGGCGAGGCCCAGGTGCAAAGCGATCTGTCCGTGGTCTCGACCGGTTCGCTGGGACTCGACATCGCGCTCGGTGTCGGCGGCCTGCCGCGCGGCCGCGTGGTCGAAGTCTACGGACCGGAAGCTTCCGGCAAGACGACGCTCTGTCTGCAGGTCGTGGCACAGGTCCAGAAAGCCGGCGGCACTGCAGCGTACATCGACGCCGAGAACGCGCTGGACCCCGTCTACGCCGGCAAGCTCGGGGTCAACGTCGGCGAGATGCTCATTTCGCAGCCCGATACGGGCGAGCAGGGGCTCGAGATTGCGGACATGCTGGTGCGCTCGGGGGGCATTGACATCATCGTCATCGATTCGGTTGCCGCGCTCGTCCCGAAGGCCGAGATCGAAGGCGAGATGGGAGATCAGCTTCCGGGCCTTCAGGCGCGCTTGATGAGCCAGGCGCTGCGCAAGCTCGCCTCGAACATCAAGCGTGCCAACGTGCTCGTCATCTTCATCAACCAAATCCGGATGAAGATCGGAGTAATGTTCGGCAATCCGGAGACGACGACCGGCGGTAACGCGCTCAAGTTCTATGCGTCGGTGCGACTCGATATCCGCCGCATCGGGTCGATCAAGCGCGGCGAGGAAGTCGTCGGCAACGAGACCCGGGTCAAGGTCGTGAAAAACAAGATCGCGCCGCCATTTCGCGAGGCGCTGTTCGACATTCTCTACGGCGAGGGCATCTCGCGCGAGGGCGAGATGATCGAGCTCGGCGTTGCACACAACATCATCGAGAAGTCCGGCGCGTGGTACGCGTACCACGGCGAAAAGATCGGGCAAGGCAAGGACAACACGCGCGATTATTTGAAGGAGCACCCCGAGCTCGCCACCGAGATCGAGGCGAAAATCCGGGCCGCGGTCGGCATTCCGCTGGCCGGCGTGGCGCGCGCTGGCGCGGCTGCGGACGAATAGGTCCCTTACGTGACATCGCCGCCTGTCTCGCTTCGGGCACAGGCCATCCGGCTGCTGGCGCGTCGCGAGTATGCGCGCTCGGAGCTCGAGCAGCGCCTGATCGCCAAGGGAGGGCCGCGAAGCGAAGTGAGCGTCGTGCTCGATGAATTGATCGCACAAGGTTATCTGTCGGACGCACGCTACGCGTTGGCGATGGCGACCCAGAAGGCCGGGGGCTACAGTCGCAGGAGCATCGCAGAAGCATTGAAAGCCAAAGGCATTGCCCGCATCGACATCGAGCGGGCCCTGGCCGAAGCGGACGCCGATGACGAAAAGGCGTTGCGCGCGCTGTGGCAGCGCCGCTTTGGTGGGCCACCCGCCGACGAGCGGGAGAAAGCGCGCCAGGTGCGGTTCCTGCAGGCGCGGGGTTTTGCCCTTTCGGCGATATTCAAGCTCCTCCGTGAAGCCGCAGCAACCGCCAGCGCGTAGCACCGACCGCGTGCCGGGATATGCTAAGATATTGATTTTGAACCATCACTGCTCTTTGGCGGCCGCCTTAGCGTCGGCGCCCGGCCCGATCCATCATGCAAGTTGCAGCCATCCGCCGCCAGTTTCTCGATTATTTTGCCGAGCACGGCCACACGATCGTGCCCTCGGCGCCGTTGGTTCCGGCTAACGATCCGACGCTGCTTTTCACTAACAGCGGCATGGTCCAGTTCAAGGAGGTCTTCCTCGGCACGGACCAGCGGAGCTACGTGCGCGCCGTGGACGTGCAGCGGTGCCTGCGCGCGGGCGGCAAGCATAACGATCTCGAGAACGTGGGCTACACCGCACGCCATCACACGTTCTTCGAGATGCTGGGGAACTGGTCGTTCGGCGACTACTTCAAGCGCGAAGCGATCCGTTACGCCTGGGAGCTTCTGACCGAGGTCTACAAGCTGCCGGTGGAAAAGCTCTGGGTCACGGTGTATCAGACCGACGACGAAGCCTACGACGCATGGGCCAGCGACATCGGAGTGCCGCGCGAGCGCATCGTGCGCATCGGCGACAATAAGGGCGCGCCATACGCCTCGGATAACTTCTGGCAGATGGCCGACACCGGTCCCTGCGGGCCGTGCAGCGAGATCTTCTACGATCATGGGCCGGAAATCGCGGGCGCCCCGCCGGGCTCAGGCGACGCCGAGGGCGATCGCTACGTCGAGATCTGGAATCTGGTCTTCATGCAGTTCAACCGCGACGAGAACGGTGTGCTGACGCCGTTGCCGAAGCCCTGCGTCGATACCGGCATGGGGCTCGAGCGGCTCGCCGCGGTGCTCCAGGGTGTTCACAGCAACTACGACATCGATTTGTTCCGGGAACTGATCGCGACGGCGGCAAAGTTGACCGGCACGGCGGACCTGACCTCGCCATCACTCAAGGTCATCGCCGATCACATCCGCGCGTGCGCGTTCCTGATCGTCGATGGCGTCATTCCGAGCAACGAAGGCCGCGGCTACGTATTGCGGCGTATCGCCCGCCGGGCGATACGCCATGGGCACAAGCTCGGCCAGACCAAGCCGTTCTTCGCCAAGCTCGTTCCCGAGCTCGCGCATCTGATGGGCGACGCGTATCCCGAGCTGCCGCTGAAGCAGGATCATGTGATTCGCGTGCTGCAGACGGAGGAGGAGCGATTCGCGGAGACGCTCGAGCACGGCATGAGAATCCTCGACGCAGCGCTTGCGCAGGCAACGACAAGAGGCAGCAAGACATTGCCGGGACTCACCGCTTTCACGCTGTACGATACCTACGGCTTCCCGCTCGACCTGACCGCGGACGTCTGCCGCGAGCGCGGAATCACGGTCGACCAGGCGGGATTCGACGCGGCGATGGAAAAGCAACGCGAGCGCGCGCGTGCTGCCTCGACCTTCAAGACGGCCGACGGCCTCGAATACCGCGGCGCGAAGACGATGTTCGACGGATACGACACGCTGGCGGAAGAAGCGCGCATCGTCGCGTTGTATCGCGACGGGAGCCCCGTCGATGCGCTCTCGACCGGACAGAGCGGCGTTGTCGTCCTCGACCGCACGCCTTTCTATGCGGAATCGGGCGGCCAGGTCGGTGATCGCGGCGAACTGTCGAAAAACGGCGCGTGTCTGACATTGTTTGCGGTGCACGATACCCAGAAGATCCAGCCCGATGTGTTCGGTCATCACGGCGAAGTGAAGACCGGCGAGCTCAAAAGCGGAGACACCGTTGCCGCCAAGGTCGATGGCCGGGCGCGCGCCCGCACCGCGTGGAATCATTCGGCCACGCATCTGATGCATGCGGCATTGCGCAAGGTGCTTGGGGACCACGTGACGCAGAAAGGCTCGCTGGTCGATCCGGACCGCACGCGTTTCGACTTCTCTCACCCG
Organism: Casimicrobiaceae bacterium; assembly: GCA_036506975.1. Lineage (GTDB taxonomy): Bacteria > Pseudomonadota > Gammaproteobacteria > Burkholderiales > Casimicrobiaceae > PALSA-1003. The sequence continues at coordinate 20,478 of DASXQW010000347.1, read as the reverse complement.
CAGCCGATGACCGACCAAGAAATCCGCACCGTCGAGTCGCTGGTCAATCGCGCGATCCGGGCGAATTACCCGGTCCAAGCGCGGATCATGCCTTACGACGATGCGCTCAAGTCGGGTGCAATGGCGCTGTTCGGGGAAAAATACGGCGACGAAGTACGCGTGCTGACGATGGGCGATTTCTCGACCGAGCTTTGCGGCGGCACGCACGTCAAGCGCACCGGCGACATCGGGTTTTTCAAGATCGTATCCGAATCGGGCGTAGCCGCAGGCATCCGGCGCGTCGAAGCGGTTACCGCCGAAGGAGCCCTCGCGTATGCGCACGAGACCGAAGCGCGGCTTGCCGAAGCTGCGCGCGCGCTGAAGGCGCCGGTCGCCGAAGTGCCGGCAAAGATCGCGCAGGTGCTCGACAACGTGAAGGCGCTGGAAAGAGAGCTCGCGCGGCTGAAGGCGAGGCTCGCCTCAAGCCAGGGCGGCGATCTCGCGGCGCAAGCGGTCGAAGTGAACGGCACGCAAGTGCTGGCGACGACCATCGAGGGTGCCGACGTCAAAGTATTGCGGGACACGCTCGATCAGCTCAAGGGCAGACTCAAATCAGCGGCGATCGTGCTGGGCTCGACCGAAGGCGGCAAGGTGACGCTGATCGCCGGTGTGACCTCCGATCTGACCAACCGGATCAAGGCGGGCGATCTCGTCAATCACGTCGCCACACAGGTCGGAGGCAAGGGCGGCGGACGCCCCGACATGGCTCAGGCCGGCGGGACCAATCCGGCAGGCCTGCCGGCGGCGCTGCAATCGGTGCGGTCGTGGGTTGCGGAACGTCTGTAATCGCACTCGATCAATTCTTCCATCATCTGTCGATGCCGCTGCGACCCGATGCTACCTTGGACAGATTCACCCATCGCGGCGATGGCCGGCTGCCGAGCCTCATCGGCGTGCGCTTTACCGCCGTCGCTGAGAACCGCATCGATGCTGAGCTCGATATCCGTTCGGAGCTCCTGGCCCCGAACGGTTATTTGCATGCCGCGACGGTCATTGCGCTCGCGGACACCGCCTGCGGCTACGGGTGCCTCGCGCATTTGCCTGCGGGCGCCGAGAACTTTACGACCATCGAGCTCAAGACCAATTTCCTCGGCACCGCCCGGGAGGGCACGATTGCCTGCGTCGCGACACCGGCGCACCTCGGCAATACGACGCAGATCTGGGACGCGGTCGTGACCGATGGGGCGCGCGGCCGCAGGATTGCGCTGTTCCGCTGCACGCAGTTGATTCTTTGGCCCCGAAAGAGCCGGGACGCCTGAAATCTACAAACTCGCGCTGCTTAAGCCGTGCGATGAATCAAGCTAACCGTCTGTTCCGTCGCAGTAACCTCCAATCGGGCCGCGTTGGCGGCGCGGTCGTTGCCCCCTATCATCGGCGCCTTGTCCACGGTTATGCCGTGGAACGGATCGGCGGCAAAGCGGTCTCCATGCTGCTTCATGCCCGAAACAATTCGCCCGCGAGGGCTACCGGATGGAAAGGAAGGCAGTCGATGAGTGCAACAAGATATCTCGCGTCGTTGGTCGCGCTGGGCGCGATCGCAGCGCTTTTGACGGGCGCTCCGCTCGCGCGAGCCGACGGTATGACCACCGAGCAGGCGCAGGAGATGCTGAACGAGTTGAAGCAGATCCGGCAGGCGCTGGAGAAGATGCAATCTCCGCAAGCTGCGCCCGCGCCCGACGACAAGGTGAGCTACAAGTTCTCGTCGGGCGGGTTTTCGATGGGAGATGCCAAAGCCCCGCTGGTGATCGTCGAATACACCGACTTACAGTGCCCGTTCTGCCAGCAGTTCCACAACACCGCGTTCGCGCAGATCAAGGCCAATTACATCGACACCGGCAAGGTGCGCTTCGTGAGCCGCGACTTTCCGCTCGACTTCCACGACAACGCCCGCCGCGCCGCGACAGCCGGCCGCTGCGCCGCCGAGCAGGGCAAGTTCTGGGAAATGCGCCACGTCATGATCGTGAATGCCGAAGCGCTCAAGGCGGATAACCTCGCGACCTACGCAGCCAACGTCAAGCTGGATGTGCCCAAGTTCAAGACCTGTCTCGAGTCCGACAAGTTCAAGGTGCAGATCGACCAGGATATCGCCGAGGGCGGCGTCGCCGGAGTGCAGGGAACGCCATCGTTCGTGATCGGCTATCTGGAAAACGACAAGCTTCAGGGCGTGCGCTTGGTCGGGGCGCAGCCCTACGCCCAGTTTGACGCTAAGATCCAGGAGATGCTGGAGCAGGCCGGCAAGAAATAAACCTCGCAATGCGCTGCCTGCTGCTCGCGTTCGCGCTCGGTGTCCTGGCGCTGCAGCAGCAGGCGGAGCTGCCCTCCGCGGCGCGAGTGGTCTGGATCGCGCTGCCCCTCGCTAGCGCGCTGCTGTTCTACGCCATCTCCGTACGCGACGCGACGGCATGGCGTCGCCGCGCCGCGCACTACGGAGCGCTTCTGTCCGCCGCCGTCGCCATCGGGCTCGGCGGGTTTTTCTATGCTGCGTGGCGTGCGGAAGCGAGGCTGGCCGACGAGCTGCCTCGCGCCTGGGAAGGACGCGACGTCGAGATCGTGGGCGTGATCGACGAGCTGCCCCAGCCCGGGGAGCGCGGCACACGCTTCGCGCTGGCGGTCGAGCGGGTGCTGACTCCGGGAGCCATCGTCCCGTCGCGGCTATCGCTCGGCTGGTACGGGTCGTGGCGAGGCGAGCGCGCGGGCGAGGATGTCCCGGAGTTGCGCGGCGGCGAGCGTTGGGATCTCACCGTGCGCCTCAAGCGCCCGCACGGAACGGTCAATCCGCACGGCTTCGATGTCGAGGCCTGGCTGCTCGAAAACGAGTTCCGCGCAACCGGTTACGTACGCGAAAGCGACACCAACCGGCGGCTCGCGGCGTTTGCAGGAAGGCCGGGCGACTACGTCATACGCCTGCGCGAATCGATTCGCGAGCGCATCCTTGGCGTTCTCGAGGGCCGGACATACGCCGGCGTGATCGCGGCGCTCGCGATCGGTGACGAGCGTGCGATTCCTGCCGAGCAGTGGCGCATGTTCAATCGCACCGGTATCGGCCACCTCATCAGCATTTCGGGGCTGCACGTCACGTTCTTCGCCACGTTTATCGGCGCCCTCGTGTTCTGGCTGTGGCGAAGAAGCCACGGGCTCACGCTTTTGCTCCCCGCGCGCAAGGCGGCCGCGGTCGCCGGCGTCGTTGCAGCGTTCCTCTACGTGCTGCTCGCCGGTTTTCAGGTTCCCGCGCAGCGGACGCTTTATATGCTGACTGTTGCCGCGATCGGCTTGTGGCTGGGGCGGTCCGGGAGCGCATCGGCCGTGTGGCTCTGGGCGCTCGCCGTAGTGCTTGCCTGGGATCCTTGGGCGATGCTGGCGCCCGGCTTCTGGCTTTCGTTCGGCGCGGTCGGGCTGCTGCTCTATACCGGCGTCGGGCGCATCGGTGCCGGATCAACGCTGGGCGCCGCGGCGCGCGCGCAATGGGCAATCACGCTCGGTCTCGTGCCTCTGATGCTGATGCTCTTCCAGCAGATCTCGCTTGTTTCACCGGTCGCCAACGCCGTGTCGATTCCGCTCGTCACCTTCATCGTCGTGCCCTTGACGCTCGCGTCGCTGGTCTTCCCTTGGGATGTGCTGCTTATCGCAGCACATCAGGTATTCGCCTGGCTTGCGCTGCTGCTCGAGTATTTGAGCGCCATGCCTGCCGCCGTCTGGCAGCAACACGCGCCGCCGCTCTGGGCCGTGATCGCGGGAGCAGTGGGCGTGCTGTGGCTGCTCGCTCCGCGCGGGATCCCGGGTCGTGCGCTTGGATTCGCGTGGCTGCTGCCGTTATTTCTCGTCGTCCCGCTGCTCCCACCGCCCGGCGCCTTTCGGGTTACCGTGCTCGATGTCGGTCAGGGCTTAGCGGTACTGGTGCAGACGCATGCGCACGCGCTGCTCTATGACACCGGCCCGCGGTTCAACGAAATCGCCGACGCGGGCGATCGAATCATCGCGCCCATGCTGCGCGCGACCGGAGTCACGCACCTGGACGGCCTGATCGTGAGCCATCAGGACAGCGATCACAGCGGCGGCGCGCTGTCGCTGCTGCAGACGGTGCCGGTAGCTTGGCTCGCTTCGTCGCTTCCCGCGGACAACGCCATCGTGCGTGCGCGCGCCGAGCGCGGTGAACCCGCGCTACGCTGCAGCGCGGGGCAGCGCTGGCGCTGGGACGGCGTCGATTTTGCGCTGCTGCATCCCGTCGAAGCGAACTACTCCAATCCCAAGCTCAAGGCGAACGACCTGTCCTGTGTCGTTCGCGTCAGCAACGCCGCAGGCAGCGCGCTGTTGACCGGCGACATCGAGGCGCGTACCGAAGCCGATCTGATCCGTCGTGACGCCGCGTCGCTACGAGCCGATCTGCTGATCGTGCCGCACCACGGCAGCCGTACCTCGTCCACGCCCGCGTTCATCGCTGCGGTGACGCCCCAGGTTGCGGTGTTCACCCCCGGCTACCGCAATCGCTTCGGCCATCCCCGGCCCGAGATCGTCGCGCGCTATGCGGATACGGCTGTGCGCACGTACCGCACGGACTACGAGGGCGCATTGACGTTCGCATTCGCGCCCGGGTCGACGCTCGCGCCGCGCAGCGAGCGCGACGTCGATCGCCGCTACTGGCACGACACGCCTCTTCGCGGCGAGCAGGCCCCGCTCGAATGACGCCCCGCGGCGAGCTTCATTACGCTCTCGCCGTGCGACGCTCGATCGAGATACTGTTCGCGGTCTGCGTCGGCGTCGCCTTGATTCTTCCGGCGGCGGCGCAAGCCCCGCCGCAGGGGACGGCGACGGAGTGGAAGCTGTCGACGGCGCTCGGGCCCGCGTATCCGCAGGGCAAGGCCGGCATGATCTGGGGACAGCTCATTCGCGAGCGCTCCGGGGGGCGTCTCGACGTCAAGTTGTTTCCGGGCGCGACGCTGGTGCAACGCGACGCGGCGCGTGAGTTTGGCGCGTTGCGCGACGGCGCGATCGACCTTGCGGTGGGCTCGGCAACGAGTTGGGCAGCGCAGGTGGTCGAGCTCAATCTCATCGCGCTGCCGTGGCTCGTGCCGGATTTTGACGCGCTCGACCGCCTGTTGCACGGCGAAGTCGCGATGCGACTGTCGGCCGCGGTGCTCGCCGCCGGTGTCGTACCGTTGGCCTGGACGGGCGACGGGTTTCGCGAGCTGGCGACCCGGCGGGCGGTTCAGTTGCCTGCGGATCTGAACGGTCTGTCGCTACGCGTCCCGGCCTCGCCGCTCCTTCTGGAAACCTTGCAGGCTCTCGGTGCGATACCGGTGTCGATGAATGCCGCCGACGCGCTAACGGCACAGCGGCGCGGCACGCTCGATGGCGAGGAGATAAGCGTCGCGGCATACGGTGCATCCCGTCTTCATACCGCGGGCTTTGCGCGATTGCTGGTTTGGGAAGCGCATGCCGATGCGCTGCTCTTTGCAATCAATCGCGCCGTCTGGAACCGCTTAAGCGGCGCCGACCGCGACCTCGTCCTTCAGGCGGCGCGCGATGCGGCGCAGCAGGCAACGGCAATGGCGCGGAGACTTTCCGATACCGCTGCGCTGGCGGAATTTTCGCGTCAGGGCGCGACGGTGACCCGGCTCACGCCGTCGGGCAAGCAGAGGTTCCGCGACGCGGCGCGCGCGGTATACGACCGCTGGTCCGTGGTTGTCGGCTCAGACCTGGTGCGCTCGGCCGAGGCCGCAGTCGCGACGCCGCCTCCGGGGAAGTGAGGGCAAATAAGGCTCTTCGCCGATTGGCGTGAATTGTGCGGCGAGCTGCGGTGACTTGGGCGCAGTGGCGCAAAGCGCGTCGTCGAGCGGGTTACACGGCTCGGGGCGGCCACTCAACCCACGAGTGGCCGGCCCCACGAGCCACCCGCTTACGACTGCGCCACAATGCGCCCGCGCCACCGCAGCTCGCCGCGCTGGCGAGTTGTGCGACTCGCACACAGGTGCATAAGGGAAAGCGGTGAATGCTTGGTGGCCCGCGCGGGGCAACCCGCGGGCCGGGGGTTGCGGCCCCCGCGTGCCGGACAGGCATTCGCCGCTGTTGCGCACGTGTCGATCGTCGCGCAGAGCCGTGAAAAGCCGCAAATTAGCGCCAATGCGCGAAAGCGCACGGCCACGCGCGCGGCTTGGGTTCTTCAAGGCCTTAGCCGACGTAGCGTCCAAGGCGCACCGCGGTCTCGCCCCGCCTGGGCCGCCGTGTCGGCATGATGAGGACGCAGTCATCGTGCGGCGTCCGGATCTCTCTGCCGCCGTCGATGGCGTAGACCGTTCCTGCCCGCGGGATCGTCTGCAGGCCGTGAACCGGCAGGGTAAAGGCAAATCTGTCGCTGGCGATCGTGATCGTCGTCGTCACTTCGATCAATCTTTGCGCCGGCAAAGACCCGCGCCCGAGATGAGTCTCGAGAAGCCGGGGGTTGGCCATCTCGAAATGGAGCAGCCAGCGCAGAACCGACTGCTTGGCGACCTCTTGCGCGGACGCCTCCCAATGCTGTCCGCATTCGACGAGGAGCGCGCTGCGCGGATCGGCGGCGTCGTCGAAAAAAGCGAAATCGCGCAACCGCCGGCCAGCGCTGTGGCCGCCGTCGATCACGACGTAGCGCGGAAACCCGAGCGACCGCGCCAAGGCGAGCCCTTTGCACTGGCGTCCGGCCATCGCCAGGGGAGGGCACGGGTCCGACATCGAATGCAGATCGAGGAGATGATCGATGCGTTCGTACAGCGGACGCAGCTCGCGCGCGCGCCTGAGCTCGGTGCTGTCGCGCGACCCATCGAGCACGTCTGCAGACCACAGGCGGTTGAAATCCTCGTCGACGCAACGTGATGCGAAAGGATCTCCCGGATCGAAACGCTCGTACGCGGCGACGTTGGCGAAGACGATGGACAACGTCCCACGCGCGGGTCGCAGCTCTTCGCGCAAGACCCAGTCGAGCGCGATGGCGCCGCAGACTTCGTTACCGTGGGTCAGCGCCTGGACGAGGACATGCGGCCCGGCCCGGCCGGCCGCGAACGTCCACGCGTAAGGAATGTCGCAGTTGCCCTCGGCGTACGCCGCGAGATTCGGCAACGCGATGTCGATCGGCGGGGCAACGGGTGCCGGTGCGGGAACTGCCATGTTTTTCGATCGTCGGCGCGGCTAGGTTCCTTGGCGCGCCTGGCTCATGCAACGCAGACGCGGTCGGCGAGACGACGCATGAATGCCTCACACAGCGCGAGCTGCTCGAGCGCAACCCACTCGTTCGGCTGGTGTGCCTGCGCGATGTGACCCGGCCCGCAAATGATCGCCGGGATGCCGGCATTGTGGAAAAGCGACGCCTCGCTGCCGAAGGAAACCTTGCCGAATTCATGCGCGCCGGTGCATGCCTTGCCCAGCTCCGCGATCTCCGTGCCCCCGTGCGTGTCGAAGCCGGGCAGCGTCGAGATGTGATCGAACTCGATGTGCGTTGCCGGATCGACCGCGTGCATTTCGGGCAGCAGCGTTGCCGCGAACCGCTTGACGTCGGCCAGCAGCGTTTCGGGGTCGTCGAACGGCAGGTGACGAAACTCGAAGTCGAAATGGCAGTCGCGCGGCACGATATTGAGCGCGGTGCCGCCGCGGATCACTCCGGCGTGCACGGTCGTGTACGGCACGTCGTATGCGGCATCGAATCCCCCTCGTTCGCGAAACCGGCGCGCCATATGAGTGAGGAAAGTCACGAGCTCGCCGGCGACCTGCACGGCATTGACGCCTAGCGGCGTCAGCGACGAATGCGCCTCGTGGCCGCGCACGCGGCAGCGATAGCTTCGCTTGCCCTTGTGCGCGACGACGGGGTGCATGCCGGACGGCTCGCCGATGATGCAACCCGAAGGCTTGATGGCGCGAGCAACGACGTCGGCGATGAGGCGACGCACGCCGATGCAGCCGACCTCCTCGTCGTACGAAAGCGCGAAGTGCACGGGACGCGCCAGCCCGCGCCGCAGGAGCTCGGGGACGAAGGCGAGGCCGATCGCGGAAAAGCTCTTCATGTCGGTCACGCCCCGGCCGTACAATCGGTCGCCGCCGATTGTCGCCTCGAACGGCGGGGTGTCCCACGGCTGCCCATCGACCGGCACGACGTCGGTGTGCCCCGAGAGCACCACGCCGCCTTCGGTCATGTTGCCGTCCTGCGAGGGCAGCGTCGCGAACAGGTTCGCCTTGCGCCGCTCGTCGTCGTAGGTGAGCTGCGAATCGACGCCGTGGCGGGCGAGATAATCGCGCACCCAGTGAATGAGCGCGAGATTCGATTCGCGACTCGTCGTGTCGTAGGAGACGAGCGTCCGGACCAGATCGAGGCCGACGAGCTTGGGAGCCGTTGTGGCGGGGGCGGGCGGAACGTTCACTCAACAATGGTACGTCGTGCCACGAAAGAAAGGATAGAAACCGCCCCGTCCGCTGTCAATTGCTTGCAAAAGGAGGCGTAATGGTGGGGAGCGCCCCGACGATGTCGACCCAAGGAGACTCGATAATGCGCGGCTTATCCCTGACGATCGCAGCTTTGCTGGTTCTCGGCTCACCGCTGGCACGAGGCGACGATCTTCCGCTCGAGAAGATCAAATTGCCGCGGGGCTTCGCGATCGAGCTCGTCGCGCGCGTGCCGAACGCGCGCGAAATGGCGCTGGGGACCCAAGGCACGCTGTTCGTAGGCTCGACGGAAGCGGGCAAGGTCTACGCCGTGACGCTCAAGCCAACCGGGCCGGCCGACGTCACCGCGATTGCGACAGGGCTCAGCCGTCCGGTCGGAGTCGCGTTCCGCGGCGACGCACTCTACGTATCCGCGGTCAGCCGCATTCTGCGCTTCGACGGCATCGAAAGCCGACTCGACAACCCGCCGCAACCGGTAGTGGTGAGCGACAAGTTTCCCAAGGACGGTCACCACGGGTGGAAGTTCATCGCCTTTGGTCCCGACGGCAAGCTCTACGTCCCGGTCGGGGCGCCCTGCAATATCTGCGAGCCCGATCCCGATCGCTACGCGATCATCACGCGCATGAATCCGGACGGGACGGACTTCGAGGTCTATGCGCGCGGTCTGCGCTTCTCGGTCGGGTTCGACTGGGATCCGCGGACCAGGGAACTGTGGCTCACGGCCAACGGGCGCGATTGGCTGGGAGACGATTTACCACCCGACACATTGAATCATGCGCCTAAACCGGGACTGAATTTCGGCTATCCGTATTGTCACGCCGGGACCGTTCCGGACCCCGAGTTCGGCGGCAAGCGTTCGTGCAGCGAATTCGCGGCGCCGGCGCAAAAGCTCGGCGCGCATGTCGCTCCGCTCGGGATGCGCTTCTACACCGGCACGCGATTTCCACCCGCGTACCGCAACCAGATCTTCATAGCGGAACACGGTTCGTGGAACCGCAGCAAGAAGAGCGGGTACCGGGTGACGCTGGTGCACGTCGAAAACAACCGCGCAGTCGATTACGAGCCGTTCGCCACCGGCTGGTTGCAAGGTGAAAGAGCGTGGGGCCGCCCGGCCGACGTTCTCGTCATGCCGGACGGCTCGCTCCTCGTTTCGGATGATCTTGCGGGAGCGATCTACCGCATCAGTTATACCGGCAAAGACTCGTAGCCCGGATTGAGTGCCCTTCGACTTCGCTCAGGGCAGGCTTCGCGCGACAGCCGGGAAGGCGAAACGCGCTATTGCCGAAGTCCCGGGATTCGCTCTTGCTTGATTCCGGGATATCGGCGATGAATCTAGCCGCTTACCAACGGCGGTATGGGTAGTAACGATGGTGGTACGGGCGGTAATAGGCGATCGACGGTCCGTAAACGACCCGCGGGCCATAGCCATAGTAAGCAGGCGCCGGATAGTATGCCGGTGCGCCGTAATACGGCGGGTAATACACCACCGGGGGCGCAACGTATGCAAATCCATAGCCGTGATTGGAGTAACCGAAGCCGAAGCCCGGGGCACCGATCGCTATGGAAAAGTTATCCCGCGCCGATGCGGTCGAGGCCATCGCGACCCCACCGACGAGCAACATGGCTGCGGCAAGCGTGACTATGCGATGTTTCATTCTGTACCTCCTGTTGCAAGAAAGTCGCCACACAAACACAACGTATTGAAGACAGCGCCCGTTGACGAGGAGTTTCTACGGCAGAACAGGTAGTTACATTTGGTTACGCTTCGGCTATGCTGCGCCCTCCGAGCTTCCTTTGATTTGAATCCGCCGGAGGAATCATGTCGCTGCGGCGCCTCCTCGCCTGTGCCTTGCCCGTATTGCTGGCCACCTTGGTCGCCTATCCTCGCGCGGTTGCCGCCGATCTTGCCATCGGCATCGGCGCCGACGTCACTGCCATCGACCCCCATTACCACAACGTCACGCCCAACAATAACGTCGCCGCGCATATATTCGATTACCTCGTGCTGCGCGACGAGCGCCAGAAGATGATCCCGGGGCTCGCCGAGTCGTGGAAAACCGTCGATCCCTTGACCTGGGAATTCAAGCTGCGCAAGGGCGTGAAGTTTCACGACGGCAGCGAATTCACGGCCGCCGATGTCGTTGCTTCGATCGAGCGCGTGCCCACTGTGCCCAACAGCCCTTCGCCGTTCACTGCGTACACCAAGCAGATCAAGGAGATGATCGTCGTCGATCCGTACACGCTCCGCTTCCGGACCGCGACCCCATATCCGCTGATGCCCTCGGACATGACGCAGGTCGCGATCGTGTCCAAGGCCGCCGCCAAGGCCACGACCGAGGATTTCAACAGCGGCAGAGCGGCCATCGGGACCGGACCGTACAAGCTAGTTCGCTATGCCAAGGGTGATCGGATCGAGCTCGCGCGCTACGACGGTTACTGGGGCGGCAAGACGCCATGGGAGAAAGTGACACTGCGGCTGCTGGCCTCCGACGCGCCGCGAGTGGCGGCGCTCCTGGCCGGAGACGTGCAGGCGATCGAAAACGTTCCGACGTCCGATGTCGCCACGCTCAAGAACGACAAGCGTCTGGCGCTGTACCGGACGGTCGCTGACCGGCTGATCTATTTGCACATGGACTCCGAGCGCGATCTCTCGCCGTTCGTGACTGACCGCGACGGAAAGCCGCTGGCGAAGAATCCGCTGAAGGACTCGCGAGTGCGCAAGGCGATCTCGAAGGCGATCAACCGCAAGGCGCTCGCCGAGCGCGTCATGGAAGGCGAGGCCGTTCCTACGGGCCAGTTGCTGCCGGAAGGCTTCTTCGGCTACACGCCTACCCTGAAGGTCGAGGCCTACGATCCGGAAGGTGCGAAGAAGCTCCTGGCCGATGCGGGTTACCCGAACGGCTTCGGGCTCACCATTCACTCGCCGAACAATCGCTACGTCAACGACGCCAAGGTGGCGCAGGCAGTTGCGCAAATGCTCGCGCGCGTGGGCATCGCAACGCGCGTCGAGGCGATGCCCTCGGCGACATTCTTTCCCCAGGCCACTGAGCTCAAGTTCAGCTTCATCCTCGTCGGGTGGGGATCCGGGACAGGGGAAGCGTCGAGTCCGCTCAAGGCCCTGATCGCCACGGTCAACAGGGAGAAGGGCTTCGGCACGGCGAACCGGGGGCACTACTCGAACGCCAAAGTGGACCTGATCTTGGAGGACGCGCTGGTCACCGTCGACGATGCCAGGCGCGAGGCGCTGCTGCAGCGCGCCACCGAGCTCGCGATCAACGACACGGCGATCGTCCCGCTCTATCATCAGGTGAGTCTCTGGGGAACGAAAAACGGCATCAGCTACCTGCCGCGCACCGACGAGAATACCCTCGCGCACAAGTTCAAGCCGCAGCGGTGAACCTGCGGCGCCGCGCGACAAGCGGTGGTCGACCGCCTCGCGGCTGACCGATGCTGAGACACGACCAGCCAGCGATGACGCTGCTGCTCGGCGCGCTGATCGCCGTCGCGCCGCTGGCCATGGATATCTATCTCGCGTCGATGCCATCGATGACGCGCGCTCTCTCGGCTACGCCCGCAGAGGTGCAGCTCACGCTCTCGCTCTACATGTACGGCTGGGGCGCGTCGCAGATCTTCGTCGGGCCGCTCGCCGACCGTTTCGGCCGCCGGCCCGCATTGATCGCCGGTCTCGCGCTCTTCGTCGCCGCATCTGCGGTCTGCGCCGCGTCACGCACCATCGAGACCCTGATTGCGGCGCGCGTCGCCCAGGCCATCGGGATGGCGACCGTTGCCGTCGTGCCGCGGGCAGTCGTGCGCGACCTGTACACGGGCGATCGCGCGGCCAGAATGTTGTCGCTGATGGGCGTCGTGCTGGGCATCGCGCCGATCGTCGCGCCGATCATCGGCAGCCATCTGCACGTGTGGTTCGGCTGGCAGGCGAATTTCATCTTCGTCGCCGCCTACGGCGCGATCGCGCTCATCTGCGTGGTTATCGCGCTCCCGGAGACGATCAAGGCAAAGAACAGGCGCGCAACCGCGCCGCCGGTCGTGCTCGCCAATTATCGCCGGCTGTTGCAGTCGAGAAGGTATGTCGGTTATGCCCTCGTCGCCGCGTTTGCCTCAAGCGGATTGTTCGCGTTCCTCGCCGGCAGCGCATTCGCGTTCGTGACCGTGATCGGGACCGGCGAGAGAGGGTTCGGATTTCTTTTCGGCGCGGTCATGCTCGGCAACATCGTCGGCTCGATCATCGGCAGCCGGCTCGTGACGCGTTGGGGCATCGACCGGATGATCCGCTACTCGACCCGGCTGATGCTCTGCGCCGGACTTGCAATGGCCGCGCTGGCTTGGGCCGGGGTCGCGCATCCAGCCGCCATCGTGGTCCCGATGTTCCTGTTCATGGTCGCGCTGATGACGACCATGCCGCAGGCAACCGCGGGCGCGCTGACGCCTTTTCAGGAAATCTCGGGCAGCGCGGCCTCGCTGCTCCTCTTTTGCCAATTCATGCTGGCGTCGACCGCGGCGCTTATCGTCGGCGTGACCTTCGACGGAACGCAGCGCCCGATGGCAACGGCGATCGCGGCGGCGTCGACGCTCACGTTCGTCGCGTTCCGCGCTCTCGTCCGGCAACGAGGCGCTTGACCCGGGCCGCACACGTCGTGCGCTAGCTGCCGCGAACGATCAGGCGCTCCAGCCGGGTCACGATCGCGGTGGCGGCGTCCAAGCCTATGCGCTTGATCAGCGCCTGCGCGAAATCGGGCAGGAAATCGTGCAAGTCGCGCAGGTTTTCCGCGCGCTGCAATCGCATCATCATCAGATAGCCGCGAAAGCCGAGATGCTCGTTGATCAGGTCCGAGAGCTGTTGTTGCGCGGCGATGAAGCGCTCGACCTCGTCCCCGCTCCGCGGCGCGGGCGCTCTTTCGTCTTCCGCGACCGAAGGCGCGCTGAATCGCTTGGCGATCAGCCCGGCACGCTCGAGCGCCGAGAGCGCGCTCGCATCGACGCGCAACGCCCGCGCGCGCTCCAGGACCTCGCCGACCGTGCGGTTGCCGTCGATCATGATCAGCAGGCTGCGCAGCGCGATCGGGAGGTTGAGCTTGCGCTCCTTGAGCTCGCGTACGCCCTCGTCGGTCTTGGCGTAGATTTCACCCGGATTCATTGTCCGATCCCATGCCTCGCGAGAGCGCACGGCCGCACTCGACAATTTTGGGCTGCATTATAGACGACGCGGAAGCTCTCGCCGCGTGGGAGAATTCGACGCGGCTTAACGCCCGCTGCGGGAAGAATTTGCATGCTGCTTAGCTTCGATCGCGCGCTGCTCAAGGCCAATCGCTGGTCGGTGATCGCGATCCTCGGCGCGATGGCGGCGATGGTGTTTGTCAACGTCGCGCTGCGCTTCACCACCGATCGCTCGCTGCTTTGGGTCGAGGAGACGTCGCGGTATCTGATGATCTGGCTCACGTTTCTCGGTTCCGGGCTCATGCTGCGTTACGGCGGCCACGTCGGCATCGACACGCTGCAGGAGGCGCTGCCGCGACACGCGGCCGCGATCCGCGCGGTGATCTTCGTCATCCTCCTTGTATTTTTTGCGTTGATGGTGTGGGTGGGTCTGCGTTATGCCGCGTTCGCGTGGAACCAGACGACGCCTGTCCTGCAAATTCCGATCGGCGCGGTCTACCTGGCGATGCCCGTCGGCTTCGCGCTCATGATCGCGCATCTGTTGCTTATGGCCGGGCCGTACCTCAAGCGGCGCGCGTTTCTGGCTGACGGCGAATTCGGCGCCTAGATCGTTAGCCCCAAGCCTTGATCGCTGCCCTTTTCATCGTGTGTAGCTTGCTGCTCGTGCTGGGAGTGCCGGTCGCATTCGCGCTCGGAGGCGGCACGCTGGTAGCAATGCTCGCGAACGGCAATCTGTCGCTGCTGGCGCTGCCGAAAACCATGTTCTCCGGCATCGACGTCTTCGCCCTGGAAGCGGTGCCGTTCTTCATCCTGACTGCGGAGCTGATGACCGGCGGCGCCTTGTCCGAGGTCCTGCTGCGCTTCGCCTCGCAGTTCGTCGGCCGCTTCCGCGGCGGCATGGGGCACACGAACATCCTCACCTTGACCTTCTTTTCCGGGATCTCCGGCTCGGCGCTGGCCGACGCCGCGGGACCCGGCGCGATCATGATCCGGATGATGAAGGACGACGGGTACAAGCCCGAGTACGCGGCCGCGCTCACCGCGGCGACCTCGATCCTCGGGCCGATCATTCCGCCGTCGATCAGCATGATCATCTATGCGCTCGCGTATCCCGATGTGAATCTCGTCGGGCTGCTGATCGCGGGCGTGCTGCCCGGAATCGCGATTGCGGTTGCGATGGCAATCATCAATCACGTCATTTCGGTCCGGCGCAATTACCGCGGCTCGACGCGTCGCTACGGCTGGCGCGACTATGTCCGCAATACCTGGCGCGCGCTGCCCGCGCTGGCGCTGCCGGTGCTGATCCTGGGCGGCATCGCATCGGGCGCGTTTACGCCGACGGAGGCCTCGGTGATCGCGGTGTTCTACGCGCTTTTCGCCGGCCGCGTCATCTATCGCACCCTCGAATGGGCGATGCTGCCGGGCATCCTCGCCCGGTCGGCGCTGATGACTGCATCGGTATTGATCATCGTCGCGATGTCGGCGGCGTTCGCGTGGGTGCTGACGATCTCGCGCGTGCCGCAGGATCTGACCGCCATGATCGTCGGCATGCAACTGTCGCCGCTCGCTTTCCTGTTCGCAGTCAATGTGTTCCTGCTCGCATTCGGCATTTTCATCGAGCCGTTGCCGGGCATCGTCGTGCTCGCGCCGATCCTGGCGCCGATCGCGCACGCGCTGGGCATCTCCGACCTGCAGTTCGGGATCATCGTGATCGTCAACCTGACCATGGGTATGCTCACCCCGCCGGTCGGCGGCCTGCTGTTCGTCACCTCGGTCGTCGCCCGTGTGCCGCTCGCGAAGATGATCGGCGAGCTGTGGCCTTTCCTGTGGGCGCAGATCGGCGTGCTCGCGCTGTTGTCGCTGTTTCCGGCGATCAGCACCGCGTTGCCGGCGGCGTTCGGTTATCGCTAACGGTAGTTGCGGATGCGATCGATGTTCGCTTGCCCGAAGCGCCGGCCAAAGTCTGCGTAGGCCGAGACTAGCGCCGCCTGGAACTTCGCCTTGTCGACATTATCGGCGACGGTCATGCCTCTGGCGCGAAGGTCCGCCACGGCCCTCCGCTCGTCGTCATCGACGCGAGCGCGATTAGCCTTGACGCCCTCCCTGGCGGCGTCGAGGAACGCCTGCTTGTCGGCGTCCGAGAGCTTCTCCCATTGCGCCTTGTTCATGAGAAAGACCGCGGGCGAATAGACATGGCCCGTGAGCGACAGGTATTTCTGTACCTGGTCGAGCTTGGCGGCGGTGATGACCGACAGCGGATTCTCCTGGCCGTCGACGGTACCTTGTTGCAGGGCCGTGAACACCTCGGTGAATGCCATCGGCGTCGGGAGGATGCCGAACTGCTTGTACGCTTCGATGTGGATCGGGTTTTCCATCGTGCGCATTTTCAGGCCCTTCAGGTCTTCCGGAACGTTGACCGGTCGCTTGCTGTTGGTCATGTGCCGGAACCCGTTCTCGGCCCACGCCAGACCCACCATGCCCTTGGCCGGAAACTTCGCGAGCAACTCCTGGCCGATCGGTCCGTCGAGCACCGCGCGCGCATGGGCGTAATCGCGGAACAGGAACGGGATATCGAGGATCGCGAGCTCGGGTACGAAATTGGGCAGCGGTCCGGTCGAAGTCAGCGTCAGATCGAGTGTGCCGAGCTGAACTCCTTCGACCGATTCGCGCTCGGCACCGAGCGCGGCCGAGTAGAACGTCTGCACCTTGTAGCGGCCGTTCGTGCGCCGCTCGACCTCACGGGCGAAGGTATCGATAGCGACGCCGTAATGCGAGTTCTGAGCAACTGCAATGTTGATCTTGAGCGTGGCCTGTCCGGCGGCAGGCCCTGACGCCGCGAGACCGGCAGCGAGTGCTGCAGCGAGCGCCAGCCTGGGAAGCCGCAATGTAATAGTCATGAGCGTTGTCCTCGTTGCCTGCGACGCGCACGGCGCATCGCTGCCGGTTCGAGCGAGCGCATTCTAACCCTGCCATCGACTCGCGCGGCGAATGGTGAGGAGCGGGTCTTTGTGGAATAATCGAACCGCACGCTTCTGGTGGTCCATGCTCAACCCCGCCCTGCTCGCCGCCCTCGGCAACATCCTTCCCGCGACCTCGATTCTCACGGCTTCCGAAGACACGCGGCCCTACGAATGCGATGGGCTGACGCTGTTCCGCGAGGAGCCGAACGCGGTCCTGTTGCCGGAGAACGAAGCACAGGTCGTGGCAATTCTGAAACTGTGCCACGCCGCGCGACTGCCCGTCGTGGCGCGCGGCGCGGGCACCGGCTTGTCGGGTGGCGCCCTTCCCGACCGCAACGGGATCATCCTGTCGCTGGCCAAGTTCATGCGCATCCTGGCGATCGACCCGCTTTCGCGCACGGCGACCGTCCAGCCGGGCGTGCGCAATCTGGCGATCTCCGAGGCGGCCGCCCCGCACGGCCTGTTCTACGCGCCCGACCCGTCGTCGCAGATCGCCTGCACGATCGGCGGCAACGTCGCGGAAAATTCCGGCGGCGTGCATTGCCTCAAGTACGGGCTCACGGTGCACAACCTGCGGCGCGTCCGTGCCGTGCTCATCACCGGCGAGGTGGTCGAGTTCGGCGGCGAGGCGCTCGATAGTCCGGGATATGATCTGCTCGCGCTGATCTGCGGCTCCGAAGGATTGCTCGCCGTGATCACCGAGGTGACGGTCAAGCTCACGCCGAAACCGCAGGTCGCCCGTTGCGTGCTCGCGGCGTTCGACGATGTCGCGAAGGCCGGCGCGGCGGTCGCGGCGATCATCGGCGCCGGCATCATTCCGGCGGGACTCGAAATGATGGATCGGCTCACGATCAGCGCGGTCGAGCCGTTTGTCCACGCTGGCTATCCGCAGGACGCCGCCGCGATTCTGCTTTGCGAAGCCGACGGCACGCCGGAAGAGGTCGCGGAAGAAGTCGCTGTGGTCAATCGGCTGATGGCGCAAAGCGGAGCGACGCTGATCGACATTTCGCGCAACGAGGAACAGCGAGAGCGCTTCTGGTCCGGCCGCAAGGCGGCCTTTGGGGCCGCAGGACGGGTTTCTCCGGACTATTACTGCACCGACGGCACGATCCCGCGCCGGGCGCTTGCAGCGGTACTGCAACGCATCGGCGAGCTTTCGCAGGAGTTCGGGCTTCCGTGCATGAATGTCTTCCATGCCGGAGACGGCAATCTTCATCCGCTGATCCTCTATGACGCCAATCGTCCCGGTGACGTGGCGAAGACGCAGGCATTCGGGGCGAAGATACTCGAGCTGTGCGTCGAGGTCGGCGGGACGATTACCGGCGAGCACGGCGTTGGCGTGGAGAAAATCGGCGACATGTGCATGCAGTTCGCGCCGGCCGAGCTCGAACGCTTCCTCGGCGTCAAGCGCGCGTTCGATGCGGAAGGGTTGCTCAACCCCGGCAAGGCGGTGCCGACGCTGCATCGCTGCGCAGAGATGGGCCGGATGCACGTGCATCGCGGAGCGCTGCCGCACCCGGAGCTGCCGCGCTTCTAGACGCGCCCCCACGGAGCGAACGAATGACCACCGAACTGATCGCAAGACCCGATCCCCAATGCGTCGCCGAGCTGGTGCAGAAGCTTTGCGGCGACTACGGCGAACGCGCCGTCACGTCGCACTCGGTGCGCGAGCATCACAGCCATGGCGAAGGTTTGGCCGATGCGGCATTGCCCGACGTCGTGGTCTTTCCGCACTCGAACGACGAGGTCGCCGCGATCGTGCGGCTGTGTCATCTCGCGCGCGTGCCGGTGATCGCGTTCGGCGTGGGAACCTCGCTCGAGGGCCATGTCGCCGCGCTCTACGGCGGCGTTTGTGTCGACCTGTCGCAGATGAACCGCGTGCTCGACGTCAACGCGCAGGATCTCGATTGCCGCGTGCAGGCGGGCGTGACGCGCGAGCAGTTGAATGCGGAGCTCAAGGGCACCGGCCTTTTCTTCCCGATCGACCCTGGCGCGAACGCGACGATCGGCGGCATGGCGGCGACGCGTGCTTCGGGCACGAACGCGGTGCGCTATGGCACCATGCGCGAAAACGTGCTGGGGCTTACCGTCGTGGCGGCGGACGGCCGGATCGTCAAGACCGGAGGCCGCGCCCGCAAGTCGAGCGCGGGCTACGATCTCACGCGGCTGTTCGTCGGCGCGGAGGGGACGCTCGGCGTCATCACCGAGATCCAGCTCCGCCTATACGGCGTTCCCGAGGCGATCGCGGCCGCAGTCTGCCAGTTCCCGGATCTCGCAAGCGCGGTCAACACGGTCATCGCCGCGATGCAGACGGGCATCCCGGTCGCCCGTATCGAGCTCCTCGACGACGTGCAGATGGACGCGTGTATCCGCTACTCGAAGCTCGAGGGCTTCGCGGCGAAGCCGACGCTGTTCTTCGAATTCCACGGCTCTCCCGCGGGCGTGCGCGAGCAGACCGAGGCGATGCAGGCGATCAGCGACGAGTTTGGCGGAAGCGCGTACCAATGGGCGACGCAGGCCGAGGATCGAACACGGCTGTGGAAGGCACGGCACTCGGCGTATTACGCCGCGCTCGCGCTCCAGCCGGGCGCCATGGGGTTCGCGACCGATGCCTGCGTGCCGATCTCGCGGCTGGCCGATTGCATTCTGGAAACCAAGGTCGATATCGAGAAAAGCGGGCTTGTAGCACCGATCGTGGGCCATGTCGGCGACGGCAACTTTCACCTGGTCGTGCTGTTCGACCCGAACGATGCCGGCCAGCGCGAGCGGGCGGAGGGACTGGCCAAGGCGGTGTCGCTGCGCGCGATCGCGATGGGCGGCACGTGCACGGGCGAGCACGGCATCGGCTGGCACAAGCTCGACGTGCTGGCGCAGGAGCATGGCGAGGCCGTCGATCTCATGCGCGCGGTCAAGCGTGCACTCGATCCGTTCAACATCATGAACCCGGGGAAGACCGTTCCTCTGTAGACAAAGAACCTGGGCTGCAGCTCGCAGGCTTCTCGCATGTATACGCTCTACATCGGCAACAAGAACTACTCGACGTGGTCGTTGCGCGCCTGGGTGCTGATGAAGGCGTTGAACATCCCCTTCGCAGAGAAGCGCATTCTGCTGTATAGACCGGAAAGCCACGCGCGGCTGCGCGAAGTGTCGCCGAGCAGCAGGGTACCCTGCCTGCACGACGGTGACGTGATCGTCTGGGACACCTTGGCGATCGCCGAATATCTCGCCGAAAGACATCCGGGCGTGTGGCCTGCGGACGCGATCGCGAGGGCATGGGCACGCTCGGCGGCCGCGGAAATGCATTCGGGCTTCGCGCGTCTGCGCGACGAGTTTGGCATGAACGTGAAGTTGCGATCGGCCAAATCGCCGTCGGTGGCGGTTGCCGCGGAAATCTCGCGCATCGTCGAGTTGTGGCGGGAAGGCCGTGACCGTTTCGGACACGGCGGCGATTTTCTTTGCGGTGCATTCACGGCCGCCGACGCATTCTGGTGCCCGGTCGCATTTCGCTTCCAGAGCTACGACGTCGCGCTCGACGGCACCGCCGCGGCTTACTGCCGTGCCTTGCTCGCGTTCCCGGCGATGCGGGAATGGGCCGCGGACGCGGCGAACGAAACCGAGCTCATTCCCGGCCTCGAACGCGGCGGCGTGCAAGCGCAGCGATGAGCTCTTCCGGAACGGACATGAACGAAGTCCTCGCCGGCTGGCGCGACCGCGTCAGGAACGCGGCCGCTGCGGGGACGCCGCTGCGCCTCGTTGGCGGCGGCACCAAGGATTTCTATGGACAGGAACTCGTAGGCGAGCGCTTCGATACAACCAGCTATGCCGGCATCGTCGACTACGATCCGACTGAGCTCGTGATAACGGCCCGCTGCGGGGCGCCGCTCGCGGAGGTCGAGCGCACACTCTC
>DASXQW010000346.1:0-11799 GCA_036506975.1 Casimicrobiaceae bacterium | reverse complement strand
CAGCCACGCGACGAGATCGCGCTTCAGCTTCATCATGTCGGCCTCGCGCGTGTACATCATGTGGCCCGCGTCGAAGTAGTGGTGCTGCACGCGGGAGATCACGTCGGCCGGCACGTCGAGCTGCGCCAGCGACCAGTCGGTCGCGCTGTACGGCGTTCCCAGATCGTAGTGACCGCTGGCGACCAGCACCCTGAGGTGCGGATTGCGCCGCAGCGCACGCGATAGATCGGGGCTCGTGCAGGCGAAAGCGTTGCCTTTGTCCTCGCCGCGGTTCCAGTTCCACTGCTTGTGCGTGTCCATCGAGAAGACCTCGTAGCGTGCCGCCTGCATATCGACGCCGAGGGTCTCGCCCATGTAGGCGTGCGCCGCCATCGTATACGGCGCGACGAGCGCCTCGATGCCAGGGTCGAACTCCCAATCCCTGGTTCGGCTCGCCGCCATCGGCCCGGTGACCCGCGCGTCGAGACGGCCAACGATCAGGCCGCGGTCCCGCAGCAGGTCGAAGAATATCGTGTAGTCGCTGATGCGGAGGTTCTTCTCCTCGACCAGCGCCGGAGCGAGTCCGGTCAGCTCCGCGATGCGCTTGACGATGCGGCGGCGCGACGTGCCCGCCAATCGGGCTCCTGCGTGCAACGCGCCCAGATAGTCGTCGATCACGAATCGCTCTGCCGCGGCGCGGGCTGCGGCCGGCGATTCGGCCAGCGGCCCCGCGAGCTTGCCGTGATACTGCGCGACACATGCGAACGCGGGCAGAAAGAGCGCGTATGGCAGGTCGTTGCGCGGCGTGAAGACGACGCTCTGCAGATCCATCGCGCACGATACGAGAATCAGGCCCGACAAGGCCACGCCGAGGTTCTGCAGCTTCTCGGCCAGCGCAGCGCCGCGCGTGGTGCCGTAGCTTTCGCCCGCAAGATAGACCGGCGAGCTCCAGCGGCGGTGGCGCCCGAGCCACGCGCGGATGCAGTCCGCGAGCGCATCGACGTCGCCGTCGACGCTTAGCATCTTCTTGCGCGCCTCCTCGCTCGCGGTGATCGAGTAGCCCGTGTGCGGGGGGTCGATGAACACGAGGTCGAAGTGCTCGAACCACGATTCCTGGTTGTCGGTCACCGTGTACGGAGGCGGTGGCATCGTGCCGTCCTCGCGAATGGCAACACGCTTCGGGCCGAGCGCGCCGAGGTGCAGCCAGATCGAGGACGAGCCGGGTCCGCCGTTAAAGACGAAGCACACCGGTCGCGTCCTCGCATCAGCATCGGCAAGAAAATAAGACGTCGTGAACACGGCCGCTTCGGGCTCGCCGCGCTTCTCGTCCAAGCCGCCGGCCGTCACCGGCACAAACGCCGCGACCGCGCTGTATTTCATCGTGCGGCCGTTCAACACGATGCTCGCTTCGCTCTTGAACGGGTCCTGGGCGAGCAGCTTGTCGACCTTTTCGCGCAGTCGCTTCTTTGCTTCCTTTGCCTCGTCAGTGGGAGGTGGTGTGGTCGTCGGTTCGCTCATGAGCAGAAGGAGTCTGGCGTGGTTTGCAACGATGAAGGGATGCCGGTGCCGCAGCGGCTCGAATCGTCCGAGACCAGCGTGCACTGGCCGTCACGAGGGGTCGAAGTATTCCGGGATTGACTGCCGCGGTCAACCGCCGAATGCCTGCAAGACGCCGTGGGCCGCCTGGCCTCTTCGTTCATAATGGCTCCAGCCCCTTGGTGTTGAAGACGGCCGCACTGTCAACATGCCCCACAGCATCAGCCTGATAACAACTATCGCGGCCGCGCTAGGACTAGCGATGGTCCTGGGCTTCGTCGTCGCACGCCTGAAGATGCCGCCCTTGGTCGGCTATCTCATCGCCGGAATCGTCATCGGTCCCGCCACCCCGGGTTTCGTTGCCGATGTCGACCTGGCACGCCAACTTGCCGAGATCGGCGTAATGCTGCTCATGTTCGGGGGTTGGGCTTCACTTTTCGCTCGAAGACCTCTTGGCGGTGCGCAGGGTTGTAGTACCCGGCGCCGTCGTGCAAATGTGCATCTCGGCAGCGTGGGGCATCGCCGTGGCGCTTTTCTGGGGATGGACTCCGGGAGCCGCAGTGGTCTTTGGCCTCGCGCTTTCGGTCGCCAGCACAGTGGTGGTACTGAGGACGCTGGACGCCGGCCGCGTATTGCAGTCCATTAACGGGCGCATCGCCATCGGCTGGCTCATCGTCGAAGACCTGGTGATGATGCTGGTGCTCGTGTTGCTGCCGCCACTGGGACCAGTGCTAGGCGGTGAACTATCCTGCCACGGCGGAGTCCGGGACGAGCAATTTGTGGATCGCGCTTTCGCTCACGCTAGGCAAAGTTCTGGCTTTTTTGGCGTTCATGCTGCTCGTGGGCCGCCGCGTGTTGCCCCGAATACTTTGGCTGGTGGCGCGGACCGGCTCCCGCGAACTGTTCACCCTATGCGTGATATCCGCCGCCGTCGGCGTTGCTTACATATCAACGGCCCTATTCGATGTTTCCTTCGCTATCGGCGCCTTTTTTGCAGGCATGATGATGCGAGAGTCAGAATTGAGTCATCGAGCCGCCGAGGAATCGCTGCCGCTGCGCGACGCCTTTGCCGTGCTTTTCTACGTCTCTATCGGAATGCTCTTCGATACGGCGGTAGTTATCGAAGAGCCTGCGAAATTGCTCGCTGTGGCCGGGCTCGTGATGGTGGGAAATCCGATAAGTGGCGATTGCGCTTGTTCTCGCGTTCCGACCCCCTTAACACTGCGCTCACCGTCGGCGCGAGCCTCGCGCAGATTGGCGAGCTCTCCTTCATCCTGGTTGCCCTTGGCGTATCGCTCGGGCTGCTGCCTACGCAAGCGCAAAGCCTCATTGTCGCCACAGCGTTGGCGTCCATCGCGGCGAACCCGTTGGTGTTCGCCGCGATGCGACCGGTTCACGCGTGGATTCGCGCCCGCCCCCGCCTTACAAGGCGTTTGGAACGCCGCGGCGATCCTCTCGCCGAGCTTCCAATGAGTACCGGCGACGAGTTTGACGGTTTCTGCGTACCAGCTTACGGTCACCGACGCGTACTCAGTGCACGTCGAGCGCGTACTCCTTCAGCGCGTCGAGTGGAATCACCGCCAGCGTTTCCTCGTGCGTGGCCGCGAGCACGACCGGCGACGCGACGCCGGTCTCGTATGCCTGACGCCAGGTCGCCGCGCAGACACACCAGCGATCGCCGGGCTTCAGGCCCGGAAAGTTGTACTCCGGTACCGGCGTGATGAGATCGTTGCCCTGCTCGCGCGCGAACTCCAGAAACTCACGCGTGACCTCTGTGCAGACGATGTGGAGCCCGAGATCCTCGGAGCCGGTGTTGCAACAGCCGTCGCGGTAGAAGCCGGTGCGCGGCGCCAGTGAGCACGGTGCGAGCGTGCCGCCGAGCACGTTCCGATCGTTACCGGCCATCGTTCTGGATCCGCGACACCACTTGCGCGACGCCGTGCTGGACCAGCAGGAAGGCCGTAAAACCGAAGATGGCGGTCAGTGCTGTTTTCATGTCGGCTCCGTTGATCGAATGCTCGCTCGCAGCGGCGGCTACTGTGCCGATTCTGCGCGTGAGCAGCGTGCCACCGGTCTCCGATCCGGTCAAGATCACATCCGGCTTGAGGGAGCGTCAGGCAACAGGCAGCATCAGGCAACAAGCAGGCTTGACTAAACATTTGCGTAGACCGATGCTTTGGCGCCGACAGTCAAGAGGTGCAGCTCGCCAATAAGCGCCGCCACGCAAGCTTGTAGCGGGGTAACCTTTCCGGCGATACGGCCCGTCTGCCCATGAAGATCGCTACCTGGAACGTCAACGGAATCCGCGCGCGGGAGGCGCAACTGTGCGAGTGGCTGGAACGCGACCAGCCGGACGTCGTGTGCCTGCAGGAGATCAAGGCGCGGCCGGACCAGGTTCCGGAGCGGTGCAAGCTCGCGGATTACCACGCGTTCTGGCACGGCGGCGGCGGTTATTCAGGTGTTTCGCTGCACCTCCGTCGCGAGCTGCTCGAGGTGCCCGAATTCAGCCATCCCGAATTCGACATCGAGACACGCATCGTGCAGGTGGCGCTGGGGAATCTGGTGCTCGCATCCGTCTATGTGCCCAACGGCGGCAAGGACTATCCGGCGAAGCTCGGCTTCGTGGGCCGTCTTGCCGCGTGGTCGAAGCAGTTGCACGAGGACGGCCGCGAGCTGATCCTCTGCGGCGATATCAACATCGCGCGCGCCGACATCGACGTCCATCCCAAGGAGCGCAAGCCCGGCGTCATCGGGCAGCGAGCGGAGGAGCGCGAGCTTTTCGATGTGCTGCTCGACAGCCACCTGGTCGACGTCACGCGCGCGCTCGACCCGGACAACCCGGGCTTGTTCACGTGGTGGCCGCCGTGGCGCAACATGCGCCAGCGCAACATCGGCTGGCGCATCGACTACATCCTCGCGTCACGCACGATTGCCGAGCGCGCGACCCGCTGCGCCGTGCTCGCCGACGTCGGCACCAGCGACCACGCGCCCATCATGATGACCACAGCTTGAGTTCCAAGCTACCGCCTCGGAGATTGAGACCGCTGCGCTCATACGCGCGCGACCGGTTCGTTACACTGTTGCGGCCGGCGGACGCGAACGAGCCTATGGCCCGTCACCGACTTCTACTCATTGGGCTCCTGCTCTGGGCACTCGTGATGATCGTCCCCGATCTGGCACGCGTTGCGCAGCCACTCGGATCATTCGGCTTTTACGCGAACAACGATGGCCTGATTTACGACGTCGCCGGCCCGTTTCCTGACGTGAGAGCGTCACCCGCATGGAAAGCCGGAATCCGGGAGGGTGACCGGATCGACCTCGCGCGGATGCGCTGCCTCCCGTACGACGCCGCGACCTGCGGCACCGCGCTTGCGGTGCTCGGTGGCGTGCAGTACGTCCTGCTGGGCCGTAGCGCCACGATCAGTCTTGTTTCGGCCTCCGATCCGCACCTGAGGCAGGTGACCCTCGTTGCCGAGGAAACGCCGACCAACTGGCTCGCCCGTGGCGTCCTCGTCCTCGACGAGATCGCGGGAATTCTGGTCGTGCTGGCCGCAGCGTGGCTGGTCTGGACTCGCCCTGGGCGCATGAGCTGGGGATTCTTCCTCTACGTCATCTGGTTCAACCCGGGGCAAGGCTACGTCTTCTACGCCCTCCTGCAGCAGTGGCCGCTCGCGTTGCTCGCGCAAAACGCCGCGGCCTGCCTCGCCCAAGCCGCAGGCTTTGCAGGTCTACTGCAATTTGCCCTGCGGGTTCCCGCGAACGAGATCGATCCTGCGTGGCGCTCGTTCGAACGTGCGTTGCCGCTGGTAGCAGTCGTCTTCGCCATGGCTTTTCTTGCCTCGTTCGGAAGCGTGTTGGGCTATGGAACCGAGAACATCACACGCATGGTGCTTCTGGCAGGTTTTGCCGTGGACCTCTGCGCGCTGATCATCCTGTTCATGCGGCGTCGGAGCCAAACGCCGGAGGACTATCAGCGCGTGCGTTGGGTGATCTGGGGATGCCTCATCGGCCTGCCCGCGTTCCTCATCGCCGACATAAGCCAGTTCACGACGCTGTTGCGAACGCGCTGGGGCGACTTCACGCCGCCAGAGGATGTCGTCGACCTCCTCTACCTCGTCAATGGGATCTTGTGCCTGTTTGTCTTCGAGGCAATCCGCAAGTCACGCGTGGTAAGCGTGGCAATCCCACTGCGTCGCGTCACCATTCTGGGCTTGGTCCTCAGCATTCCCGCTCTGCTGCTCCATCATGAAGTCGATAGCATCCGCGAACATCTCGATTTGCCGAGCTGGGCTTGGCTCGGAATCGGAGCCGCTCTGCTCTTTCTGATCTCCCGTCTTCACGAAACGACGGTTCATCTTGTGGACCGCTATTTCAATCGGGCGCTCGACCGGATAGAGGCGCGGCTTGAGCAAGCGATCGCGAGGGCGGGAAACGCGGCAGCTATCGATCGGCTGCTCGCCGACGAGCCATTTCGCGCGTTCAGGCTGGCCTCGGCTGCAACGTTCCGCCGGACGGGCGCGATCTTCCGCCGGTACGAGGATAGCGATGGCTGGGTCGACGGCGCGGCGCGAACGTTGCGAGCCAACGATCCCATGCTTGCGCCTTTACTCAAGGGCGCAGCTTTCAACATCGGCGACGACGATTCCGACGATGCCAGGCTGCCGTCTGGGCTCAGGCGACCCGTCCTTGCCGTTCCAGTCGCGAGCCGGTTCCGCTGCTTCGCCGTCGCGCTCTATGGACCACATGCGTCCGGCACCGATCTCGACAGCAATGAGCGCGCGATGCTGGCCCGGCTAGGCGACAGTGCGGCCGACGCCTACGCCCAGTTGGAGGACGCCGCACTGCGTGCGAGGATCGCGGCCCTCGAACACGAGCTGTCAAAATCCCGGAGAGCCGATAAATAATCGTGCAGGTGGCGCTGGGAATCTGTTGCTCGCATCCGTCTATGCGCCCAGCCGCGGCAAGGACTATGCGGCGAAGCCCGGAATTACGCGCTCGCCTGCTCCAGCGCGGCAATCGCCTCAGGATCGAGCTTGAGCGCCGTCGCGCGCAAGAGCTCCTGCAACTGATCCAGGTTCGTCGCGCTGGCAATCGGGGCGGTGACGCCGGGCCGCGTCATCAACCACGCGAGCGAAACCTGCGCCGGCCTTGCGTCGTAACGCCGCGCGACGGCGTCGAGCGCGTCGAGGATCTTCACTCCGCGCGGATTGACGTACTTCTTCATGCCGGGGCCGCGCGCGCTCTTGCCGAAGTCGGCTTCGGAGCGGTACTTGCCGGTGAGGAATCCGGCGGCGAGCGAGAAATACGTGATCACGCCGAGGTTCTCGCGCATGCACAGCGCCTGCAGCTCGCCTTCGAAGCTGTCGCGATCGTACAGGTTGTACAGCGGCTGCAGCGTTGCGTAGCGCGGCAGTCCTTGCGATTTGCTCACCTCGAGCGCTTGCGCAAGCCGCGCGGCCGGATAGTTCGAAGCGCCGATCGCCTTGACCTTGCCCTGCCGAATGAGCTCCTCGTAGGCGCCCAACGTTTCCTCGAAGGGCGTGTTCTCGTCGTCCCAGTGCGACTGGTAGAGGTCGATGCAGTCGACCTGAAGACGGCGCAGCGACGCTTCGGCCGCCTGCAGAATGTAGTCCTTGCGGAGCAGCTTGTGCCCCTGCCCCATGTCCGATCCCACCTTGGTCGCGACGATCATGTCGTCGTGCCGTCCGCGCCGCGCGATCCAGCGCCCGATGATCGTCTCGGACTCGCCGCCCTGATGACCTGACGCCCAGCGCGAGTACGAGTCTGCGGTGTCGACGAGGTTGAACCCTGCGCCGACGAACGCGTCGAGCAGCTTGAACGATGTTGCCTCGTCTGCCGTCCAGCCGAAAACGTTGCCGCCGAATGCGCGCGGTGCGACTTCGAATCCGGTGTTGCCGAGCTTGCGCTTGTTCATCACCCCGTTCATGCTATTTTGGCAGCGCCACGAGCGCATCCTTGAGACCGGGCACATTGCCGGCGCCATCCGGCACCGCCAGCGCAGCGCCTTTCGCGTCGTCGCCGATCGGCTCGGCGCGTCCCCTGAGACACGTGCTTAGAAAGTTGTCGGCGATCGCAAAGAACGAGATGCGATTCTCGGGCCGGGCGAAGCCATGCCCCTCGTCGGCATAGATCGCGTAAGTGACCGGGATCTTGCGCGCGTTCATGGCGGCGACGATCTGGTCGGATTCCTTTCGAGTCACGCGCGGATCGTTTGCGCCTTGGCCTATCAAAAGCGGACGCTTGATCTGATCGACCCTGGTGATCGGTGAGCGCGTCAGCAGGAACTTCTTGCCCTCCTCGGTGCGCGGGTCGCCGACATGCTTGTACCAGCTGATCTCCATGAAAGGCTGCCAATACGGCGGGAAGCTCTCGATCAGCGTCACGAGGTTCGACGGACCGACGATGTCGACGCCGCACGCGAACGTGTCGGGTGTGAACGTCATGCCGACAAGCGTCGCATAGCCGCCATAGGAGCCGCCCATGATCGCAATCTTGTCCTTCTGCGCGATGCCGTTGTCGACGGCCCACTTCACAGCGTCGATGAGGTCGTCGTGCATCGTTCCGGCAAATTGCATGTCGGCGATGTTTACGAACTTCTTCCCAAAGCCGGTCGAGCCTCGATAGTTGACCGAGAGCACGGCGTAGCCGCGGTTCGCGAGCCATTGATGTATCGAGTTGTAGCCGAACGTGTCGCGAGCCCAGGGCCCTCCATGGACGTAGAGCACCATCGGCAATGCCTTGGAGGGTTTGCCGCTTCCGCCGGGATCCATGCCGCGCGGCAACGTCAGATAGGAAACGAGAGTCAGGCCGTCGCGCGCCCTGATTTCGACGGGGTACATCGGGGATAGCGGTGCGCCTTCGAGGTTCGGCCGCGCCGTGAACAGCTTGGTGAACTGCTTCGTCCCGCGGTCGTACAGCCAGAAGGCGACCGGCTCGGTGACGCGATCGACCTGAACCGTCCACTGCTTGTCGTCGTGCGACCGGCTGGTGACCGTCCACTGGCCGCGGGCATTCGAATGGAGGAATTCGATGTCGGCCTTGATCGCCGGATCGATCGCCTGCCATTCGTCGCGCAAGTACACGACCTGGGCCGCCTGAACCTTGCCGGTGGCCGGGTGCGTCAGCGTGCCGCTGACGTCGGCCTTGTCCGATTCGGCGAGCACCTTCGGCGCGCCGGTGTCGACGTCGATGGTCACGAGCGCCGCTTTGTCGCGGCCGCGGCTGTCGAGCGCATAAAGCGTGGTGCCCGCAACGTCGAAGCCGACGACTCGGGTCGTCAGCGCATCCTCCGGCGAAATCCTGGCGAACGACGTCATCTTGCCGCCGGCATCGCGCTTGAATACTTCAAGCCCGCCCCCCGGTGTCTGCTTCGCGGCCAGGCGCAACGCCAGGCTGTCGTCGGCCACGAAATCGACGTATCCGTCCTCGTTCCTGAACAGAAGTTTCTGCTCGCCGGTTTTCAGATTGTGGCGGTACACGTCATGATTCTGAGGATCGCGGTCGTTGATGCCGATGAGAATTTCGTCGGGCTGGGTCACGCTCGTAGCGATCACCTGCCCCTGGACCTTGCCTGCCGGCGAGATGATCGTGTCCTGCGCGGTTCCGATGTCGACGACGTGAATGCGCCAGTTTTCGTCACCACCCTCGTCCTGCGTGTAGATGAGCTGCCTGCTGTTCTGGGCCCAGAAAAATCCGCGAATCCCTCGCTTCCTGTCGGCAGTGATCGGCTTCGCTGCGGCGATGTCGTCGCGCGGCGCGACGAAGACATTGAGCACGCCGTCGCGCGGGGCGATGTAGGCGATGTTCTTGCCGTCAGGGCTGATCGCGGGCAGCGTGCGCGTCGGGTTGCCGAAGATGTCCTTGCGCGGGATAAGCCTGTCTTGCTCCGCAGCCTGCACGGGCAGGGCGAGCTGTAACGAAATAGCGGCAACGAGCGCGGCGGCGCAGGCGAGCGCGGGCATTCTGGCGTTCATGAACGATCCCGGAGGGACGAAAGATCGCAGATTTTACACGCCTCCAAGGGATAGGCCGTCGATCGCGATTGCGGCCTGGGGCAAACCGTTCCACACTGCGCTGGCCCTCAAGCACGACGACAAATATGATCACCATCTATCATCTCGAAACGTCCCGCTCCGAGCGCATCGTCTGGCTCATGGAGGAGCTCGGCATCGCATACAAGCTGGAGGTTTTTCCGCGCGAGCCCACGGGCGCCGCACCGCCCCCGCTGAAAGAGATCCATGCGCTCGGCAAGGCGCCGGCGATCCGCGACGGCGACACCGTGCTCGCCGAGTCGGGCGCGATCGTCGACTATATCGTGCACCGCCACGCACAGGGCACGCTCGCGCTGCGCCCGGACGATCCGGCGTACGCACGTTACGTCTACTGGCTGCACTTCGCGGAAGGGAGCCTGATGTCGCTCCTGCTGATTGTCCTTGTGCTGAGCCGCGTGCCGGAAGCAGGCGCAAGCGCGGTCTCGGCGAGGATGCGCGAGCGGATGAACCAGATGCTTTCCTTCGTCGACAAGGAGCTCGGGAGCGGGCCCTGGTTCGCCGGCGCGGAATTCACCGCGGCCGACATCATGATGGTGTTCCCGTTCACGTCGCTGCGCAACTTCCTCGACTACAACCTCGAACCGTATGCGAACATCGCCGCATATCTCGAGCGCATCCAGGCACGTCCGGCTTATCGAAAGGCGATGTCGCTGGCCGGACCGACGACCAAGTACGTATGAATCTTCCGGCGGCTCCTCGAAGAAGAAGCTTTCCGGCAGAAATGCCGGCGCGATGTACTCGACGTCCTTCGCCGAGACGCCGCTCAGGCGAAAGCGGTCGCTCCAGGACTGGGTGGCAGCCACGACGCGCTCAATTTCCTTCTTTGCCGCTTCCGTTGACAGTCCGAAACGGCTGCTAAATTGATCGTGGCCACCCCTACCCTATTCGCCGACCTCGTCGACACCTCGCAAGGGGTCGGCGAGCACGCGGCGCGACGGACAAAGATCGCCCGCATTGCAGAATTCCTGCGCGGGCTTGCGCCCGCTGAAATCAACATCGGCGTCTCTTATCTCGCGGGGGCCACTCGACAGGGGAAGAGCGGCATCGGTTACGCGATGATTGCCGCCGCGCGATCCACTGCGAATGTCGAAGCGCCTGAGCTGACCTTGACCGAGGTCGACGCGATGCTCGAAGAGATCGCTCGCGCCGGTGGTCGCGGCTCGATCGCCGAACGCACCCGCCTTCTGTCAGCGCTTTTCGCAAGAGGCACGGCGCGCGAACAGGAATTTCTCGCACGACTGCTGTTGGGCGAGCTGCGCCAGGGCGCACTCGAGGGACTCATGATCGAAGCCGTCGCGGCGGCCGGCGGCGTGCCTGCCGAAACGGTGCGCCGGGCCGCAATGGTCGCCGGCGGAATTGCCGCGGTGGCAGCAAGCGCGCTGACCGAGGGCGCGGCCGGCTTGAGCCGTTACGCGATCGCGCTCTTTCAACCGCTCGCGCCGATGCTGGCGCAGCCCGCGGACGACCTCGCCGACGCGATGGCACGCATTCCGATGGCGGCGCTCGAGTGGAAGCTCGACGGTGCGCGCGTGCAGGTGCACAAGAACGGCGATGACGTGCGCATCTACACGCGCACCGGCAACGACGTCACGGCCGTCGCACCCGAGATAGTAGCCGCCGTCCGGCGTGCAGGCGCGCAGGCGCTGATCCTCGATGGCGAGGCCATCGCGCTCAAACCCAACGGGGCGCCCTACCCGTTTCAGGATACGATGCGCCGGTTCGGCCGCGTGCTCGACATCGACGCCATGCGCGCGACGATGCCGCTGTCGGTATTCTTTTTCGATTGCCTGAGGCGCGACGATCGGGATCTCGTGCCGATGCCCGCTGCGGCGCGTTTCGAGGCCATGAGCACAGCTTTGCCCGCCGAGCTATTGATCGCGCGCTTGGTCGCAGGCGAAGTCTCCGCCGCCCAGGCCTTCTACGACGACGCGCTCGAGCGCGGACACGAAGGCGTGATGGTCAAGGCGCTGGACGCGCCATACGATCCCGGCGCTCGCAGCGCGCTTTGGCTCAAGGTCAAGCGCATCCACACGCTCGACCTCGTGGTGCTGGCCGCGGAATGGGGACACGGCCGTCGCCGCGGCTGGCTTTCGAACCTGCACCTCGGTGCGATCGACCCGGCCAGCGGAGAATTCGTCATGCTCGGCAAGACCTTCAAGGGCATGACCGACGCGATGCTGGCGTGGCAAACCGAGGAGCTCCTGAAGCGCGA
>DASXQW010000345.1:0-2933 GCA_036506975.1 Casimicrobiaceae bacterium | reverse complement strand
CCGGAAACGCGCGACGTCGTGCAGACGGTGTACATCCGCAAGGTCGAGAAGACCGGCGGCGGACTCTACAACGTCGAGTTCGACAAGTTCCCGGATCAGAAGGACCCGGGGAAGTGACGCAACGGTCCAAGAGCGCAAGGTGATTGGAGACCGTTGCGTCATCCCGGGCGCGCGCGCAGCGCGAGGCCCGGGATCCAAGCTCAAGAGGCGATCGCATTCATGATTGAAACTTCGGTCCCGGCCTTCGGCGGGACGACGAACCTCTTCGTTCGGTTGAGACAGCGGCGTACCGAAGCGCGACGGCAATGACCGCGATTACCAGCTTCATCGGCGTCCTGTTCGACGGCGTGGCGTACGGCAGCCTGCTGTTCCTGATCAGCATCGGGCTGTCGGTGACCATGGGGCTGATGAATTTCATCAACCTCGCCCACGGTGCATTCGCGATGCTGGGCGGCTATGCCGCGGTCGTGGCCATGTCGCGGCTGGGCGTCCCGTTTCTGCCGGCACTGGCGATCGCGTTCGCGGTGAGCGGCGCGGCCGGCGTGCTGCTCGAGCGCATTCTCTACCGCCGCCTGTACCGCGCCGCGCATCTGGACCAGGTGTTGTTCACGATCGGGCTTACCTTGATGTCGATCGCCACGGCGACCTATTTCTTCGGACCCGCGCAGCAGCCAGTCCGCCTGCCTGATTTCCTGACCGGGCAACTGCACGTGCTCGGCGTGGACCTCGGCACGTACCGGCTGTTCCTGATCGCGATGGTCGTGCTCGCGACGCTGGCGCTGACGTTCCTCGTCGAGCGCACGCGCTTCGGCGCGCAGGTCCGCGCCTCGGTCGACAACCAGCAGGCATCGGTCGGCTTGGGAATCAACGTCGAGCGTGTTTTCAGCGTCACTTTCGCGCTCGGCTCGGCGCTGGCGGGCCTGGGCGGAGCGCTGGGTATCGACGTGCTCGGGCTCGATCCGACGTTTCCGCTGAAATACATGGTGTACTTTCTGCTCGTCGTCGCCGTCGGCGGCGCTGGGACGATCCGCGGGCCGCTGATCGCGGCGCTGATCCTCGGGGTGTTCGATGTCGCGGGCAAGTACTACGTGCCGCAGATCGGCTCGTTTGTGATCTACGCCGTGATGGTGATCATGCTGCTGTTGTTCCCGGCGGGCCTGGTCGGGCGGCGCATATGATGCGGCACCCACCCTCACTCCTTTCATGCCGATGACCGGCCTGCCGACGCTCAAGTGGAACCGGTTCGAGATCGCGTTCTGGCTGATCCCGATCGCGGCGTTCTTTCTCTTCCCACGCTATCTCACGCTCGGCAGTCAGATTCTGATCGCGGGCTTGTTCGCGCTGTCGCTCGATCTGATCCTGGGCTACGCGCGGATCATCTCGCTCGGTCATGCTGCGTTCTTCGGCCTGGGCGCGTACACGGCCGGGCTCCTCGCCAGGCACGGCTTCGGTGAGCCGTTGAGCGGGCTCTTCGCCGCCGCTGCGGTCGCGGCAATCGCCGGTTGGATCACCAGCTTCCTGATCGTACGCGGACAGGATCTCACGCGCCTGATGGTGACACTCGGCATCGGACTGATGCTGTTCGAAGCCGCGAACCAGGCATCGTCGATAACCGGAGGCGTCGATGGGCTCTCCGGCGTCGAGATGAAGAAGATCTTCGGCGTGTTCGCCTTTGGCCTCGACGGCAAGACGGCGTATCTCTATAGCCTTGCCGTACTCTTCGTCGTCTTCAACGCGACTCGCGCGCTCGTCCGTTCGCCGTTCGGGTTGAGCTTGAGAGGCATCCGCGAAGGCGAACGCCGGATGCCGGCGATCGGCGCATCGGTGCGGCGCAAGCTCGTCGCGGTATACACCATCGGTGCGGGAATCGCCGGCATCGCCGGCGCACTGCTCGCGCAGACCACGCAATTCGTCGGGATCGACGTGTTCGGTTTCCAGCGCTCGGCGGAGCTGATGATCATGCTCGTGTTGGGCGGCACGGGGTATCTGTACGGGGGGCTGCTCGGAGCCGCGGTGTTCATGATCCTGCAGGATTATCTGGCCAATCTCAATCCGGTCTACTGGCAGTTCTGGCTCGGGTTGCTGCTCGTGCTGATCGTGCTCTTCGCGCGCGGCGGGCTGATGGGCGGACTTGTCGCGCTGCATCTCCGCTTGCGAAGGAGCAGCGCATGAGCGCCGCTCTGCGCACCGAATCGCTGTCGAAATCCTTCGGCGCGTTCAAGGCCAATTCGGACGTGAGCCTCGGGTTCGAGGCAGGTGCCCGCCACGCGCTGATCGGACCCAACGGCGCGGGCAAGACGACGTTCATCAACCTGTTGACCGGCGTGCTCGCACCCACCGCGGGCGAAGTCTATCTCGGCGATGAGCGGATCACGGGCCTGCCGCAGCACGCGCGCGTCAAGCGCGGTATGACGCGGACCTTCCAGATCAACACGCTGTTTCCCGGCCTCACCGCGCTTGAGTCGGTCGTGCTCGCTTGCTGCGAGCGCGGCGGCCGCGGCGGCGTTTGGTGGCGTACCGTCGCCGCCGAGCGTGGCGCGATCGAGGAGGCGCATGAGATCCTGTCGCAGCTTCGTCTCGACGCCGATGCCAATACGCCGACGCGCGCGTTGCCCTACGGCAAGCAGCGATTGCTGGAAATTGCCTTGGCGCTCGCGACGCGACCCACGGTGCTGCTGCTCGATGAGCCGGCCGCGGGCATACCTTCCGCCGAAAGCGCGGAGCTCTTCGGCGTGATCGCGCAGCTGCCGCGAGAGGTGACGATCGTTTTCATCGAGCACGACATGAACCTCGTGTTCCGCTTCGCCGAGCGCATTACCGTCCTCGTTGGCGGCGCAGTGCTGGTCGAGGGAACGCCCGACGAGATCGCAAACGACCGGCGCGTGCGCGAGGTCTATCTCGGCGAAGCGCAGCATGGCTGAGCTGATCCGCGC
>DASXQW010000344.1:0-1820 GCA_036506975.1 Casimicrobiaceae bacterium | reverse complement strand
GCGATACGCGATGTCGTCGATCAGCTCGCATCCTTGCGCAGCGTCGACGAGCAGCGCCGGCAGCAGGTGCAGGCGCAGGCGACCGCGCAGGAAGCCTACGACCTCGCACTCCTGCGTTATCGCGAGGGCATCGGCAACTATCTGCAGGTGCTGAGCGCCGAGGCGCCGCTGCTCGTGCAACAGGGACTCGACGCCGATCTGCGCGCGCGCCAACTCGCGCTCGCGATCAATCTCGTCCGCGCGCTGGGCGGCGGATTCGACGAAGCGGCGCTCTCGGTGGCGGCCGCGCATTGAAGCAGATGAAAGAGAACGGAGGAATATCGAAAAAGAACGGAGCAATACCATGACTATGCTATGTGATACCTGCAACTCCAAAGGCCGAGCGCGAGCGGCGCTCGCGCGATTGTTGAGGCGTGGCGCGGTGAGCGTCGCCATCGTCGCGGCCTCGATCGCCATCGTGCTCGGCGAGTCCTGGGTCATCGAACGCGCGCCGCAGCTGTTTGCCGCACGTGTCCCGGCTGCGACGGCGGGACACGCTCGCGGGCCTGCCGCTGCGCCGGCAGGCGACGTGCTCCCGATCGCTATCCTGCACTGACATTTACGACTGCTTCATACGAGGATTTCATCATGAGCAACGACACCCAAGCCTCCCCGAATCCGGCAGCGCCGACGCAGCGCAAGCGCTGGCTTTTGATCGTCATCGCTGCATTTGCCGCGATCGGCATCGCCTATGGCGCGTACTGGGCGATCGCCCTGCGCCACGTCCAGACGACCGACGACGCCTACGTCAACGGCAACGTGGTGCAGATCACGCCGCAGATCTCTGGCACGGTGGTCGCGATCGGCGCCGATGATACCCAGTTCGTCAAGGCGGGACGCATCCTCGTACAGCTCGACCAGGCCGATTCCAAGGTCGCGCTCGACCAGGCGGATGCGCAGCTGGCCAAGACGGTGCGCGAAGTGCGGAGCCTTTTTGCCACCTCCGCGCAGTTGCAAGCCGCAGTCGCCATGCGCCAGTCGGATGTCGCCAAGGCCAATGAGGACCTGACGCGGCGCGAGCGTCTGGCGAGTTCCGGCGCGGTTTCCGGCGAGGAACTGCAGCACGCGCGCGACGCGGCCAACAGCGCCAGGGCCGCCCTGCTCGGCGCGCAGCAAGAGCTGGAGGCGAACCGGGCCCGTGTCGATCGCACGACGGTGCAAAACCATCCCGACGTGCTGAATGCCGCCGCCCGTGTGCGCGACGCTTATCTCACGTATTCGCGCACGGCCTTGCCGGCGCCGGTATCGGGCTTCGTCGCCAAGCGCGCGGTGCAGCTCGGCCAGAGGGTGGGACCGGGTGCGCCTTTGATGGCGATCGTTCCTCTCGATCAGGTCTGGGTCGACGCCAACTTCAAGGAGCCGCAACTTGCCGGGATGCGCGTGGGGCAACCGGTAAAGCTCACCGCCGACCTCTACGGTAGCAAGGTCGTCTATCGCGGCAAGGTGGCGGGCTTCGGCGCCGGCACGGGTTCGGCCTTCGCACTGCTGCCGGCGCAAAACGCGACCGGCAACTGGATCAAGATCGTGCAACGCGTGCCGGTGCGCATCGCTCTCGACGCGCAGGAGCTCGCCGCACACCCGCTGCAGATCGGACTGTCGATGCAGGTTGAGATCGACACACACGAGCGCAACGGCGATCGGCTGCCGCAGCTCGCGCAAAGCACGCCGACCTACGCAACCGAAGTCTTCCATTCGCAGGATCGCCTCGCTGACGAACGGGTGAGGGCGATCATCGCCGCCAACGAGCCGGGTGCGGCGCGCCTGGCGCGCAGCGAGGGCCC
>DASXQW010000343.1:0-11839 GCA_036506975.1 Casimicrobiaceae bacterium | reverse complement strand
AACCCCGATGCTTTGACGATGGGGCCCCATTTCGCGTAATCGGACGCAACAATCCGCGCGAATTCTTCCGGCGTTCCTGTCGCCGGATCCAGGCCGAGCTTGGAGAGCTTTTCGACGACATCCGGTGATTGCAGCGCCTTGCTGATGCCGCGGTTGAGCAGCTCGACGATCGGCTTCGGCGTCTTGGCAGGCGCGAAAAACCCGAACCAGCCCGTCGCCTCGACGCCTTTCAATCCCAGCTCGTTGAAGGTCGGTACCTCGGGCACGGCCGTTGAGCGCGCGGCGCCGGAACTGGCGAGAATGCGAATGCGCCCGGCGCGGTGCAGCTCGGTCAGATCGGCGATCGCGTCGATCGCCGCCGGCACCTGGCCGCTGACGAGGTCGCCGACATACGCGGCCGAGCCTTTGTACGGCACGTGCACCATTGCGACGCCAAGCTCGCGTGAGAGCAGCACTCCGAAGAAATGCGGCAGGCTCCCCGCGCCCGAGGTCGCGTACGCGGCCTTGCCGGGATTCGCCTTGACCCAGGCTGCGAACTCGCTCCAGGTCTTCGCGCCGCTTGCGGGGCCCGCCGCGATCGCGAACTGGAACGTCGAGCCAAGCGCGACTGCGGTGAAATCCTTCACCGGATCGTAGGGGATGTCGCTGTAGACGTGCGGCACCACGGCCATCGGCCCGATCGGCATGACCATGATCGTCGCGCCATCGGGCGGCGCGTTCTTCACCGCCTCCGCGGCGATGCGGCCGATCGCGCCGGGCCGGTTGTCGACGATGACCGGTTGCCCGACGCTGTCCTTGAGCTTGTCGGCGACGACGCGCGCCATCACGTCCGCGGTGCCACCCGCGGCAAAACCGACCACGATCCTCACCGGTTTGTCGATGCGATCCTGAGCCGGCGCGAGCGGAACCGCGGCGAGCGACAGCGCGATGACGGCGAACGAGAAACCGGTGCGAGCATTCATAAAGTCCTCCCTGATATTCCATCGGCGGTACCGCCGTCTCGAGCGGCATCCCGCCGGCAAGTATACGAGCCCTGCCGTCGTATGGTCCGCTACACTGCAAGTCGCTGCCGACTCTCCTGCGATCCGCTCATGCCCGACGTCCATCCGCTGCGCCGCGCGTTGCCTCTGTTCCTGCTCGCAGGGCTATGCTTGTCCTCGCTCGATGCAACGGCGAAATATCTGGTGCGCGACCACGCGCTGTTTCTCGTCGTCTGGGCGCGCTATGCCGGACAGATGCTGGTCGTCACTCCTTTTGTCTGGCAGCGCGGCGGACCCGGATTCTGGCGAGCGCGCCATCCCGGCTTGCAGCTACTGCGGTCGGCGTTTCTTCTCGGCGCGACGATCTGCTTCTTCGGCGGATTGCGTTATTTGCCTTTGGCCGAGGGCTCGGCGATCACGTTTCTCGCGCCCATCTTTGTCATCGTCCTCTCGGGGCCGCTGCTCGGCGAGCGGCCGAACCGCGCCCGCTGGCTCGCGTCGATCACCGGGTTCATCGGGATCCTCATTCTGGTTCGGCCGGGATCGGCGGTGTTCCACCCCGCGACGCTGCTGCTCGTCGTCGCAGCGCTTTGCAACGCGCTCTATTTCCTGATGACGCGGATGCTCGCCGACGAGAGCGTGTACACGACGCTTTTCTACAGCGCGCTCGCGGGGACGGTGGGTCTGTCGCTGATCCTGCCCTGGCATATCGATGCGAGCGTGCTGACATGGCGCGAGGGCGCATTGTTCCTGCTGCTGGGGCTCTTCGCCGGGCTCGGTCACTGGTTCGTCATCAGCGCGTACCTGCTGGCGCCGGCGTCGATGCTGACGCCGTTCGCCTACCTGCAGATGGTCTGGGCGACGTCGTACGGATTCGCCATCTTCGGCCAGCTGCCGGACCGCTGGTCGGCGCTGGGGATGGCGATCATCGTCACGAGCGGCCTTTGGCTCGCGTTGCAGGAGCGCGCTGGCGCGCCTCGGGCGTAGGTATCACTCTTGTCAGCGAGTGATTCCGATCGCCTGCACTGGATGCGGGCGCGCATATCGCGGCGGCACGCCGAGTCAAAATTCGTCGCCTCCTGACAGTGTCCACACCCGGATTTTCAAGCTTCATCGGTAAACGATTGAGGCCGCAGCCCTTCGTGTTCTATCTTTGCTCGACGCGCGATCGGCCCCACCAGGAAGCGCTCACGGGAGCGCCTCTTCGCCCGTTTCTGCGAGGCTGCCTCAGTGTTGAAATCGCGAACACAGGCAGTCGCTCGAGCCGTACTATTGTCCGGCAAGGCCCGGTTCCCGCGCGATTGGACTAATCCGCTCACCAGCGCTTCGACAATGCAACGACTGCAAGACACGATGCATGCACCGCTCGCCGGCGGACTCGCCGCCGCCGGACCCGACCGGCGGCACGCGGTGCAGCGCTCCGCGTTATGGGGCCTGACGCCGCAAGCCGTAGCGATCGTGGCTGCTCTGCTTTTCATCCGGACGCTCAGCACGAACGTCGAAAGGGTCATCTTTGCAACCAGCAATCGCCAGCTCGACGAATGGTTCTCGAATCTGTTCGTCGGCTATGGCCAGCTTCTGCTAATGGCCGCTCCCATGCTCGTCGTCATCATCGCGACCGCAAATCTCGGGCCGCAGCATGGGCCCAAGCGCATCGCCGCGCTCACGGCGGCGGTCATCCTCTCCGCTGGAGCCGGAGCGGCGCTGCGGATCTCCTTCTGGCACTGGGTCGGGATCAGCCACTCGTCGGGCGACGCCCTCGCGATGCTCTTCTACGTGTGGCCACGGTATGCTCTTCTCGGGGGAATGCTTACCATCGTCGGCGAGTTCTATCGGCGCGAAGTGGCGAGCATCGCGGCGATGCAGCAAGCTGAAATCGATCGCGCCGCGTTCGAGCGGGAGATGGCCGAGGCAAGACTGCAGGTCCTGCAGGCACAGGTCGAGCCGCATTTTCTGTTCAACACGCTGGCGAACGTGCGCCGCCTTTACGACGTGGATCGCGCGGCTGGCCGGACGATGCTGGAAAGCCTCATGCGCTATCTCGAGGTCGCTCTGCCGCAGATGCGGCAGAACGAATCGACGCTGGAACGCGATTGGGAACTGGTTGAAGCCTTCTTGCGCATTCAGCGGATCCGCATGGGACAACGCCTCGCGTTCGCCCTTGACATACCCCCGGAGCTGCGTGCGCATCACGTGCCGCCAATGATGCTGTTGACCCTGGTCGAGAACGCTATCAAGCACGGCCTCAATCCATCACTAGACGGTGGACTGATTCGCGTGATGGCGCGCGCCGATGGCGAGAGGCTGATTCTGAGCGTCGCCGACACCGGCGTCGGCTTCGCGCCGGGTTTGGGCGCCGGTACCGGACTCGCCAATATCCGGGCGAGGCTCGCGGCGCAGTTCGGCAACCGCGCAAGTCTTGCACTGGAAAACAACGAGCTGGGCGGTGTCACGGCAACGATCGTGCTGCCGCTGGCGGGCCGGGTGAGGGCTCGATGACGCCGGCCTCGCTCGCGGTATCGGCAAAGCCGCCGATCGCTCCAGATCTGCGAGGCGCGTTACAGTCGGCAGTCCGGCATATCTCCTGGCGGGTCGTCGGGGCGACCCTCGCGATCGCGATCGCGCTCGATGTATGGATGATTTTCGACGTGACCTACGCCTCCCCTCAGAAACTACCCGTGGCCGAACGCTATGTCTCCGGATCGATCGTCAACCTGTTCATGGCGTTCAGCATCATGTTCACGACCCTGGTCGCCGACGAGCTGGTCGCTCGCGGTACGAAACGGCTGGCTACCTATGCCTGGGCCGTGGTGATCGGCTCCGCGGCGGCCGCACTCGCACAGTGGGAGGTGCAGCAATGGCTGCATCTGCACCCCAGCGATCTCTTCGGCGTCCCGCATGAAGTTGCGATCATGCAACCTGCGTTCATGTTTTTCGAATACCTGATCTGGGGCTCGATCATCGTCTTCATCTACGTCAACCGCCGCACCGCATTGCTCGCCACGGCTCGCATGAACGCGGCCCAGGTACAACGCGCCGACGCGCAGCGGCGCACGCTGGAATCGCGGCTGCAGGCGCTGCAGGCGCGGGTCGAGCCGCAATTCCTGTTCAACACCCTGGCCCAGGTGCGCGAGCTGTACGAAAGCGACCCGGCGAAGGGCGGTCAAATGCTCGGCGACCTGATCGCCTACCTGCGCGCCGCGCTGCCGGGGTTGCGCGACTCGACGTCGACGCTGGAACGCGAGGTGGAACTGGCGAGCACCTACCTGAAGATCATGCAGGTGCGCTTAGGTAAGCGCCTCGCCTTCCAGGTCGACGTACCGGACGCGGCGCGTGCGGCGCGCATGCCCCCGATGCTGCTGCTGCCGTTGATTGACTACGTTCTGGTCCATGGTCTCACGCCGCCCGCCGCCTCCGGCACGATCCGCATTGCCGCAGGCAGCTCAGCGGGCAAGCTGCGCGTGAAGATCGGAGACAGCCGGAGAGGTATCGCCAAAGGCGGCGCCGATGATGACCTGCGCGACATCCGGGACCGCCTGCACGCCCTCTACGGCGACGAAGGGACGCTTGCATTCGAGTCATCGTCCGGGCACGGCACGCAAGCCGTCCTGGAGATTCCGTATGAATCGACCCACCGCAATCATCGCTGAAGACGAGCCGCTGTTGCGCGGCGAGTTGAAGGACGCGCTCGCGACGCTTTGGCCCGAGGTGGAGATCAAGGCCGAGGCCGAGAACGGCGTCCAGGCGATTCGCGCCCTCGAAACCTACGAACCCGACGTGCTGTTTCTCGACATCCAGATGCCCGGGACGAGCGGACTCGATGTCGCGCGCGTGGCGAGCCGCAGATCCCACGTGGTGTTCGTAACGGCCTACGACGATTACGCAGTCGCGGCGTTCGAGCAGGGCGCGGTCGACTACGTGATGAAACCGTTCTCCGCGAGCCGCCTCGCGATGGCCATCGCCCGCGTCAGAGAGCGGATGAAGGGTGTCCCCGCGGACCTCGAAGGGCTGTTGAAGACGCTGGCCGAGCAGAGTCGCCCTCAACGGCGGTTCCTACGCTGGATCTCCGTGGCGCAAGGCAAAACCGTACGGTTGATCACCACGGACGAAATCTGCTATTTCCAGGCGGACAACAAGTACACGATGGTAGTCACTGCCGCCAGCCAGTCGTTGATCAACAAGACGATCAAGGAACTGGTGGACCAACTGGACCCGGACGTATTTCTTCAGGTTCACCGGGGCACGGTGGTCAATGTCAACGCCATTGCGGCCGTCGATCGCGACTTGCACGGCCGTCTGGAAATCCGGTTGAAACAACGCAAGGAAACGCTTCAAGTCAGCGCTTCGTTCGCGCATTTGTTCAAGCAGATGTAGCCGC
This sequence comes from Casimicrobiaceae bacterium, assembly GCA_036506975.1. Taxonomy (GTDB): domain Bacteria; phylum Pseudomonadota; class Gammaproteobacteria; order Burkholderiales; family Casimicrobiaceae; genus PALSA-1003. The sequence continues at coordinate 6,481 of DASXQW010000343.1, read as the reverse complement.
GGATCGCAGTTCATCGGAGGTCCGCGCGACCGGCTCATTCGCTCGAGGCTCGCCGCCGATTGCCGTCGGCTTTCGCACCCGGCGCGTGGCTGACGTTTTTCGCTGGCGAAAGCTGCCCCTAGCGAAGCCGCAGGGGCGCGACGGCGAGGGCGCTTCGAACTCCACGCCCATCGCCCCACTACAACGCTCACACCACTTTTTCGCAAGTTCGTCGGTAAACGATTGAGGCCCCGGCGCGCCTTTGGCTATCGTAGCGAACAAGCCACGATAGGAGCGACCCATGAACAAGCAGGCCAAGCAAGCTATGGTGGCCGCCGCGCTGGCGTTAGCCGCCGCGACCGTATTGCTCGCGGGCGCGCAGGCAAATGCACAATGCACCGAAGTCACCTCCGGCCTTCGGGAGCCACTCGGGACGGCCCTGACCAATCAAGGAAATCTGTTGGTCTCGGAAACCGGCACGACCGCACTGCACAGCGGGCGCATCTCCATTGTTGATCCGAGCGGCAACCGCCGGACTCTCTTGGATGGCCTGCCGTCTGCAATCAACGATGTCGGCGAGCCTTCGGGCCCGGCCGGTCTCTTCATGCGCGGACGCAACCTGTACGTCGCTATCGGGACGGGCGATGTAGGGCGGCCCGGACCGTTTCCGGGGACGACGATACCGAATGCGAATCCGATCTCGTCGCCAATCTTTAGCTCGATTCTGGCAATTCAGTTCAGCGCCAAGGTTGAGAAGACCACGAGCAGGTTTACGCTCACGCTCGCCGACCAGGAGGCGCTTGCCAACGGACAGATCGTGACGCTTTCGAGCAGCGGCGGGGACACGATCACAGTTCAAATGATCGCTGACTTTCCCAACTTCATACCCTTTCCGCTGCCGATCTTCCCGGAGAACGTGAAGCTCTCCAATCCTTTCGACCTGGTTGCAGTCGAGGATACGCTTTACGTTACGGACGGCGGACGGAATCTGGTCTGGGAGATTGATCTTCTGACTGGAGCGGTTTCGACGCTCGTGACGTTCCCGGCCATTCGGAACCCACTCTTTGGGATACCGGGTCTGCCTGGTGGACCGTTCCTCGACGCCGTGCCGACTGGCATTGCGTCTTTTGACGATCAGCTCTTTGTGACCCTTTTCCGAGGCGTCCCGTTCCCACCGGGAACATCAACCGTGGAACAGATCGATCCGCTGACGGGAAGCGATACCCCATTCATCACCGGGCTCAAGACCGCTATCGACGTCCTTCCAATAGTGGTACACGGCGAGCCAAATTATTTAGTGCTCCAGCATGCTTCGGCGGGGCCATTTTTCGGGAGCCCGGGCCTGGTGTTGCGCTTTGATAGTCCGCCCGGTCCGCCGACCCTAATCGCCAATTGCCTGACGCGTCCGACTTCCATGACACTCAACAAAAAGACCGGCACGCTCTACGTCAGCGAGTACGGAGGGCGCATTGTCGCGATCCCTCTTCCATAATGAATTGGATCGCGACGACAGTTGAGGAAACATGATGAATGTCCTGAATATCGCAAGTGCCGGTGCACTCCTGATCTCTGCAATGATCGCGACCTCTGCCATGGGGGCCGTGACGACGACCGTAGTCGACGTTCCCACTCGGGGTGTCACGCAGCGCTTCCTCTACCTTCATCCCGATGCTCCGGCCGCCAATATCGTGGTGTTGCCCGGAGGTGAAGGCACCTTCGGGATTCAGGGCGACGGGACGATGACCACCGTTGCCGCGCTCTGCAATCCCATCGCCCGCAATCGGCAGGCGTTTGCCGATCATGGTTTCGCGGTCGCCCTCGTCGACGCGGCTTCCGATGGCTCGACGTACGATATCAGCGACGTGCTCGAAGTCATTCGCTACATGCAAGCACGCGACAATGTCCCGACGTGGATCATCGGCGGCAGTTCATCGACCGCGGCGATCTGGAGTCTTGCCATCAACCTACCCGTCGACATGCCGGTAGGCGTGATCTTCTTTTCTCCCGACCATCCCAACATATCGCAGGTGGCATTGATCAAGCGCCCGACGCTGGTCGTCTATCACGCGCTCGATGCCCAGCAATTCGGAGCCGCGTTGTTCGTCGCTTTGACGTCGGCGCCGGTCAGGGAGGTAGTCAGCCTGATCGGCGGCAGCAATGGCGGATGCGGATACCATCTCTTCAATGGCCTCGACGCCGAGTTTCTGGCCGCGACCACGGGCTTCATTGACAAGTACAACAGCGCGACGGGGGGCGGCTCGCCTCAGACAGCGGTGGCGGTCGAGTATTACTACGACGTCTGGAATTTCTACTTCGAGACGTCTTTCCCGGACGAGATCGCCGCGCTGGACGGGGGCGCCTTTGGCGGCGCTTGGAAGCGTACAGGGGAAACATTCAAAGTCTGGTCGCAAGCCACGGGGTCTGCGTCGGCAACGTGCCGCTTCTTCAGCACGGCGTTCGCGCCGAGAAGCTCGCACTTCTACACACCGTTCCCCTCCGAATGTGCGCTCGTCCAGATGGACCCGGCTTTGCACGCGGCTTGGCAGTTCGAGAATATTGCGTTCTACATCCAGCTCGCGGACGCCAACGGATTTTGCCCCGCAGGGACCATTCCGCTCTACCGGCTCTACAACGACGGGATGGGCGGAGCGCCCAACCACCGCTATACGACAAGCGTAACGGTTTTCAATCAAATGGCTGCTGCGGGATGGCTCTTCGAAGGCGATGGGAACACGAAGGTGTTCGCCTGCGTACCGCAGTGATCTCGCGCGACGGCTGAACCGGTCGTACCCCGCTGCGAGCTCGCACGGCTAGCCGTTCTTCACCGCGGCCTGACGCGCAAGCCAGCGCGTCAGCGGTCGCCACTGCTCCCAATCCTGCTCTCCGCGCGAGCGCGGCAGATCGAACACCGTGAGGCCGTCGCGCGCGCAGTAGACGTAGACCTGCGTCTGCCTCAGGTGCGCGACCAGCGGATAGTCGAAGCCTTCGAGAAACTCTTCGAGCTCGCCCGCGCTGATAGTGCGCGGGTCGACGCGCATCGCCACCAGTCCGATTGCGATGTCGCCTTTTTTCACCGCCTTGTACTCGCTGATCTGGTCCAGGAAGTGCCGGGTCGCCCCCATGTCGAATGCGCTGGGCGACACCGGCACGAGAAGGATGTCGGCACGGCGCATCGCGTCGCGCAGACTCTCCCCGTGCAGCTCGGCCGGAGTATCGATCACCAGCCACTGCGGCGGCTCGCCCTTGAGCTCCCTTTTTGCGCCGTCAGGCGTCCATCCGCCGATGGCGGGGAAAAGCGGCGGGCGCCGCGCCAGCCATTCCGTCGCCGCCCGCAGCGGATCGAAATCGGCGAGCACGACGCGTTGCTTGCGTCCGGCGAGCCAGCCGGCGGCATTGGTCGCAAGCGTGGTCTTCCCACTCCCGCCCTTCGGGTTGGCTACGACGAGGGTCTGCATCCCTATTCTCCCTTGGATTCAATCCTATTGTAGGGCCGAATTCATTCGGCCGCGCCAACCGATGGCCGAGATGTGCGAATGAATTCGCGCCTACAACTCCGGCAGGACGGCGAGCAGCGGCTCGACCGCAGCCGCGCCGAGGCGGGCGCTGCGCGCGCCGCTCCAGCCCACCGCCTCGTCGGGAAGGTCGGCATTGTCCTTGAACGGCATCTCAAGGGTCAGCGCGAGGCAACCGAAGGCGTGTCCCACATACTTCGAGGCGAGCGTCAGATTGATCTTGGCGTCCTTGTCGTCCCGATAGCCGTGCACGTCCTGGAAATCGGGGCTCGCGCGCTTGAACGCGGCGACGAAGGCGCGCTGCAACGCGTCCTGCCTCGGCGTAAAACCCGGCACTCGCTCGCAGCCGTCGACGAACACATAGGGAAGGCCTTCGTCGCCATGCACGTCGAGGAAGGCATCGACGCCGGTCTCGTGCATTGCGGCGCGTACGCAAAACACTTCCGGACTGCGCTCCGGGCTCGGCGCCGCCCACTCGCGGTTGAGGTTGGCGCCGGCGGCGTTGGTGCGCAGATTGCCGCGCACGCCGCCGTCGGGGTTCATGTTCGGCACAATATAGATGACCGCTTGCGCGAGGAGCGAACGCGCGACCGGGTCGTAAGGGTCGAGCAGGCGGTCGAGCAGTCCCTCGACGAACCACTCGGCCATCGTCTCGCCCGGATGCTGGCGCGCGATCACCCATAGTGGCGGCTTGCCCGCGCCCGCCGTTCCGACCGTTACCAGATTCACGTCGCGGCCATCGACCGTGCTGCCGAGGTCGCGCACGCGCGCGAGCGGTGAATCCTCAGCGCGTCCGAGCAGATCGAGATGCCGTTCCCACGAATACGGCTCGAAGTATGCATACCACACCGAGTCGCGATCGGGCGCGTGGGCGATTGCCAGCGTGTTGCCGTCGAAGCTTGTGGGTACGCGAAACCATTGCCGCCGGTCATACGACGCGACGGCGCGGTAGCCCTGCCAGCCGTCGACATACGTGCACTGGCCGGCGTTGGCGAAGCGGATGCGGCAGGCCTGGCCGCGCGCACCCTGCAAGCGGAAGTAGAACCACTGGCGGAACTCGGCGTGCGAGTCGGCGCGGATGTTGACACGGATGTCGTCCGCGCGGTCTGCGGCGATGGTCTCGATGGCGCCGGCGTCGAAGCGGTGGCTGATCTTGAGCATGAATGTTCGGTGTTGAAGGAAGAGCCGCCGAGGAGGCGCAGCCTCGAGCCGCCGCGCGAGCGCCCGCTATGCTACCATCGCCTCCACCGCAGCGGACGCTGATGCCAGTCTGTCAGCGCGGGCGACACGAGATGAGGAGGTGCTCATGAGCACGGCAACCCGACCCCCGGCGACCCCCGCGCCCGGCTTGTCCTCGGGCTGGTCCCTCGCGCTCGGCATCGTGCTCGTGATCGCCGGCGGCGTGGCGTTGCTCTTTCCGGTGATGGCCGCGGTCGCCGCATCGCTGTACATCGGCTGGTTCGCGCTGATCGCAGGTGCGATCGCGATCGTCGTCGCGATCCGCACGCGCGGCGAGCCCGATTTCGGATGGCGGCTGCTGATGGGCGTGGTCTACGTCGTCCTGGGCTTGATTCTGGTCGCCAACCCGATTGCGGGCGCGGTGTCTTTGGCGATATTCGTCGCCGCGATGATGGTCGCGTTGGGCATCGTCGAGGTCGCGCTGGCGTTGCACATCAAGCCGCGCCGCGGTTGGGGCTGGGTGCTGGCGAACGGTATTCTGTCGCTCGTGCTGGCCATCCTGATCGCGATCGGCTGGCCGCTCGGCTCGCTGGTGCTGATCGGCTACCTCGTCGGCTTCCAGATTATCACCTGCGGCGTCGCGCGCATCGCGGTCGCACTTGCGTCCCGAAAAGCCGCGCCCGCTGCGGCCGCGTGACGAACGCCGCCGTGGACCACGCCGCATCGACCCTCGCTCGCCGCGCTCTACCTGGGCGTGAGGCACAGCGCGCGGATTTCGAGGCGAACAAGCTCAAAAAACGCCTGCGCCGTCTCGTCGGCCAGGCGATCGCCGACTTTTCGATGATCGAGGCCGGCGACCGCGTCATGGTCTGCCTTTCCGGAGGCAAAGACAGCTACGGAATGCTCGACGTCCTGCTTTCGCTCCAGGATCGCGCCCCGCTGCCGTTCGAGCTGATCGCCGTCAATCTCGACCAGAAACAGCCAGGCTTTCCCGCCGACGTGCTGCCGCGCTATCTTGCCTCGCGCGGCGTGCCATTCCGCATCGAGGAACAAGATACCTACAGCGTCGTCAAGCGGGTGATTCCCGAAGGCAGGACCATGTGCTCGCTGTGTTCGCGGCTGCGGCGCGGCGTGCTCTATCGCGTCGCAACCGAGATCGGCGCAACCAAGATCGCGCTCGGCCATCATCGTGACGACATCCTCGCGACCTTCTTCCTGAATCTGTTCTTCGGAGGGAAGCTCAAGACGATGCCGCCGAAGCTCGTCTCCGACGACGGCCGCCACGTCGTCATCCGGCCGCTCGCCTACGTGCGCGAGCGTGACCTCGCGCGCTACGCCGAGGCGATGGCGTTCCCGATCATTCCGTGCAACCTCTGCGGGTCGCAGGAAAACCTGCAGCGAAAGCACGTTGCCGCGATGCTGCGCGAGTGGGAGAAAAAATATCCCGGTCGTGTGGAGACGATCTTCAATTCACTCGGGAATGTCGTCTCGACCCACCTGCTCGACCGCACGCTGCACGATTTCACAGCGGTCCGCCCAACCGGCGCGCCCGTTGCCGACGGCGATCTTGCATGCGATGCCGATCCGGCGCTGTCTCTGCGTGACGCGACCGTGCCGATCGCAGCGTTCGACGCGGATTGAAATTGGCGGGCTCGATGCCGTTGACCCGTCGCGTATTCCTGCGGCTCACTGCGGCGCTCTTCGCGCTCTTCTGCGCAGCACCATCGCAGGCAGCCGCGCCCGACGCGCAAGCGCTCGCCGGCGGTCCGCTGCTCGCGGCGCTGAAGGCCGGCGGTCTCGTGCTCTACTTC
>DASXQW010000342.1:0-12411 GCA_036506975.1 Casimicrobiaceae bacterium | reverse complement strand
GGGACTCCTCGGTGGCGTGATCGGCGTGACCGGCGCCGCGTTCATGCAAGCGCTGTCGATTTCAACGACCAATTTCCAGACCTTTGCCGAGATCGCTTTCCGGTTCGTGTTGACGCCGGCAATCGTCGCTGCGGCGCTGCTGTTTGCACTGGCGATGGGATTTGTGGGCGGATTCCTGCCCGCCGCGCGCGCCGCGCGACTCGAGATCGTCGACGCGTTGCGCGCTGCATAGTCGCCGGCGCGGCCAGCGAGCGCGACAAATTGATGGGACCGATTTCGCTTTTCTCGATCGCTACCCTGATCTGGGGCTCGACCTGGCTTGCGATCACATTCCAGCTCGGCAACGTCGCGGCTGAAGCCTCCGTCGTCTACCGCTTCGCGCTCGCGGCGCTGATGCTGGCGGCGTGGTGCCTCGCGGCTGGCCGCTCGCTCAGGTTCCCCGCAGCGCAGCATGCGTGGTTCGCAGGTCAGGGCGCGTTTCTCTTCGGCTTGAACTACCTCTGTGTGTATTGGGCCGAGCAACACATCGCATCCGGGCTGGTGGCGGTGTTGTTCTCGCTGATCGTGTTCCTCAACCTCGTGGGCGTGCGCGTGTTCTTCGCAACGCCGATTGGACGGCGCACGGTCCTCGGGGCGGCGCTGGGCGTCAGCGGAGTCACGCTTCTTTTCTGGCGTGAGATCGCGGGCATGCAGGCCGACGCGCTGCGCGGCATCCTGTTCGGGCTCGCGGCGACGGTATTCGCATCGGGCGGCAACCTGCTCGCGGTGCGCAATCAGCGCCATGGCGTCCCCCTGTTGCCCGGAGTCGCGTGGGGCATGACCTACGGCACGCTTACCATCGCGATCGTCGCCGCGCTGAACGACACCGTGTGGAGCTTCGATCCGCGTCCCGGCTACGTGCTCTCGCTCCTCTACCTCGCGGCGTTCGGATCGGTGATCGCATTCGCGGCGTATCTCACGCTATTAGGAAAAATCGGCGCCGCGCGGGCTGGCTATGTCGGGGTGGCGGTGCCTGTCGTAGCCTTGCTGCTCTCGACGGTTTTCGAGCACTACCAATGGACGCTGCCCGCTCTCGTCGGCGCCGCGCTCTGTATCGCGGGCAACGTGCTCGTTCTGATGCCGCAGCCATCTGCCGTTCGAGTCTGAGCAAGAAAAACCGTCCTGCCCTCGATTTATGCGGGACGGGCGTTCCGAAACATGACCGGACACACGGATAAAGCGTGCAGGTAAAGCGGTACCGGCCGTTCACTCCTTTGACTTAGCTCGATGAAAGCTTAGATGAGCGGAGCGAACGGCCGTCCTGCAAAAAGCCCACTTAGCGCAAATGCCGGTAAGAGCTCGACGCCGCGCCGTAGATGTCGTTCACGCGTCGCAGCGATGCAATCCTGCGGTCGACCTCGCCCGGCAGCCGGGCATATTCACCCGGGCCCAGCGTACGGCAATCGCCCCGGAATTGCGTGTCGGTACAGAACATCCAGTAGCCTTCCTCGATCCGCATCGAAGCCGCCCGATCGCTGAACCCCATTCTGTTGAGGTTGGGCAGCTCGCTCCAATTGATCGCAAACGACTGGCCGCGGAAGTTCGGGTATTCGTACAGCACTACGCGTCCGACTCCGACCTGCGGCGGCACCGCAACAACGGGAGCGCCCGTGACCGCAACCAGCTCCGCGGAGTTCACTCTACCGGTGAGCGAGCCGAGGTTCTCATAACGACCTGGTACGAAGTCGAAGCATTCACCGCGGTAATACGCGCGACTGCACAGGCGCCACGTACCGCCGTACACGATCACCGCGTCGGCCCCACCAAATGCTGGGATCCGATCGAGGCTGCCGTGCGTCTTGGTCAGCTCGATCGCGCCGCCGCCGAAGCCGGGAAGCTCGAACAACACGATGCGCGGCCCGGCGCCGGCGATGACGATCGGCGGTGCAACGACGATCGGCGGTGCAAGCTCGGTAGCGGTGACGATTTCCCGCACCGATGAGATGCGGTCGTTCAACACGCCGGTTAGCCGCCTGTATTCGCCGGGTCGAAGCTGCGCGCAACTGCCGCGGAAGAAAGCGTCTGTGCACGCCTCCCACACGCCATCGCGGACTACGAGCGACGAAGCGCTGTCGTTGAGGCCGGTTATTTGCAGGTTCGGCGCCGCGCGGTGCAGCGTCAAGCTATCGCCGCGGAAATCCCGTTGCTCGTAGAGCGTGATCTCGCCCGCAAGCGCAGCCGGCGCTGATAGCGCCAATAGCGCGCCCACGAACGCACTCAAAAGTGTTTTGCGCTCGGTACTCATAGGCAATCTCCAAATCAGGCGCCGGCAACGATGCCGACTTTGTTTTGACGCTTGGAGGTTGCCGATGGTTTAGTCGAATGATGCAAGTTGTTGCAATGCGGAGATGAGATGTCGGTCACCGTCCCGCCCTCTGACAGACATTGTCCGACCCCTCCGTGTCATCGTCATTCGCAATGTCGACTCAGGGCGCAAGCTCAATCTTCGCTTGCACCCTGAACCACGTCGACATTGTCAATCAGGCGGGTGGAGCCGAGCATGGCGGCACCCAGCACGATGAGCAGATTGGGGTGGTCATAGCCTTCGGGGTGCGGAATGCGCAGCGCGAGGCCGTGGCGGATCGCGATGTAATCGACCTTCCACCCATGGCGCGAAAGATCCGCGCGCGCGGCCGCTTCGAGATTGGCGTAGTCGTGACGGCCGCCGAGGATTTCGTCGGCGACCCAGGAGAGGGTTCGGTAGAGGCGCGGTGCCTCGAGACGCTCTTCGGCTGAAAGATAGCTATTGCGCGTCGCCAGCGCGAGACCGTCATCGGCACGGACCGTTTCGGCCGGAACGATGCGAATCGGCATATTGAACTGCTGCACCATGCCTCGCACGATCTTGAGTTGCTGGCGGTCCTTCTTGCCGAACACCGCGACATCCGGCTGCACCAGGCTGAAGAGCTTCAGTACCACAGTGCATACGCCATGGAAGAATCCCGGCCGCGATGCGCCTTCCAGCTCCTCGGCCAGTGGCGGCGGCGTCACGCGATAGACCTGCGGCGTCGGATACATCTCCTGTTCCTGCGGCACGAACACGACATCAACGCCTTCGCGCTTCAGGCCCTCGCAATCGGCTTCGAACGTGCGCGGATAACGGTCGAAATCCTCGTTCGGCCCGAACTGCAGCCGGTTGACGAAGATGCTGGCGACGACCGTGTCGCCGTGCTCGCGCGCGATGCGCATGAGCTGCAGGTGGCCTTGATGCAGATTGCCCATCGTCGGCACGAACGCGACGGTGCCGGCGTCGGCTAGAAACGTGTGCAGCTCGGCGGCAGTGGTCGCGATCTCCATGGCTTTAGCGTGCTGGAGCCTCTTAGATGGAGTGCTCGGGGCCGGGAAAGCTACTGTCCTTGACTGCCCTGACGTACGCCTGAACGGCCTCCTCGACGCTCGCTCTCCCCGTCATGAAATTGCGGACGAAGCGCGCCGGCTTGCCCGGGTAGATGCCGAGCATATCGTAGAGCACGAGCACCTGGCCACTGCATCCCGGACCGGCACCGATGCCGATCGTCGGCACCGCGATATCCGCCGTGAGCTCCGTCGCCAGCGCCGCCGGAACCATCTCGAGCACGAGGAGATCCGCGCCCGCGACCGCAAGAGCGTGCGCGTCCTCGCGCAAGACGCGCGCCGACGCTTCGGTCTTGCCCTGCACCTTGTAGCCGCCGAGCCGATGCACCGACTGGGGCTGCAAGCCCAGATGACCGCACACCGGAATGCCGCGCGCGACCAGGAATTCGACGCTGCGCGCGACCCACGCGCCGCCCTCGAGCTTGACCATCTGCGCGCCCGCCGCCATCAGCCGTGCCGCGTTGGCATACGCCTGTTCGGGGCTCGCCTGATAGCTTCCGAACGACATGTCGGCGATGATGAGCGCCGAGCGCGCGCCCGCCGCCACGCAACGCGTGTGATACACCATTTCGTCCAGCGTGACCGGCAGCGTTGTTGGATGGCCGCCTATGACCATGCCCAGCGAGTCGCCGATGAGCACCGCGTCGACGCCGGCGCGATCGAGCAGCGCGGCGAAGCTCGCGTCGTAGCAAGTGAGCATCGCGATCTTCTCTCCCTGGCGCGCCATCGCGGCGAGGCCGGGAACGGTACGTGTGGAGGTCGTTGCGGTCATTGCGTCCCCAGGTTGAAGAACTCGCGTCGCCCACGCATACCCTCGATGTGCGAGAGCAGCAGCTCGAAGTGATCGGCGTGATCGACGAAATTCAACCGCTCGCTGTTGACGATGAGCAGCGGCGCGTCCTCGTACTGATAGAAAAACCGGCTGTACGCATCGGCGAGCCGCGCCAGATACTGCTCCGCAATCGAGCGCTCATAATCGAGGCCGCGCTTGTGCACCCTGTCGATCAGCGTCGCGACCGGCGCCTGCAGATAGATGACGAGGTCGGGTGCCGGAGTCTGCGGCTTGAGATGCGTGTACATCTTGTCGTAGAGAACGAATTCGTCGTCGTTCAAGTTCAATCGCGCGAACAGCGGGTCCTTGTCGAGCAGGAAGTCGGCGACGGTGGCGCGCCCGAACAGGTCGAGCTGGTTGAGGCCGCGGACCTGGTCGACCCGCTGAAACAGAAAATTGAGCTGGGTCGGCAGCGCGAAGCGCGGCATGTCCGCGTAGAACCGCGCGAGAAACGGATTCGCTTCCGGCGCTTCGAGCAGTGCATCGGCGTCGAGGTAATCGGCAAGCGCGCGGGCGAGGCTCGTCTTGCCGGCACCGATCGGCCCCTCGACGACGACATAGCGGCACTTTTCGAGATCCATGGTCGCCGGCGTGACCTTTAGCGCCAGAAAGCGGTTCGCGTGCGATCGATGCGCTGGCCGCGCACGCTGCGCAGCCACATTCGGGCGGCGCCTCGACCGGGGATCGTTGCCGCGGGCGCGATATCGAGCAGCGGACGCAACACGAAGGCGCGTTCGTGCATTCGCGGATGCGGCACGATCAAGCGCGACTGCGAAACCCGGCGCCGCCCGAAGAGCAGCAGATCGAGGTCGAGCAGTCGCGGCGCGTTGCGCCGCTCGCCCCGCGGGCGCCGCCGGCCGTGGCGGTGCTCGATGGCGCGCAACTGTCGGAGCACCGCGCCGGGCGCGAGTGCGGTGCGCAACGCCGCGACCGCGTTGACATAGTCCGGTTGCGGCTCGCCTCCCCCCACCGGGGCAGTCAAGTAATTGCCGGACGCCGCGACGAGTCGCGAGCGCGGCAGCCGCGCGAGCTCGGTCAACGCGCGCGCCAGCCGCCGACGCGGATGGCCGAGATTGCTGCCGAGCCCGATGTACGCGACGTTTGCCACTGCGCTCCTCAGTGTTCGGACGGCGAGGGCGAGCCGGGTACGTCGGGGGACGCCGCGCCCTTGCGCTTGCGACCGCGCGAGCGCCGGTGTTTCTTCGGCGCCTCGTCGGGACGAAGCATGCGTCCGCGCTCGTCGCTGTCGGCGCGCTGGAAGCGTTCCCACCAGTCGGCGATCTCGACGGGAATCTCGCCGCTGTGGCCGCGCAGCCAGAGAAAATCGTATCCGGCGCGGAAGCGCGGATGTTCGAGCAGCCGGAACGGCCGTTGGCCGGCCCGCTGCTCGAACCGCGGCTGCAGCGCCCAGGTTTCCTTGATCGTCGCTTCGAAACGACGCGGGATCGCGAGTCGCTCCGCCTGCTGCGCCAGCACGCCGTCCATTACCGCGAACAGCGCGGGCATCGGCCGCTCGCCTTTCGCCTTCGCCGCGTTCCAGCTCATCAACACCTCGTGCCAAAGCAGCGTCGCGAACAGAAAGGCGGAGGTCACCGGCTTGCCCGTGCGCACGCGCTCGTCGGTGCTGGCGAGCGCGAGCTCGATAAACCGCTGGCCCAGCGGCTGCTCGAGGATCACGTCGAGCAGCGGGAGCACCCCGTGATGCAGACCGTGCCGGCGCAGGCTCCTGAGCGATTCGACGGCGTGGCCGGACAGGAGGAGCTTTTCCATCTCGTCGAATACTCGCGCCGGCGGAAGGTTGTGGATCAGCGGCGCCAGCGTCGGGATTGGCGCCGCAGTCTTTTTCTCGATGTCGATGCCGAGCTTCGCCGCCAGCCTGACCGCGCGCAGCATGCGCACGGGATCCTCGCGATAGCGGGTGACCGGGTCACCGATCAGGCGCAGCTTTTTCGCTTTGACATCGGCCACGCCGCCGACGTAGTCCCATACGCTTTCGGTCGCGGGATCGAAATACAGTGCATTGATCGTGAAGTCGCGGCGCACCGCGTCTTCGGCCTGGCCGCCGAAAACATTGTCGGTCAGAAGCCTTCCGTGCTCGTCTGCGGTGTCGTCGCCGACCTGTCTGCCGCGGAAGGTCGACACCTCGACCGTCTCCGCTCCGGCGAGCACGTGCACCAGCCGAAAACGCCGGCCGATGATGAAGGCGCGGCGGAACAGAGGTTTGATCTCTTCGGGTGTCGCGTCGGTGGCGATATCGAAGTCCTTCGGCGTGATTCCGAGGAGGAGATCGCGCACGGCGCCGCCGACGATAAAAGCCTTGAAGCCCGCCTGCTGCAGCTTGCGCGTCACATCGGTTGCCGCGCGCGAAAGCTGGCTGCGGCGCACGGCATGCGCGTCGGGGCCGAAAATCCGCGGCTCGGTGGCGGGCCTGCCGGGCATCAAGCGCGCGAGGAAGCGGCGGATCACCGTTCTATGAGGCCGCGAAGCGACTGAAGCATGTTCCCTGTCCCAGCGGGAGAGCTGGGCAGCGGGTAAAGGGGCCCGGAGCAAGGCAACGTGAGGAAAACGCGTGCGCGGAAGTGCTGCAAGAGGGGCGCGATCCTGGCAACTAAAGGTGGTTCGGACCGGGCGTGAATGATAGCACGGCGCCACGCACGCCCGCCGCCATAACCAGGCGCTCGCGGCGGTTTCCGCGTGGCAGGAACATCTGGAATCGGGGATAATTTGCGACTTCCGCTGTTCCCGCGCAAGCTCCCGTCGCATTCGAAGGAGATACCATGCCCGCCTACGAGCACGTCACGGTCCCGACCGGAGGTCAGAAGATCACGGTCAAGCCGAACTTCAGCCTCGACGTTCCCGACCAGCCGATCGTTCCGTACATCGAAGGCGACGGCACCGGTGTCGACATCACGCCGGTGATGATCAAGGTGGTCGATGCAGCGGTGGCGAAGGCCTATGGCGGCAAGCGGAAGATTCACTGGATGGAAATCTACGCCGGCGAGAAGTCGACCAAGGTGTACGGCGCCGACGTGTGGCTCCCGGACGAGACGCTGGCGATCCTCAAGGACTATGTCGTGTCGATCAAGGGTCCGCTGACGACGCCGGTGGGCGGCGGCATCCGCAGCCTCAACGTCGCGCTGCGGCAGCAACTCGACCTCTATGTATGCCTGCGGCCGATACAGTACTTCAACGGCGTGCCCAGCCCGGTCAAGGCGCCGGAAAAGGTGAACATGGTGATCTTTCGCGAGAACTCGGAAGACATCTACGCCGGCATCGAATGGGCCGCTGAATCGGACGGCGCGAAGAAGGTGATCAACTTCCTGATGAAGGACCTGGGTGTCAAGAAGATCCGCTTCCCGGAGAGCTCGGGTATCGGCATCAAACCGGTGTCGCGTCAGGGCACGGAGCGGCTGGTGCGCAAGGCGATTCAGTATGCGATCGACAACGACCGCCCGTCCCTGACTCTGGTCCACAAGGGCAACATCATGAAATTCACCGAGGGCGGATTCCGCGACTGGGGCTACGCACTGGCGCAGAAGGAATTCGGTGCTTTGCCCATCGACGGCGGCCCCTGGTGCAAGTTCAAGAACCCGAGAACCGGTCGCGACATCACGGTCAAGGACGCGATCGCCGATGCCTTCCTGCAGCAGATCCTGCTTCGGCCGGAGGAGTACAGCGTCATCGCGACGCTGAACCTGAACGGCGATTACATCTCGGACGCGCTCGCCGCGCAGGTCGGCGGGATCGGTATCGCGCCGGGCGCGAACATGTCCGATTCGGTGGCTATGTTCGAGGCGACCCACGGCACGGCGCCCAAATATGCCGGCAAGGACTACGTCAATCCGGGTTCGGAAATTCTCTCCGCGGAGATGATGCTGGTGCACATGGGTTGGAAGGAGGCCGCACAGCTGATCGTCAAGAGCTTGGAAAAGGCGATCGCGGAGAAAGTTGTGACCTACGACTTCGCCCGGCTGATGCCGGGCGCCACACAGGTGTCATGCTCCGGCTTCGGCCAGGCAATGATCGAGAGGATGTGACGCGGCTGTCCGAGAGCCAGACGCGAAGCGTCGCAGCGATTGGAGACAGCCGCGTCATCCCCGCGAAGGCGGGGATCCAGTGTCTTTCGTCAAACGCCACTGGATTCCCGCTTCCGCGGGAGTGACGGCCTACCAGCGACGCTGCATTCGCGCGGACGAACTTGGGCCCGGCTTGCGCCGGGGCGACGACCATCTGCACCGACCCGGGACCGCAGTCAACAAAAAACCCGCCGTGCGGCGGGTCTTTGCTGCCACGGCCGCCCGGGTCTCGGGCAGGCGGACGGAATTCAGGCGGCCTGGATGTTCGAGGCCTGCTTTCCCTTGGGTCCCTGGGTGACTTCGAAGTTCACCTTCTGGCCTTCCTTCAGCGTTTTGAAACCATTCATCTGAATAGCCGAGAAATGCGCGAAAAGGTCTTCGCCGCCGTCGTCCGGCGTGATGAAGCCGTAACCCTTCGCGTCATTGAACCACTTGACCGTGCCTGTTGCCATAGACCTGCGTCCTTACAAGAATGAGGGGATTGGTGTTTGGGGAGCAAGTACTATCTACGGCAAGCGCAACGGTGCTCGGTGCGGCGGCAGACCGGGACAGCAAACACTCGTAAGCCAAACGCAAGTTTTGTACGCGTTTTGCGACGACGAAGTCAAGTCCCGGGGCCAAAATGCGGCTTCCTCTTGAAAAATCTGTTGCAATCATCAAACATTAGAGGATCGGAGGGCGGGTTTCCGGCAAGGCATGGCGATTCAGCATCAGGACGGGAGCGTTCTCGAGGCCGAAAAGACGCGCCTCAAGCCCCCGCCGCTGTATAAGGTTATCCTGCTCAACGACGACTACACCCCGATGGACTTTGTCGTCGTGGTGTTGCAGACTGTATTCGCGATGAGCCGCGAAAAGGCCACTCAGGTTATGTTACAGGTTCATCGCGAGGGGATGGGGGTGTGCGGGACTTACACGCGGGAAGTCGCCGCCGCAAAGGTCGATCAGGTGCTCAACATCGCCCGCAAGCACCAGCATCCACTCCAGTGCACCATGGAGGAGACGTAGGCGTTAAGTCAGTTCGCAGCAGCTGCGCCAGGTCGGCGCGAACACTGCGATCAAGGTTCGGACCATCATGATCGCGCAGGAACTGGAAGTTTCCCTCCACATGGCTTTTGTCGAGGCCCGGCAAAAGCAGCATGAGTTCATCACCGTCGAGCACCTCCTGCTCGCGATGCTCGACAACCCTTCCGCCGCCGAAGTACTCAAGGCCTGCGGCGTCGATCTGGAGGAGCTGCGCGGCGTCCTGACCGACTTCATCAACGAGCACACGCCCCGGCTGTCGCCGCATTCGGACGCGGATACCCAGCCCACGCAAGGCTTCCAGCGCGTGATCCAACGCGCGATCCTGCACGTCCAGTCCTCGGGCAAGAAGGAAGTGACCGGCGCCAACGTCTTGGTGGCGATCTTTGGCGAGAAGGAGTCCCACGCGGTGTACTTCCTGAACCAGCGTGGTGTGACGCGGCTCGACGTTGTCAACTACATCGCACACGGCATCACCAAGACCTCGCAGAAGAAGGATGAGAAGCAGGAATCGGCCAAGGACGAGGGCGACGGCGAACAGCAGCCCGCGGGCGCGCTCGACGCGTATACGGTAAACCTCAACCATATGGCGAAGAGCGGCAAGATCGATCCACTGATCGGCCGCGAGATCGAGCTCGAACGGGTCATTCAGGTGTTGTGCCGCCGGCGCAAGAACAATCCACTGCTGGTGGGCGAAGCGGGCGTGGGCAAGACTGCGATCGCCGAAGGGCTTGCCCGCCGCGTCAACGAAGGCGAAGTTCCGGAGATGCTCCGCGAGTTCACCGTTTATTCGCTCGACATGGGGGCGCTCCTCGCAGGCACCAAGTATCGCGGCGACTTCGAGCAGCGACTGAAGGCGGTGCTGAAGCAGTTGACCGACAACCCCAAGTCGATCCTGTTCATCGACGAGATCCATACCATCATCGGCGCCGGCGCAGCATCGGGCGGCACGCTCGACGCGTCGAATCTGCTCAAGCCCGCTCTCAACACCGGGGCGTTGAAGTGCATTGGCGCGACGACCTACAACGAATACCGGGTGATCTTCGAGAAGGATCACGCTTTGTCGCGGCGCTTCCAGAAGATCGACGTGCCCGAGCCGTCGATCGCGGAGACCATCGAGATCCTGAAGGGGCTTAAGACGCGCTTCGAACAGCACCACGGCGTGAAGTACGCGCCTGCGGCGCTGACGACCGCGGCCGAGCTCTCCGCGCGCTTTATCAACGACCGCCACCTCCCGGACAAGGCGATCGACGTCATCGACGAAGCCGGCGCGGCGCAGAAGATCCTGCCCAAGTCCAGGCAGAAGAAGATCATCAGCAAGACCGAGATCGAGGAGATCGTCGCCAAGATCGCGCGGATCCCGGCCAAGAGCGTTTCCTCCGACGACCGCAACGCGCTGAAGACGCTCGACCGCGACCTGAAGAACGTCGTGTTCGGGCAGAATCAGGCGATCGACGCGCTGACTGCGGCGATCCGCATGGCGCGGTCGGGCCTGGGCAATCCGCGGAAGCCCATCGGTAACTTCCTCTTCAGCGGGCCGACGGGGGTCGGCAAGACCGAGGTCGCGCGCCAGCTTGCGTATTGCCTCGGTGTCGAGCTGATCCGCTTCGACATGTCCGAATACATGGAGCGGCATGCGGTGTCGCGCCTGATCGGCGCGCCGCCGGGGTACATCGGCTTCGACCAGGGCGGCCAGCTCACCGAGGCGATCACCAAGCATCCGTATAGCGTGCTGCTGCTCGACGAGATCGAGAAGGCGCATCCCGATATCTTCAGCATTCTGCTGCAGGTGATGGACCACGGAACGCTGACCGACAACAACGGGCGCAAGGCCGATTTCCGCAACGTCATCATCATCATGACGACCAACGCCGGCGCGGACATGCTGTCGCGCAACTCGATCGGCTTCACCGACAACAAGCAGGCGGGCGACGAGTTCGAATCGATCAAGCGCATGTTTACGCCGGAGTTCCGCAATCGCCTGGACGCGACGATTTCGTTTGCCTCGCTCGACCACGACGTCATCCTGCGCGTAGTCGACAAGTTCCTGCTCGAGCTCGAAGCGCAGCTGCACGAGAAGAAAGTCGAGCCGTCGTTCACGCCGACGCTCAAGGAGTTCCTGGCGCGGAAGGGCTTCGATCCGCAGATGGGCGCGAGGCCGATGGCGCGACTCATCCAGGACACGATCCGCAAGGCGCTGGCCGACGAGCTCCTGTTCGGCCGACTCGTCAGTGGCGGCAAGGTGACCATCGATGTCGGCGCGGACGACAAGATCAAGCTCGTCTTCGAGGAAGCCAAGGAAGCCGAGCCGGTCGCATAGCTGCAACACGCATCGACGGACGGGGCCCCGCGGCCCCGTCTTCGTTTTGCGACGCGGACACTTCGTGCCGGAGTACCATGGTTCGGTCGTCCCTGCGGCGGAAGGAGCCATGCATCGTTCGCTCGTACCCGCTCTTGCCGGCCTCGCGCTCGTGGTCGTGGCCGGTGGTGCCGGGGCTGCCGACGCGAACCTTGGCCGCGATGTCGCGGCCAATTGCACGACGTGTCATGGGACCGACGGCAGAAGCCGCGGCGGCATTCCCAGCCTGGTCGGCCAGGACAAAGTCAATCTCGTCCAGCAGATGACGGCCTTTCGCGACGGTAAGCGGCCCTCGACGATCATGCAGCAGCTTGCCAGGGGCTATACCGACGCGGAGATCGACGCCGCAGCCGCGTATCTCGCAGCGCAAAAGACGAATTAGGAACGGCCATGCGCCGAAGCCGACGCGAATTCCTTCGGGCCGGATCGGCATCCGCCGCGGCGCTGGCGCTCGGCGGCTGCGCAAGCGTGCCTGACAAGGCGCCGAAGGTCGTCGTGGTGGGTGGCGGCTTCGCCGGCGCGACAGCCGCAAAATACGTGCGCAAGTGGAGCGATGGCAAAATCGCCGTGACGCTCGTCGAGCGCGGCAGTGCATTCGTCTCGTGCCCGTTGTCGAACCTGGTGCTCGGCGGCAGCCGGCAGATCGCCGACCTCACGGTAGCTTACGACGGCCTGGACAAATGGGGCGTGCGCCGCGTAACCGACGAGGCGATGACTATCGATCCGGCGGC
>DASXQW010000341.1:0-3985 GCA_036506975.1 Casimicrobiaceae bacterium | reverse complement strand
TGATCCTTCTCGCCGGGCGCTACACGCTCGCCGATCAATCCGCACTGCCCGAATTGCTGCCCGAGTGCGAGCGGCGCGGCGTGGCGATCGTGCTCGGCGGTCCGTTCAATTCCGGCATCCTCGCGACGGGCACTCGGCCCGGCGACGGGTCGCGGCCGTACTTCAACTACGCACCGGCATCCCCGAAAATCGTCGAGCGGGTTGCCGCGATCGAGCAAGCCTGCGCCGAATTCGGAGTCCCGTTGCCGGCGGCGGCGCTGCAGTTTCCGGCAGCGCATCCTGCCGTCGCGACGGTGATTCCCGGCGCGCGAAGCGTCGCCGAATTCGATGCGAATCTGCGGCTGGCGCGAACGCCGATCCCGCCAGAATTCTGGAGCGCGCTTCGCGAGCGAGGGCTGGTCGATCCAGGCGCGCCGCTTCCCGGAATCGAAGCAACGCGATGAGCGGGCGGGTCGACGCGCATCATCACGTCTGGCGGCTCGATCGCGGCGATTATGGATGGCTCAAGCCAATGCCGGCGCTCGCGCCCATCTACCGCGATTTCGACCTTGCCGATCTCAAGCCGCTGTTGTCCGCAGCAAATGTCGACGCGACCGTGCTGGTGCAGGCGGCGCCCACGCTCGCCGAAACGCGGTTTCTGCTCGACATTGCGCGCAACAGCGATGGATTGGTGCGAGGTGTGGTGGGCTGGGCCGACCTCGGCGCTGCCGACGCGGCAGAGACGCTAGGGATGCTCGCCGGCGATCCGTTGTTGAAGAGCATCCGCCCGATGCTGCAGGATCTCGCCGATCCCGATTGGATTGCCCGCCCCGAGGTGCAGCCGGCTCTCGCGACGTTACCGCGGCTCGGCTTGCGCTTCGACGCGCTGGTGAAGCCGCGCGAGCTGAAGCCGCTTCTGCGCACGCTCGAGCGTCATCCGGATCTCGCGGTAGTCATCGATCATTGCGCCAAGCCCGACATCGCCGGCAATCGCTGGCAGCCGTGGGCGGAAGATCTGGCGGCGCTCGCGCGGCATACGCGGGTGCATTGCAAGCTGTCAGGGCTGGTGACCGAAGCGGGCGCGCAATGGAGCGTCGAGGCGTTGCAGCGTTATGCCGACCACGTGTTGCAATGTTTCGGCCCCGAGCGGCTATTGTGGGGCAGCGACTGGCCGGTGGTTACGCTGGCGGCGAGCTATGCGGCGTGGGTTGCCGCGACGGACGTGCTCCTCGCAGGAGTATCGCGCGCCGACAAGGACCGGATCCGCGGCGACAATGCGCGGCGGTTTTACGGGCTGGAGTAACTCCGGGGCGTAGGGCCGAATTCATTCGGCCAGCAGCGATTCATGACGCGGCGCGTGCGAATAAATTCGCACCTACGAAGAGCTCCGGTGTTCGTGGGGCCGAATTCATTCGGCCGCGGTCGAGCTCACAGCGCACACAGGCGGTTGCATCGTCCGGTCAGAAAATGTGCCGCTGCAACCCCGCTTTGTGCAGAATCGTCGTCGCGATCTCCTCGATCGAGCGGGCGGTCGTGTCGAGGGTCGCGATGCGCTCGCGCTGCATGAGCTGCTCGGCCGCGCGCACTTCGTAGCGACAATTCTCGAGCGCGGCGTATTTGCTGTCGGGTCGCCGCGCCTGCCGGATCTGCTGCAGCCGCTCGGGATCGATCGTCAGGCCGAACAGCCGGTCGCGAAACGGCAGGATCGATGCCGGCAGCTTGTGGTCGACGAAATCGTCCGGCGTCAGCGGAAAATTGGCGGCGAGGACGCCGAATTGCAGCGCGAGGTACAGCGTGGTCGGCGTCTTGCCGCAGCGCGAGACGCCGACGAGGATCACCTGCGCCTTGCCGAGGTCGCGCGTCGCGGCGCCGTCGTCGTGCGCCTGCGCGAAGTTGATCGCCTCCATGCGCGCAAAATAATTGTGGACGTTGGCGATGCCATGCGAGCGGCCCGCCGCGTGCGACGACTTCGCGGCCAGCTCCGCCTCCAACGGGGCGATGAAGACCTGGAACAGATCCAGGAACAGCGCGTTGGCCTTGCCGAGCTGCGCGCTCATCACCTCGTCGACGATCGAGCTGAACACCAGCGGGCGCTTGCCGTCCGCCGCCCCCTTCGCATCGATCACGCTCACGACCTCCGCGATCTTCTCGGGTGTATCGACGAAAGGAATAGTGCTGCGCTGGAAATCGAAGGCTTCGAACTGCGACAGCAGGCTGTTGCCGAGCATTTCGGCAGTGATACCCGTGCGATCGGAAACAAAAAAGACGGTGCGCCGCTTCGGCGCGTGTTCGTCGCCTGCGCCGCCGGTCGTCACCAGTCCTGCCAGACCGGGGTTAAGCCCAGGGGCAGCGGCGGCATATTGCCCAGGTCGACGTAACTCTCTCCCGGCCCGTGGTAATCGGAGCCCGCCGAGGCGAGAAAGCCGAAATTCCGGGCGTGGCGGGCGAAATCGGCGGTCTGCGCCGCGCTGTGGCTCGGTGAGACCACCTCGATGCCGTCGCCGCCGGCGTCGCAGAACTCGCCGAGGAGCTCGCGCAACCCTGTTGCGCTCAGTTTGTAGCGCCCGGGATGCGCGAGCACGGCTCGACCGGCCGCAGCGTGGATCCAGCCGATCGCGTCCGGCAGGTTGGCCCACGCGTGGTCGACATGACCCGGTTTGCCCGGGACGAGGTAGCGCTTGAACACATCCTTCGTCTCGCGTACGAATCCGGCCTCGACGAGGAAGCGCGCAAAGTGCGTGCGACTGATCAGACCCTCGCTGGTGACGTACCTGAGCGCGCCTTCGTATGCGCCCGGGATTCCGGCGGCGGCGAGCGCGTCGCCGATGCGCTGGGCGCGTCCCGAGCGCCCCTCGCGGATGGCTGCCAAGCCGTCGCGCAGCGCCGGACATTCCGGGTCGATGCGCAACGCAAGAACGTGCAAGGTGAGGCCGCGCCAGCTCACCGACAGCTCGGCGCCGTCGACCAGCCGCAGGCCAGCTTCGCCGGCGGCGGCGCGCGCTTCGGCCAGGCCGCTTACCTCATCGTGGTCGGTGAGCGCGAGCACGTCGACGCCACATCGCGCGGCACGGTGCACCAGCTCCGTCGGCGTGAGCAGACCGTCGGAGTGCGTGGAGTGGCTGTGGAGGTCGTAGCGGAGCATGGACAGTCGTAAATGCCGCCCCGGTCACGGCCGGGTAACCCCTGCGGCGGACGCGCAAAGGCGCCATTCTAGCAAACGGACTCTCCTCGCTTTGTGCACTGCACGTCCCAAGCCGTCTCAGGTTTTGGCGCTGGACAGTCGCCGCCCACAAGCCCACACTTGCGTGGATCGCCGGTTTGGTCAACAATTATGCCAATGGTATTCACCCGGGATGGGCGACGTGGCGCGTCCAGCTTCGTGCTCGCCAGAACATAACGCATGACGAACCTGAGCGCACCGTGAAACTTTTTGACCGCGTCCTCAATCCGCGCGAGATCCGGCGCCGGCTGGGGCTGAATCAGGAGCAGTTCTGGACGCAGATCGGCGTTACCCAGAGCGGCGGCTCGCGCTACGAAAGCGGACGCGATATGCCGAAGCCGGTGCGCGAGCTCCTGCGGCTGGTGCACGTCGAGCAGGTCGATTTGTCGCAGGTGAAGCGCGTCGACTTCGAAATCATCAATTACCTGAAAGAATCGCATCCCGATCTCTATCGGAATCTTCGCCGCGCGGCACGCAGCAGGCACAAGCGCGGCGACGGTAACCCGCTTGCCGCTGCGGGTAACACCGCGACCGCGAGCCAAGCGGAAACGGTCGAAGATCGCGACTGATCTCGTACGCTGACCGCCGTTTTTCGTAGGTGCGAATTTATTCGCACTTGGGGCCGCGGCGGCGTGGCCGAATAAATTCGGCTCTACGAACCGCGCGCTGCTAGAATTCGCCGCGGCAAATCGAAATCGATGCAGCAACGGCGGGGGGCTCGCCGTGACGCCACAGCACGCGGGGAATTCCATGGCTGAGCAGGAACGGGTGGTCTGGTTCGACCAC
>DASXQW010000340.1:0-3030 GCA_036506975.1 Casimicrobiaceae bacterium | reverse complement strand
TGAAGTATCTACCTGAGATTGACCTCTTCCTGCTTACATGGCAGCGAGCTGCCAAAACAGGGGAGGCAAATGATCCGACTGAGCGATGTGAAGGTTCGGCTGCAATACCGGTGGCGGGTGAGACAGCGGCTGATGGTGCTTCACTTCGCGAGGCTTCATGGTCCGACGGCGGCGGGGCGCCGGTATGGCGTAAGCGTTCGGACGATTCGGCGGTGGCGGGTGCGCTGGCGGCAGGATGCGCTTCAGGGCCTCGTGCCTCGGTATCCGCGGCGTCGGGGCCGTCGGATCACGTTGCGGGTGGTTGAACTGATCGGCCAGGCGCGCCGCGAGCTCGAGTACGGCGCCCAGCGCACGCAGCTCTGGCTCCGGCGCGTTCACGACGTACGGGTCGCGGTCGGCACGATCCAGCGAGTCTTTCGGGATATCGGCGTGCCGCGCTTGAGGCGGACACGCAAGCGGGTGCCGCGGCAGCTAAAGCTCTTTGAGAAGGCGGAGCCCGGGGAAAGCGTCCAGGTCGACGTGAAGTTCGTGAAGATCGCCGGCCGCTGGGCCTTCCAGTACACCGCGCTCGATGACTGCACTCGCTTTCGGGTCTTGCGGCTCTATCGGCGGCTGCACCAGAGTTCGAGCCTGGCCTTCCTAACCGAGATCTGCCGGGCGTTTCCTTTCCGGATCCGGAAGCTGCAGTGCGACAACGGGCAGGAGTTTCCGTTCGCCTTCGCGCTTGCTGTTCAGGCTCTGGGGATCCGGCATCGGTACATCAAGCCCCGCCGCCCCCAACAGAACGGCAAGGTCGAACGGAGCCACCGGATCGACCAGGAAGAGTTCTGGGGACGTCGGCGCTTCGACGATTTCGATGCGGCCGCTGTTGGCCTCCGCGTCTGGGAGCAACACTACAACCACGAGCGCTTCTCGATGGCCCTTCAAGGCCGAACACCAGCCGAGAAGCTCACGGCGCTCATACCCGCTGCTGCCGTCTAATGCCCATGTCGACCGTCGCTGAAACGAACCGCAGAGCTGGGGTCAATCTTGACGAGACTCAACAAGCGGACAGATCACTTGCGCTCAACAACGCGCCGCGCGCGAGAGCGCGCGGCGGCGAGCCGTGAATCTCGCCGCCGCGCGACGCGCCCGGGCGACGCTACGTCCGCCCGGCGCGCGTTAGACGATCCTCACCGGCGCAGCGCGAAGAACTGGTTGAACGGGTTCTGGATCGGCAGCTTCTCCACGTGCGAGAAGCCTGTCTCGCGCGCGAGGGCGCGCACGCCTCGCTCGCCGATGACGGTGCCGAGCCCCTCGCCCCGATGGGCGAGCGACACGGTGAGACAGTGCAGGGGACTCACGCACTGGAACGCCTTGCCGACGGGATTGCGGTTCTCGAGCGGGTTGTCGGACGCGTTGGGTTCGGACCAGAGGAAAACGCCGTCGTCGGCGAGGCCGGCGCGAATGGCGCGCAGCGTGTTCTTCGGATCGACCATGTCGTGAATGCAGTCGAAGGCGCAGATGAGGCCGAACCAGCGGTCGCGCGGCAAGAGATGCGCGGGCTCGGCGCGCCACTCGACGTTGTGCAGTCCGCGCTCGGCGGACACGCGCCGCGCGCGAAAGATCGAGCCGGCGTCGTAGTCGATGCCGAGGAAGCGGGACGCGGGAAAAGCGGCCGCCATCGTCATCGTCGACAGGCCATAGCCGCAGCCGACGTCGGCCACTTCGATGCCCGCTTTCAGTCGCTCCGGGAGCCCATCGACGGCGGGCAGCCATTCCTGCACGAGGAAGTTCAGATAACCCGGCCCGAAGAAGCGCGCGATGCCTTCCGGGACCTCGGGACCGATCTCGGAATACGAAATCCCGCCACCGTCGCGGAAGATCCGCAGGAGCTTCTCGGTGTTCGCCACCGTGGGTGCGGTGAACTGCAGCGGGCCGCCCGCCGACATCGGGCTCGCATCGTCGGCGAGTACGTAGGCCTGCTCTGCCGTCATCACGTATGTGTCGGACATCGGATCGTAGTCGAGATATTCGGCGGCGGTCATCGCCTTCAGCCACTCGCGCACGTAGCGCTCGTTGAGAGCGGTCTTCGCGGCGAGCTGCTCGCTCGTCACCGATCCCGCGCCCTTCATCGCGCGGAACAGGCCGAGCCGGTCACCGATGTGACCGAGCGCCATGCTGAATGACGCCGCCATGTCACCGACGATCCGCGTTGCCAGCGCCTCGACCTTCTGCTGGTCCATGGGGCCTCCCGGGTGACAGCCCATCCCTCGTTTCGTGTTCGCCAAGTGCCGCGGGAGCGGGAAAGCATCGGCGATGCCACGTCGGGGATGCGAAACGACGGGACTTTAGGCGCGGTGGTGTGGAATTGCGCCCGAGGGCTCGCCCCGGGCGCGGGCAACATTCCGTGGAGACGCGGTGGCTCAGCCGCCGAGGCGGCGGCGCGTCTCTTTGAGCGTGGCAGCGATCGGAGCGGGCAAACGTGAGCCGAACTGCCCGTAGAAGTCGCCGAGGTCGGCGAGCGCCTGGAGCCACTCGCCGTGATCCACGCGCAGCGCCTCACTCAACTGCGCGCGCGAGAGCGCGAGGCCCGCGGTGTCCAGCGCATCCGGCGTCGGGATCCAACCGATCGGCGTTTCTTGCGCACGGCCGCCACCGCCGCGGACACGCTCGACGATCCACTTCAGCACGCGGACGTTGTCGCCGTACCCGGGCCACAGGAACTTGCCGTCGTCGCCACGGCGGAACCAGTTCACGCGGAAGATACGCGGCGGCTTCGCGGCGCGCGGCCCCGTCGCGAGCCAGTGAGCGAAGTAGTCGGCCATGTTGTAGCCGCAGAACGGCAGCATGGCCATCGGATCGCGTCGGACGACGCCGACTGCGCCCGTCGCGGCGGCCGTTGTCTCCGAGGCCATCGTGGCGCCGACGAAGACTCCGTGCTGCCAATCGAACGACTGGTAGACCAGCGGCACCGTGCGTGCACGGCGACCGCCGAACAGGATGGCGCTCAGCGGGACGCCCTGCGGGTCCTCCCAGTGGTTGGAGATC
>DASXQW010000339.1:0-8708 GCA_036506975.1 Casimicrobiaceae bacterium | reverse complement strand
GGCGGCATCGCGCTGCGCCAGACACTCGATGTCCCGGTGCTGGCCCGCGTGAATGGATTTGCATTGGGTGGAGGCTTCGAGATGGTGCTCGGCTGCGACATCGTTGTCGCCTGCGATGACGCAACTTTCGGTCTGCCCGAGGCGCGGGTGGGCCGGCTCCCGCTCGACGGCGGCATGACGCTGCTGCAGCGACAAATCGCGTTCCGGCCGGCGATGGGCATCCTGCTTACCGGTCGCCGGGTCCCGGCGCGTGAAGCGCTCGCGCTCGGCATCGTCAACGAAGTGGTGCCGCGCAGCGAGCTTGACAGCACCGTGGACCGTTGGGTCCAGGATGTTCTCGCGTGTGCGCCGCTGTCGGTGCGCGCGATCAAGCAGGTCGTGCGACGAGCAGCCCATCTGTCGGCCAGCGAGGCGCAGGCGCAGCGGTTGCCGGCGCTGATCGAGGCGCTAGCATCCGAGGACAGTCAGGAAGGCGTACTGGCGTTCCGCGAAAAACGCGCTCCCGCTTGGAAGGGGCGTTGATGGCGTACGTGCATGTCCACTAGCCATCGCTCGGCGAAACACATCCGCCTCACCTCGCATCCGGTCGAGGGCGGGCACGGTGCGTTGCCGATCCGCTGGGGCCGCGCCGATCCCCGCGAGCGCGGCCCGATCGTGGGCAGCACCTTCACGCGCAGCCAGCGCAATGTGATCGGCACGCACAGCGGTTCCTACGGCGTCTACCGCGCACTGGCGGTCGCGGCCGGCGCGTTGCTGCGCGATCATCGCGCCGACCTCACCGACACCATGCCCGCCGATCCCCTCGGACCGTATTCGCAATGGGCGGACCCGAACAGCATCGTGGCGATGGATCCCTTCGGCGCCATCGTGGCGGAAGTGTTCAAGGACGAGATCGCCGAGGGCTACGACATCCGCCCGACGATCGCGGTGACCAAGGCGCACATCGACATGCCCGAGGTCCGGCAGGCGACCGCCGCAGGCCGTCTGCACGCCGACGGCCGCATCCTGCTCGCGAACGGCTCGGTTGTGGTGACCAAGGCTGCGATCGAACCGGTGTGGTGGCTGCCGGGAGTGGCGGAGCGCTTTGGCGTCCCCGAAGCGGACCTGCGTCGCGCGCTGTTCGAAGAGACCGGCGGCATGTACCCCGAGCTCGTCACGCGCGGCGACCTCGAAGTCTTTCTGCCGCCGATCGGAGGCCAGACGGTTTACGTGTTCGGCAATCCGCACGATCTGGCGAATCCCGAAGTCACGCTGACCGCTCGCGTGCACGACGAGTGCAATGGCTCCGATGTCTTCGGGTCCGACATCTGCACCTGCCGGCCATATCTCACGCATGCGATCGAGGAGTGCATCCGTGGCGCGCAGCAGGGCGGCGTCGGTCTCGTCGTGTACTCCCGCAAGGAAGGCCGCGCCCTGGGCGAGGTGACCAAATTCCTGGTCTACAACGCGCGCAAGCGGCAGAAGGGCGGCGACAGCGCGGACACTTATTTCCTGCGCACCGAATGCGTCGCCGGCGTGCAGGACATGCGCTTTCAGGAATTGATGCCGGACGTGCTGCACTGGCTGGGCATTCGGAGAATCCACCGGCTGGTGTCGATGAGCAACATGAAGTACGACGCGATCGTCGGATCGGCCATCGAAGTCGGCGAGCGCGTCAAGCTCCCGGACGAATTGATCCCGGCCGATGCGCGCGTCGAGATGGATGCCAAGAAGGCGGCTGGCTACTACTGCGACGGCGAAGCTCCAGATGCGCAGCAGATGGCGGCAGCGAAGGGCCGCGACGTGTGAGTCTGGCGTTGCGGGAGGAGCCGGCCGCGGCGCTCAAATCGACGGCGACGATTCGCGAGCGGTGCCGGAACATCGCGGCCGCGGTGACGGCCGGCCAGTCGCATCATTTCCGCATCGATCGCACGCGCCTGGACGCGACTGCGGCCATGGTTGCGGCGGTGACGCGCCGTCGCTATCCGGATCTCGACGTGCCCTACCACAGCCGCTGGCGCCACTTCGAGACCGGTGGCATCGATCGCAAAGCGGAGCTCGATCGCGCGCTCGCCGGGCGCGGCGCCGCCGACCGCGCGCGTGCCTGCATCGACCTTACGGTGGCGAGCGTCCTGCTCGACGCCGGCGCCGGCGCGGCTTGGAGCTTTATCGAAGCCGAATCGGGACAACGCTACGCGCGCTCGGAGGGGCTCGCCGTCGCGAGCTTTCGTGCCTTCATGCGCGGTGCGTTCTCCGCAGGGCCGGACGATGCTCTGCGGGTCGATGCTTCCGCGCTCGCCGCGATGGATGCGGCGACGCTGGCGAGCCTGTTCCAGGCCGGGGCCGCCAATCCGCTGCTCGGGCTCGAGGGTCGCGCGGCGCTGTTGCGCCGCTTGGGCAGCGCGCTGGTCGCGCAGCGCGACGCGTTCGGGAATGCCGCGCGTCCGGGCGCGTTGTTCGACACGCTGACCGCGCAGGGAACGCGCCGCACGGTCTCCGCATCGACGCTCCTCGAGGCGTTGCTCGACGGCCTCGGGCCGATCTGGCTCACCGGCAGCACTCTCGACGGCGTGCCTCTCGGCGACGTGTGGCGCCATCCGCACGCGGGCGGCAGCGGCCCCACTGCGGGCTGGGTCCCGCTCCACAAGCTTTCGCAGTGGCTTGCCTATTCGCTGTTCGAACCGCTCGAGTGGGCGGGGATCATGGTGACGGAGCGCGACCGTCTGACGGCGCTGCCCGAATACCGCAACGGCGGACTGCTGCTGGATGCGGGCGTGCTGCACCTCGTCGATGTGGCGGATGGCGCACGGACGCGGTACGTCGGCGACGAGCTCGTCATCGAGTGGCGAGCGCTCACAGTGGCTTTGATCGACGAACTGGCGCCACGCGTGCGCGCGCATCTCGCCGCTCCCGCGCTGCCGCTGGCGTGCATCCTCGAAGGCGGCACGTGGGCGGCCGGACGCGAGCTCGCCGCCGAGCTGCGCGGCGGGAGCCCTCCGCTTTCGATCGACAGCGACGGAACGGTTTTCTGATTTCGCAGCTCGGATAGGACGAAAAGCATCGGAGGAAGCAGCGTGGCGCATAACGTTCATGTCATCGACCATCCCCTCGTGCAGCACAAGCTCACGCTCTTGCGCAAGAAGGAAACCAGCACCACGAGCTTCCGGCGGCTATTGAGCGAGATCGGATCGCTGATGGCGTACGAAGTCACCCGCGACGTGTCGATGCACGAGATCCTGATCGAGACGCCGATGGAGACGATGCATTCCAAGTTGATCGACGGCAAGAAGCTCGTGTTCGTGCCGATTCTGCGCGCGGGGACGGGCCTTCTCGACGGATTCCTGTCGGTTGTTCCCGGCGCGCGCGTCGGGCACGTCGGCCTGTATCGCGATCCCAGGACGCTGGTCGCCGTCGAGTATTACTTCAAGATGCCGGGTGGCATGAAAGAACGCGACGCGATCGTGCTCGACCCCATGCTCGCGACGGGCAATTCCGCGGTGGCTGCCGTGGAGCGTCTGAAGGAGGCGAAGCCGCGCACGATCCGCTTCGTGTGCCTCGTGTCCTGCCCGGAGGGGATAGCAACGTTCCAGGCCGCGCATCCCGACGTGCCCGTCTACACCGCGGCGATCGACCGACAGCTGAACGACCACGGCTACATCGTCCCCGGGTTGGGCGACGCCGGCGATCGCATCTTCGGCACGAAATGACCGCGGGCACTGGTGGCCGACCTCCTCGTTCGTAACGCGACGCTGCCGGACGGCCGCACGGGCTGCGACGTGCTCGTCACCGATGGTCGTATCGTCGAGGTCGCACCGCGCATCTCCGCCGCCGCGGCGCACGTTCTGGACGCGCAGGGGTATCTGCTGTCGCCTCCGTTCGTCGACGCCCATTTCCACATGGACTCGACGCTTTCCTACGGACTTCCGCGCGTCAACCGGAGCGGCACGCTGCTCGAGGGCATCGCATTGTGGGGCGAGCTCAAGCCGCTGCTCACGCAGGAAGCGCTGGTCGAGCGCGCGCTCGCGTATTGCGACTGGGCGGTGGCGAAGGGCCTGCTCGCGATTCGCTCGCATGTCGACGTCTGCGACCCACGGCTGCTCGCGGTCGAGGCGCTGCTGCACGTACGCGAGAAGGTGAAGCCCTACCTCGACCTGCAGCTGGTGGCGTTCCCGCAGGACGGCGTGCTGCGCAGCGCGGGCGACCTCGACAAACTGAAGCGCGCGCTGGCGATGGGCGTCGATGTGATCGGCGGCATTCCGCATTTCGAGCGCACGATGGCCGACGGCGCGGAATCGATCCGCATCCTCTGCGAGCTGGCGGCGCAGCTCGGCTGCCCGGTGGACATGCACTGCGACGAGACCGACGATCCGATGTCACGGCATATCGAAACGCTCGCGTTCCATACGCAGCGGCTGGGCATGCAGGGTCGCGTGACCGGCTCGCACCTCACGTCGATGCACTCGATGGACAACTATTACGCGTCGAAGCTGATTCCGCTGATCCGTGACGCAGGCGTGCATGCGATCGCCAATCCGCTGATCAACATCACGCTGCAGGGCCGCCAGGACACTTACCCCAAGCGCCGCGGCATGACGCGGGTGCCGGAGCTCATGGCCGCCGACGTCAACGTGGCGTTCGGCCACGATTGCGTGATGGATCCGTGGTACCCGCTGGGGAGCGGCGACATGCTCGAGGTCGCCGCGATGGGACTGCACGTGGCGCAAATGACAGGCGTGGACGCGATGCGCTCATGCTTTGCCGCGGTCACCGCGAATCCGGCGCGCATTCTCGGTCTCGACGGCTACGGCATCGAGCCCGGCTGCCGCGCGGACTTCGTGCTGCTGCAGGCGCACGATCCGGTGGAAGCCATTCGCCTGCGCGCCACGCGCCTCAAGGTATTCCGCGCCGGGCACGTGATCGCGGAAACCCCCGCCGCCACTGCCGCGCTCCATCTCGAGGGGCGTCCGAAGAGCGTGGACTGGACCGCGTAATAGAGCATCAGCTTAAGCACCGTCTTCGCCGGCCAAAACGTGGGCGTCAAGGAGGTGAGTGATAAAATCTGGCTCGTCACCTTCATGTATTACGACTTGGGTTTTTTCGGTCACGAGACAGGTCGGCTCGAAAGTGTCGACGACCCCTTCGAGCCGAAAGTGCTACCTATGTCTCCGCTATGAACCAAACCGAGGAGAGTCAAATGACCAGCATCAGCAACAGGGCGTACGCGCGAATCGTCTTCGCAATCGCACTCGGCGCGTTTGCGACAGGCGCCGCGCTGGCGCAGCAGCCGGCGTCGACATGGCAGCAGATCAAACAGCGCGGGGAGCTGCGCATCGGCGTGACGCCCGGCGAACCGTGGTACTTCAAGGATCCCGCGACCGGTCAATGGAGCGGCATCGGATACCGCATGGGCCAGCAAATCGCCAAGGATCTCGGCGTCAAGCTCGTGCCGGTCGAAACGACATGGGGCAATTCGGTCGCGGCCATCCAGGCAAACCAGATCGACGTCATGTTCGTGCTCGACGCGACCGACGAGCGGAAGAAGGCGGTCGATTTTCCCGACGCGCCGTTTTTCTGGTACGCGCAGGGCGTGTTGGTGCGCGAGGGCTTGCCGGCCAGCAACTGGTCCGATCTTGATCGCGACAATGTCAAGATCGCCGTAACCTTGGGCACTGCGCCCGATCGTGATCTCACCAAGCGGCTCACCAAGGCCAAGATCGAGCGCTTCCAGAACATGGACGAGGCGATCGCCGCGTTCTATTCAGGACGCGTCGACGCCGCAGCCTTCTACCACCCGGCGCTGGTCATGCAGCAGGCGCGCGTCAAGAAGGGGTCGGTTGTCATACCACAGCCAGTCGTGGCGCTCGCCACCAGCGCCGGCATCCGGCGCGAAGACGACAAGACCTTTCGCGACTTCCTCGACAAGGAATTCGACAAGTATTACAAGAGCGGCGAGACGCAGAAGTTCTACGAAGAGTTTCTGGCGTTCCGGAATATCGATGCGAAGAAGGCGCCGCCGATCATCAAGGAGCAATGGAAGTAGGCGAACGGTGAGGCGAAACGCGGGTTTCGGCGCATGAGCGCCCGGCCCGCGCGCGACGCGACCGGCGCGAGCGTAGGAAGCGGCGATGAGATACCAATGGGATTTCCCCGCAGTCTGGAATCACTTGGACATGCTCATCGTCGGGCTGATCGGCACGGTCAAGCTCGCACTGGTCTCGATCGTGCTGGGCGTGATCGTCGGCTTCGTGGTCGCGCTGATGCGGCTATCGCATCGCCGCGCGCTGCGCACACCCGCAACGGCGTTCGTGGAGTTCTATCGCAATACGCCGCCGATCGTCCATTTCTTCTGGTTCTTCTACGCGCTTCCGATCGTGATCGGGCTTTCGTTCGAGCCTTTCACGGCCGCGGTGCTCGCGTTGTCGACGCAGTCCGGCGCGTTCTACGCCGAAGTGTTTCGCGGTGGAATCGTGTCGATCGAGCGCGGCCAGTGGGAAGGCGCCAAGGCGCTCGGCATGAATTATCGCGCGGTGCTGCGCCGCGTGATCCTGCCGCAGGCGTTGCGGCGCATGGTGGCGCCCTTCGTCGATCGTTCCTTCGAACTGACCAAGACCACCGCACTGGCATCGTCGCTTGCCTATGCCGAGTTGCTCTACCAGGCGATGCAAGTGAACAGCATCACGTACCGGCCGATGGAGGTTTACACGACCATCGCCATCATGTACTTCATCGTGCTGTTCGCAGCCAGCAACCTGATGCGTCTGGCCGAATATCGACTCTCACGCGTGGGTTGAAAGAGATGCCGATGGAATACGCGTGGGACTTCAAGGTTGTTCTCGACGGTTTCCCGCTCCTGCTGCGCGGGCTGGTGGTCACGATCGAGCTGTGGATCCTGGCCTTTGCGATTGGTCTTTCCCTCGGATTCGCGGTCAGCCTCGCCCGCGTGTCGAGCCGGGGCTGGCTCAATGGACCGGCGATCGGATACGTAGAGATATTCCGCAATACTCCGGTGCTGGTGCAGCTCATCTGGTTCTACTACGCTTTTCCGATCGTTCTCGGAGCGCAGCTTTCGCCCTTCACCGCCGCTGCGCTGAGCCTCACGTTGAATACCTCGGCCTATTGCGCGGAGATCTTCCGTGGAGGCATCGTGTCGATCGCGCGCGGTCAATGGGAAGCTGCCAAGGCGATCGGCATGACGCGAGCGATGACGATGCGGCGCGTGATTCTTCCTCAGGTCTTGAAGCGCATGCTGCCCGCGTTTACCAACCGGGGCATCGAACTGGCCAAGGTGACGTCGCTCGCGTCGCTGCTGGCCGTGAACGAGCTCATGTATCAGGGCCGTCTCCTAAGCTCGACCTACTATCGGCCGCTAGAGATCTTGACGGTCGTCGCGCTGGTGTACTTCGTGCTGATTTATCCCGGTAGCTACCTGTCGGCCCGTCTCGAACGCCGGCTCGCGGCGCGCGATTGATCTCGAGCGAGATCCGATGAGCGATACCGTCATCCGCATCCGCAACCTGCACAAGCGCTTTGGCGACCTGCACGTAGTCAGGGGCGTCGACCTCGAGGTGAAGCGGGGCGAGCGGATCGCTATCATCGGTGCGAGTGGATCGGGAAAGAGCACGATTCTGCGCTGCTTGAATTTCATGGAGATGCCGAGCGACGGGACCATCGAGCTCGATGGCAAGGTGCTCGGCACAGAAGGCCGGGCGAACGATGGTGGCGCAGCGCGGACCTACTCCGAGAGTGAACTATGCGAGGTACGCACACGAGTGGGCATGGTGTTCCAGCAGTTCAACCTGTTCCCACACATGACCGTCCTCGAGAACGTCATGGAGGGACTCATCACGGTGAAGCGCACGCCAAAGGAGGCGGCGCGCTCGCGTGCCACCGAACAGCTGGCGAAGGTAGGGTTGCAGGACAAGCTCAATGTGTATCCGGGGAAGCTTTCCGGCGGACAGCAACAACGGGTTGCGATCGCCCGCGCGCTGGCGATGGACCCGGAAGTGCTGTTGTTTGACGAGCCGACCTCGTCGCTCGATCCGGAGCTGGTGGGCGAGGTCCTGCGCGTGATCCACGCGCTGGCCGAGGAAGGACGGACGATGCTCCTGGTCACGCACGAGCTCGGTTTCGCGTATCACTTCGCCGATCGCGTCGTGT
Organism: Casimicrobiaceae bacterium; assembly: GCA_036506975.1. GTDB lineage: Bacteria > Pseudomonadota > Gammaproteobacteria > Burkholderiales > Casimicrobiaceae > PALSA-1003. The sequence continues at coordinate 572 of DASXQW010000339.1, read as the reverse complement.
TCATCGCGGATGGCGTTGTGTACGAAACCGGTACCGCGGACGACGTTCTCAAGCATCCGGTAAAGGAGCGTACGCAGGCGTTCCTGGCGCGCTTTACCGAGCGCGCATTCTAGGTCGGAAGGGCGCGCGCGATGAAGATCATCGGTGTGAAGGTGCTCGAGTTCCACCGCCGCCTTGATGGACGCTCGTGGAATCCGGCGTTTCGCTGGCACGAGCGGCGGGCGCCGCTGCTGGTTCTCGAAACCGACAGCGGCTTGAGTGGCCTTGGCGAGGCGTGGTCGCAGCAACCGCGAATCGCGCTCGTGCTCGACTATCTGGCACGCCATTGCGCACCGGCATTGCTCGGGCGGGATCCCTTGCTCCGGATGCCGATCTCTTCGCAGCTCGAATCAGTAGCCGTCGCAGCGCCGGAACCCTGGGTCGCTGCAGCGGCGGCCAGTGCGATCGATATCGCGCTGTGGGACCTCGCGGCGCAAGCGGCGGGGCAGCCCCTGTGGCGCGCGCTGGGCGGCAGCACCGGCCGCGCGGCGGTCTATGCGAGCGGCGGACTGTACCGCGACGGTGCAAGCTTG
>DASXQW010000338.1:0-6010 GCA_036506975.1 Casimicrobiaceae bacterium | reverse complement strand
CACAGGCGGCGCGCCGGTTCGCCGCCATCCCTCCGCTCGTCGAGCAATTGGTCAAGCGCGGCGTATTCGACGCCGCGCAAGGCGAGCAGGTGAGAATCGCCGCGCAGCGCGAGCAGTTGCGCGCGCTGGCGCACGATGCCGCCGGCTTGCGCGACGTGTGGAATCGGCTGCCCGAATCGACGCGCATGCTGCCGCCGATCGCGCGCGCCGCGGCGCTCTCCTTCCTGCAACTCGGCGGAGACCGCGAGGCCGCGGAGATAGTCGCCCGCAGCCTCGAACGCGAATGGGACTCGGAACTCGTCGAGCTCTACGGCGAATGCCGGGCCCCCGATCCGACGCGGCAGATCGAGCAGGCCGAGCATTGGCTCGCCGCGCACAATCAGGACGCGGCGTTGCTGCGCGTGCTTGGAACGCTCTGCCAGCGCCAGCAACTCTGGGGCAAGGCGCAGACATATCTCGAGGCCAGCGTCGGCCTGGACAATCACTGGCGCACGCATCTGGCGTTGGGCGAGATGCTCGGCCGTCTCGGCAAGAGCGACGAAGCCAACACGCACTTCGTTGCGGCGCTGAGACTTGCGACCGACGAATTGAAGCGGCGTTGAGTATTGCGATGCCGCGTGCGAATAAATTCGCACCTACGAAGAGCACGGTCTCGTAGGGCCGAATTCATTCGGCCAACGTGTCAGAGCCGTAGCCCGGGTTGAGCCCGCAGGGCGAAGCCCGGGGCGGCGCTTCGATTCGAAGTAAGTCCCGGGCATCGCTTCGCTCAGCAGCGTTTCGATTCGACATAAATCCCAGGCATCCCCCGAATCAAGTCCGGGGTCACCCCGGGCTACGTGCCTCCAATCCTTTTGCTCGAAGGCACACGTTTGGGCGCCAAAGGTCGGGTTGCCGGACCATGGATCACTTGGCCCTCGCGGGTGAACATCGACCCGTGGCAGGGGCAATCCCAGGTCTGCTCCGCGTTATTCCACGTCACCGTGCAACCCATGTGCGTGCACGAAGCGGATACTGCGTGCGGCTTGCCATCCGCGGATTTCCACACGGCAAATTTTTGCTTGCCGTGCTTGATGACACCGCCTTGCCCCGACCGGATCTGATCGACGCTGCGAACCAGCGATTTTGTGTCACCGCCCTTGTTGAAATGTCGCGGTGCGCGCCGTGTTGGATCATAGAGTTCGGTCCACGGATTGGCTCGTCCGAGCACCTGATCGGCTATCGTGATTCCGGCGGCAGTCCCGTTGCTGATTCCCCAGCCGCCGAAGCCCGTGGCAATGTACATTCCCGCAGCTCTCGGCGAGAGCTCCCCAACATAGGGGAGATTGTCGGGGGAATCGTAATCCTCGTTGACCCACCTCCATTCCGCCTCGCCCGCCGGCACATTGCTCCGCACCCATCGATCGAGCAGCCGAAACCGCTTGGCGACGTCGCCGTCCTGTCCGGTCTTGAATTTCGCACCAAGGACGACGAGCAGAGGCCCATCGCTGTCCCGTCCCATGCGCAGGGAATGCGTCGGTTGGTCGATATCGATGAACATGCCGTCGATCGCCCCGTCCGCAACCGCGCGATAGGCGATGACGCAGTGGCACCGGGGCTGCGTTCGCTCATCGAAGTGGACGGGTCCGGCGATGGGCAAATGTGTGGCGACGATAACCTTGTCGGCCTCGATTCGGTGGCGCCCGCAGGCGACGCGCCAGCCTTTGTGGCGCTTGATCTCCGTCACGCGGGACCGCTCGAAAATTCGACCTCCGTTAGCTTGTACCGCGGCAGCGAGGCCGATGAGATACATGGCCGGGTTGAATTGCGCCTGGTTGCCGAATCGCAATGCGGCACGGGTCGCGAATGGCAGCGGGGCTGACGAAAGCGCCTGCGCTTCGAGGCCTAGGCATCGCGCAGCTTCCGCCTCCGCTTCTATTTTCGCGCGTCTTAGCGGCCGGCACGTGTACGCGTAGGCGTTCTTCCGTTCGAGGTCGCATGCGATTCGTGCGTCGTCGACCCATTGGCACACTTGCCGAACAGCGCTCTCATTGGCGTCCGCGTACAGCCGGGCGACATCGAGGCCAAACTTTCTGATCAGGTAATCATAGATAAGCGTGTGTTGACTCGTTACTTTCGCTGTCGAGCGACCGGTTACCTGACGTCCGACCCGGCGCGCCTCCAACGTGACGGTTGCAACGCCAGCCCGCGACAGAGCATACGCTGCGGTCAAGCCGACAATTCCGGCACCGATGATCGCGACATCTGCTCTGCCCGATTCTTCAAGGCGCGGATAGTCGGTTTCCGGCGCGCGCGCCATCCAGCAGCATTCTCGTCGTCCAGGCAGGTCCATGTGGCCTAACTCGACTTTCCGAAGGTGACTTTATCCGCCCGCGTACGAGGACCGGCGCACGGGCGCGGGGCTGCTCTTGGTAGAAAATCCGTTCAGCCACCACCAGCAGGCGATGCGGTCAGTCACCTGATCCACGAGGCCAACGGGAATATCCGACGCCGCGACACGAATGATGTTCGATCCGGACAGCGGGTCGCGAAAACAGTCGGCCGCAGTGAAATCGAACCCGAACGAGCCCGAGTGCCTGACAGGAAGGCCGTGTCGCGACAGTTCAGCGCACAGCGCCGCGGCGAGATGTTTGACATCGTCTGCTCTCATATCGTCTTCAGGAGAAAGCGTGAAGTAGAGACTGTGCCGATACGCAGTGATACGCCGCGAATCTTTGAACGCCGTGGCAAGCCGGCGCGTCATCCTGCGATTGTTGCGAATGATCGCGGCCGTGCGCGCGATGCTGCATCGCTCGAACTCCTCTTCGCCTGCGAACGGCGGAAAATGGGCCAGGACCGGAGCGACGCCGAGCAGACGTACCGATTCGCGGACCTGCTCGCCAAGGCTCTCGACCCATCTCAAGCGCCCTGAACGAACATCCTTGAGCGGCGCCGCCATGACCACGGAACCCAGTCGACCGTATTCGATCCCCAGCGAATCGAGCTTGGCATGGCTGCGCACGAGCGCCACCGGAAGTCCGGATTGCAGAGCCCACGCGAGCACGCGCCCTATCCGCGCTGAGCTCTGCCAAAGGCACGTAGTGTCGAAAAGCACCAGGTCGGCTTCACGCGCCAACCTGTCAAGAAGCGGAGGGAAGCTGGAGCGAGCGGATGAATCGATCAGCACGACGCGCGCGACGCCGTACGCCTGGCGCAGATGACGCCAGTTTTCCGAGACAAAGAGCCGAATGGAGCTGAATCTATCGAGCAGCTCGCGCGTCTCGCTGTAGCAGTCCGGCGGGATCAGCAACTCGACTTTGCCGCGCACCATCGACAGAGCCGAGAGCACAGCCGCCAGCGCGCTCATTCCCGAGCAGGTATAAGTCGTGGCCTGAAAGACGGGCATCGGCGGGAAACTGATCGCTTTGTATATCGGCGGCCCGCGAACGCTGAGATCGGCTCTCTGGTAGCCGTAAAGGAACTCGAACCCGCCCGACTTCCAGTACTGCGCGCTCGGCCTTGCCGTCTCGGTGATCTTCCAGCTCAAAAGACAGCGCTCGGCCTTGAGCGCAGCCGCGACAAGAAATTTCTGATCGATCGCCGCGGCGACCGATTGCGGTTGCGCGAGATCGAACGGCCGCGCGAGGCAGCTATTGATGAGCGAAATTTCGCGGTACTTTCGCTCGAGATAGGATTCCGGTGTCTCCACATCAAACTCCTGCATGTCGATATCTCGACCGCGGACGGTGATCGCCTGCGATAATGCTGCGTATCACCTCTTTGCGCTCGAATCGGTTTCTTCCGCCCAGAACAGCCATTCCGCACCGTTGTCATGCCTTTGACGGAGCGGCAACACGCCCCGCTCTTCCAGTATCTTCCGCGCGCCACGCTGCACGCTGGCGTAGAGACACTGCACGACGTCCGCGTATCTCCATCCGCGTTCCATGACGCTCGTTTCTTCGATCGCACGTTGCAAGCGCGGCTGGTTTTTTTCGAAGAGATCCGCGATTTGCTCGGCCATTGCCTGACAGATCGGCTTCGACGCCGCGCGATCCGCCGCTCCCAGCACCGGGAAGTTCGGCTCGTAATAGTTTTCCGCCGGATGTTGCTTCTCCCAATCCATCGCGCGGCACAGAAGCTCGCTTTTCAACAGGGCGTTGACATGGGCATGAATCGTCGGCTGCGAGAGACCGAGCTCCTTCGCGAGGCGCGCGATCGTTTTCGGTCGCCGCGCCACGGAATTCAAGACCTGTTCCTTGGTGCCGTCGCTGAGCAGCTTGTCCTGGGCGATAGCCGCCCAGGGATCGCTATAGCCGCGCTGGACCGACACACATTCACAGGGGAAATGGAGTCCGCGCCCGTTCTTGCGAATCTTCATCTGGGTTCTCCAGAAGGGATGGATTCGGCACCAACTTCCTGGTTGGATTCATTATTAGGCTTCGACCTAATAATTGGACCGCTTCTTGCTTAATAGATGGAGCACGGGACATGCCACACCGCGGGTCGCCGTAAATGATTGATTCCAGATCGACCGGAGGGGCCGGCAAACGGATCGCAAAATCAGACGAAGCTATATCTACAGCCAAGGTGTAGGAATTACAGAGGTCGCGTGATCGAGCGTTGATCCGGGGACGACGGGAGATTTTTGCGTTTACTGCGCCGGAGGGGTCGATCGATAGGAATCGTTTTGCGAAAGCGAAGATCGGAGGAGCAGGCTCACTCGGAGCGCAGCAACCCGCTGCGCCGCCTGAGGGCGTCTGTTGCGAGATCTCATTTTGATCGCGACCGAAGTCGTGAAAGCAGCCAAAGCGAACGACAAGGCGCAGCTCGACGCTGCCCAGCAGAAGTGGTCGCTGAACGGCAAGGACATCGCTGCGTTCCTGAGCAACGCCAATCCCAATTGGCCTCGGCCGACTTTCGAATCGATGCTCCAGAAACACCTCGATCTCACGACGGGCGAAGTCGTCGGCAGGCTCAAGAAAGATTGGACGGCCGACATCCAGTCTTACGACGAAGGCCACCTGCACATGTTGATGTTTGCGGATGCCTTGACCGATGGGATCGCAAAGCAGTTTCCTGCGAAGTTCAAGGCTTGACGTCTCTTATTTTTGGAGTGAGCCATGGCGAGTCGCGCTAGCATTGCCGGGCATCCCATTCATCCGATGCTCGTTCCGTTGCCGATCGGTCTGTTCATCTTCTCCTTTGTGTGCGATTTGATCTTCATGTGGGGGTCCGGAAACGCGGTCTGGAGCACGGTGGCTCTCTATACGATGGGCGGCGGCATCGTCGGTGCCTTGCTCGCCGCGGTATTCGGTCTCATCGATTTATTATCGCTGGACGCTTCAAAAGCAAAGACTATCGGCATCTGGCACATGGTCATCAATCTGACCGTGGTCGCGGTGTTCGTGGTGAGCTTCCTGCTGCGGATGGGGGGCGCACAAGAGTCTCGGCTTCCGGTGCTGCTATCCCTGATCGCCGTGGCCTTGCTCGCGGTGTCGGGCTGGCTCGGCGGGGAAATGGTTTTTGTGCACGGAGTCGCGGCTGCACCCGAACGGCGGAATCCGTAGCGGCGGCCTGACCTCTCAGCGCCACCAGCGAGTTTCCTGGTCGCCGGCCATTGCGTCTCCAACCGCTAGGGCCGAATCATTCGGCTGACGCTAACGCTGTCGCTTCGCGGCGCGTGAGATCGAAAACAACGATCTGCGCGTCGCGATAGACCGGCGGACCGAGCTTTGCCTCGATCGCGGGCAGACACGCCTCGACATCGGGCCATTCGACCTCGGCATCGGGCGGCGTCTTCCAGGGCTTCAGATGCATGACGAGATAGTCGGCGCCATAAGTCTTGCCGGCAAGAATCATGCTGAGGTGCACGAATTGGCGGAACCGCAGCGCGGTCACCGTCGCCGGATATTCGCCGAACTCGCGCACGCCGCACACGGGCGTGGTCAGCCCGATCTTCACGTACTGGCGGTGGATCTCCTGATACCAGGGATGCGGGTTGAAGTTCGATTCGAGCCGCCATGGCGCCTCGATC
>DASXQW010000337.1:0-39473 GCA_036506975.1 Casimicrobiaceae bacterium | reverse complement strand
CGGATCGCTGCCGAAGCTCCAAGTGATGGATGATTCGGTCGCCAAAGCCGTGGATGCGAGGAAATAGGCCAACTTCAGCTGCTCTTCAACGCCCAGGGCTCTGGCGATCGTGATTCAAGCGTTTCCACACGACCTCGGTCGTTGGCAGACATTGTTGGATTTGGACGAGGCCGATAGAGCGCGTCATACAAGTACCAAAGCCACCCCGGGGCTTGATCCCGGGGCTGGGGTCATCCCGGGCTGCCGCGGCCCGCCATATGCCGACCGCGTCTAATGTGGACTCGGTTGCGTAATATCGATCTGTCCGCCGGTATATTGATCGAAATCAAGTTGTTGCTGCCCACTGCGGTAGAATAGCGAGCTTCGGACGGTCCGACCCATGCCGCTGTACGCCCTTGGCCTCAACCATAGCACCGCGCCGCTCAAGGTGCGGGAGCTCGTTGCGTTCCAGATGGACACGCTGGGTGCCGCACTGCGCGATCTCCTCGGGCAGCCAAAGGTCAAGGAGGCGGCGATCCTGTCGACCTGCAACCGGACCGAGGTCTACTTCAACGGCGCCGAGACCGAGCCGGTCGTGCAATGGCTCGAGGCCTTCCATCGCGTGCCCAAGACGTCGCTGTCTCAGTACGTCTACACCCTGCCGCAGGAGAAAGCCGTTCCGCATGCGTTTCGCGTCGCGAGCGGCCTCGATTCGATGGTGCTGGGCGAGCCGCAGATCCTGGGCCAGATGAAGCAGGCGGTAAAGACCGCCGAGGCGGCGGGTTCGCTGGGATTGGTGCTCAACCGCCTGTTCCAGCGGACTTTTGCCGTTGCCAAGGACGTGCGCACGCACACCGATATCGGCAGCGCATCGATCTCGATGGCCGCCGCCGCGATCAAGCTCGCCGAGCGTATCTTTCCTTCGATCGCCGAGCAGCGCGTCCTGCTGATCGGCGCGGGCGAGATGATCGATCTCTGCGCGACGCACTTTGCCGCACGGCAGCCGAGATCGATCACCGTAGCCAACCGCACGCTCGAGCGCGGCGCTGCGCTGGCGTCGCGAATGCAGGCCGACGCGATCACGTTGCACGAACTGCCGGAGCGACTGCCGGAATTCGACATCATCGTGACTTCGACGGCGAGCTCACTGCCGATCCTGGGCAAAGGCATGCTCGAGCGCGCAATCAAGACGCGCCGCCACGCACCGGTGTTCATCGTCGATCTCGCCGTGCCGCGCGACGTCGAGCCGGAAGTGGCGGAATTCGACGACGTGTTCCTGTACGGCATCGACGATCTCGCCAATATCGTCAAGGACAACCTGCAGATACGCGTCGAGGCGGTGGCGGAAGCCGAGGCACTGATCGCCGTGCAGGCGGAAAGTTTCCTGCGCTGGCTGGAAGGACGCGCGGTCGTGCCGACGATCACCGCGCTGCACGGCCATCACGACGCTCTGCGCGCCGCCGAGCTCGAGCGCGCCAAACGGCTGCTCGCCAGCGGCACGCCTGCGGATCAGGTACTCGAGCAGCTCGCGCGCGGACTCACGCACAAGTTGCTGCACGGGCCGACGCAGGCGCTCAATCAGGCCGGCGAAGCCGAACGCGCGGAATTGCTCGCGGTATTGCAGCGGGTGTATCACCTGCCCGAAGAACCGTAGCGCCGTCATCCCGGCCCAGCGCGACAGCGCGAGAGCCGGGATCCAGTGGCGTTCGTCGCACGACCCTGGACTCCCGCTTTCGCGGGAATGACGCCACGACGCAGGCGACGCACCTCTTCAAAATGAAACCATCGCTCGCAATCAAGCTCAACCAGCTCGCCGCTCGGCTCTCCGAGCTCGACGGCTTGCTCGCCGCTCCGGACGTCACCCGTGATCTCGATCGCTACCGCGCATTGTCACGCGAGTACGCCGAGATCGCGCCGGTCGTTGCACTCCATCGCGACTGGCAACAGGCGGAGCGCGACCTCGCAAGCGCGCGCGAGCTTCTCGCCGACGCGGAGATGAAGGCGCTCGCCGAGGATGAGGCCAAGGCGGCGAAGGCGACCATGGAACGGCTCGAGGACGAATTGCAGCGCGTGCTGCTGCCCAGGGATCCCGACGACGAGCGCAACGTGTTTCTCGAAATTCGCGCCGGCACCGGCGGCGACGAGTCCGCGTTGTTCGCCGGCGACCTCTTCCGCATGTACGCGCGCTTTGCCGAACGCAATCGCTGGCAAGTAGAAGTGGTGTCGGAGAGCCCGGGCGACATGGGGGGATTCAAGGAAGTCATCGCGCGCATCGCCGGTCAGGGCGTGTACTCGAAGCTCAAATTCGAGTCCGGAGGGCACCGCGTGCAGCGCGTGCCGGAAACCGAGGCGCAGGGACGCATCCATACCTCGGCGTGCACGGTCGCGGTATTGCCGGAAGCCGACCCGATCGCCGACATCGCGATCAATCCGGCCGACATCCGCATCGATACGTTCCGCGCATCCGGCGCGGGCGGTCAGCACGTGAACAAAACCGATTCCGCGGTGCGCATCACGCATCTGCCGAGTGGCCTCGTGGTCGAATGCCAGGACGACCGATCGCAGCACCGCAACCGCGCACAGGCGATGGCGGTGCTCGCCTCGCGCCTGCTCGACCGCCAGCGGCAGGAGCGGCAGCGAAAGGAGGCAGCGACACGAAAGTCGCTGATCGGCAGCGGCGACCGCAGCGAGCGCATCCGCACCTACAATTTTCCGCAGGGCCGCGTCACCGATCACCGCATCAATCTGACTCTCTACAAGATCGACCAGATCATGGACGGCGACTTGTTCGAATTGACGCAGGCGCTGGCGCAGGAGTTCCAGGCCGAGCTGCTTGCGGCGCTGGGGGAGACGAGCTGAATGCCTACGCGGCCTTCCGCCAAGGCGCTGCTCGCGACGAACCGGCTCGCGTTACGCGAGTTCCACCCGGACGACGCGGAGAATCTGTATCGCCTGAACCGCGATCCGCGCGTGATGCGATACATCGGCGACGGGTCCGTCGGCACACGCAGGTCGAGCAGCGCGGCGATCTCGCGCGCGGAGAAACAATACCGCGATTATCCAGGTCTCGGCGCGTGGCCCGCCGAAGAACGCGCGAGCGGAGCGTTCATCGGCTGGTTCTGCCTTAAGTACATCCCCGCGACGGTCGAGGTCGAGGTCGGATACCGCCTCCTGCCTCGGATGTGGGGACGCGGCTATGCGACCGAAGGCGCGCGGGCGCTCGTCCGCTACGGATTCGACGTTCTGGGTCTGTATCGTATCGTTGGCCTGACGCACCCTGACAATCTGGCGTCCCAGCGCGTTCTGTGCAAGGCCGGCTTGCGCGACGCCGGCTGGGGCCACTATTACGACCGCGACCTGCGTCTCTTCGTGGCGGTTTCGTAGGGCCGAATTCATTCGGCCGTACCGGATCACGGTGCGCCGCGCGCGAATGAATTCGCACCTACTGCATTACCCGCTCAGGGCGCCTTGGTCGCCGCGGCGGGTAGTACCGGTTGCGCCGCGCGCGACGTTGTTTCGGCCACGGTCGTCGGCAGCGACTCGACCGCGAGGCCGCGCTCATCCCATTCCGGGAAGCCGCCGCGGAACCAGTACACCGACTTGAAGCCTTTGATCACTGCGACGCGCGCTGCTTTGTACGACTTCCAGCATTCCGCCCCGTTGCAATGGAAGACCACCGCCTGGTTCTTGTCGAGTCGCTGGGGACCCGCCCACTCGTCCATCGCCGGATCGAAGGCGACGTCTTTCAGGCTCTTCTCGCCATATGGAATCGAAATCGCACCGCGGATATGCTTCTCCTGATACTCCTTGGCATTGCGCACGTCGACGATCGGAACGCCCTTCTGCTGCAGGGCGAGCACCTCCGCCGCAGTGACGATCGTGACCCCAGGAAGCTGTGACGGCGTCCAGTTGCCCAGCGCGGCAACGTACTTGTAATTCGTTGGGTCGGATTTGTACGCCACCCGGCCGATACCGGCGATTGTCCCGGCCGGGCTCAGGAACCAGTTCTCCATCCGGGCGCGCGTCGCGTCGGGCAGCGATTTCTTGACGACCACCGACATGCCGCCGGGCACGGAACGAGAGGACAGAACTACCGTGGCCTTCGAATTATTCTGCTTGATCCAGCTTTCGATGTCGTCGCGCTTCGCGACCGTCGCATCGACCAGTCCGGTGTCGATCGCAAAAAGACCCGCGCCCGAAGTTCGGCGATACATTACTTGCTGGAAGATCTTCAGCGACTGGCCCGACTCGTTGAGCATGCCGCGCGCCATATAGGCGCCGACCGAATCCTGTTGGGTGAGATAAATCTTGCCGTTCTTGAGCTCGCCCGGAGTCTTGACTCCCGGCTTGGCGACGAGCTGATAGGTCTCGTCGCGCTCGGTCGAACCGACCAGCGTGTAGCCGTGACCGAGCGCCGACGCGGCGACGTGCGCCGGAGCGATATAGATGTCGTATTCGCCGGTGCGCGTCGATCGCATTACGTCGCCCAGGTCTTGCGACCGGATCGCCGATACCGATTGTCCGGTCACGCGCGAAAGCGTGGCCTGCAAATCGAGCACGCTGATGACGATGGCTTCGTGGTCGGATGGATCGACCGCGACCATCACCTTGAGGTCGGCTGCCGCCTGCGCGCTCGCCAAGAGCAGCGCCCACAGCGTCCAGGCAAGTACGCGTTCCATAATGCCTCCGTCGCGTTGTGTTTAACTGTAGTGAACAAACACGGCGACGAGCGGGCCGGCTCGAACAGGACAAGGACCGCGGCCGCCGACAACCAGTCTCTCTCAAAAAGGGTGGATCCGCAAGCGTTCGGAATACCGACGAGGTCCCTCTGGAGTCCTATTTTCTTGGCTAAAAGCACCACATTGTTGACGACAACCTTACTGATGGATGCCGAGTGGTTTGGGATCTCGTGGCCAAGATGACCCCACAGGCGAAGCCCGGGCACCACGCTACAGGTAGGTCGCTACGCCTGGGCTGAGCGCCCTGCGACTGCGCTCAGGACGGGCTTCGCGCGATGCCCGCGGCCGATCAGGACTTGCCGTAGTTGGTGTTCAGATAATCGACGATCGCCTTGGCGTCGTCGGCATTGATGGGCGCACCAAAGACCTTGATCATCTTGTTCACGCTGCCGTCCCAACCGTTGCGATCAAGAAACGGGGAATTCATTACCACGTAGTCCAGGCTGTGGCAGGAACCGCAACTGGCTTCGACCTGCGCGCGGCCCGGACCGTCCTTGAGCTCGAGACGGCGCTCCTGCGCGACGACGATGCCTGCGGCCAGCGCCACGATCAGCGTCAGCGACAGCGGTATCGGTTTCATCGGGCGCTCCTCTAGACGGCGTTGATACTGATCCGCTGGACCACGTTATGGTGGTACCCCGCGGGGTTGAGAATAAGCTCCATCGTCTGCGTGGCGCCGGCGCGATTGCTCGCGCGCGCCATGACGGTCAGCGGTCCCCGCTTGGTTGGCGTGATTGCCTGACTGAAGCTGCGGAACGAGAAGCGGCCGTAATCGGTGCCGAGCGACGCGCTGCGCCACGATTGTCCGCCGTCCGCCGATACGTCGACGCCGGTGATGCCGCGTCCGCCATCCCACGCGATGCCCTTGACCACAAAGGCCCGTCCGACCGAGACCCTTTGGCCTGCAGTGAGGTTGGTGATGATCGAATTGACGACCATCTCGGTGATCGGCTCGTTGGCGTCGGTCATCTGCGAGGCGAAGTGCTCGACCAGCGGGAAGCGGTTGGTTGGAATGCGATACCCGGTCTTGACCCAGAAGTTGTCGAAGGGCTTGCTGATCGCGTTGATCGACGTGACATGCTTCATCCAGTAGGTCCCCGTCCAGCCGGGAACGACGATGCGCGCCGGAAAGCCGTTCCAGTGTGGCAGCGGTTCGCCGTTCATCTCATAGGCGATGAGCGTGTTCTCGTCGAGAGCCTTCCACACCGGAATCGACTTCTGGAAGTCGGGCGTGCCAGGCATCACGGCGCCGTCTGCGCCGTCGAAGCTGATCTCGAGCGCTTCTTTCTTGAGGCCTGCCTTGGCCAGCACGTCCTTCAAGCGCGCGCCTTTCCAGCGCGCATTGCCCATCGCTCCCACGCCCCATTCGACACCGGCGACGTGCGGATCGAAAAGGCCGCGGCGGTTGCCCGAGCATTGGTTTACCGCAGCGACTTCGACCGCGGAGAAATCGCGCTTGAGCTGCTCGAGATTGAGCGCGAATGGCGTGCTGGCAGCATCGCCGCCGACGTTGAGCGTCCACTTGTCGGCCGCGATCTCGGGGATCGACGCCAGGTGATAGCGGACGAAGAACGCTTTGTTCGGGGTGAACTCCTCGGAAAAATAGGACAGCGGCGTTTCATAATTCGGCGGCCGCCATGTCCGCTTGATCAGCGGTACCTTGCCGGCGAGCGCTTCGAGATCACCGGACGCGACCGCGCCTGCGGGCAGCGGCGCGAGTCCGGGTGGATTGGGCACCGCGCCGTGCGCGTGGGTGACGAGCCACGTCCCGCCGGTGGCAAGCGCCAACCCGCAGGTCGCTTTCAGAAGGTCGCGTCGTGACGGCATGTCTCCTCCGCTTCGAGTGTCCCCGGTGTGCCGCGATGACCGCGGTTCGCCGCAGCCTTTGTCTTCGCGTTGACTGCGTCTAAGGCTGCTGAACATTATGCGCATCCGCCTTGTACACTGCAAGACGCCCTCTGTTCATGCTGGGTCGATGATTCCTACGACCGTTTCCGCTGCGCTGGCCTTGAGCGGCCTTGTTCCATTCGAGGCCAAGCTTCTGCTCGCGCATGTCATGGATCGCGACCGCGCGTGGCTGGCGGCGCACGGCGATGCTCCGCTGACGCGCGAACAAGCGCTCGCGTACGACGCGCTGGCGCGTCGCCGTCGCAACGGCGAGCCGGTGGCTTATCTCACGGGCCGCCGCGAATTCTTCGGGCTCGAGCTCGAGGTCACACCCGATGTCCTGATCCCGAGGCCGGAGACGGAGTTGTTGGTCGAGCTGGCGCTGGCGTGGTTGGACAACGAGGCAGCCGCGCCCGTGCTCGACCTCGGTTGCGGTTCGGGCGCGGTGGCGCTGGCGATCGCGCATGAGCGACCTCGCGCCCGCGTTGTCGGTGCCGACGTATCGCCGTCCGCCGTCGCGCTCGCGGGACGCAACGCAGAGCGATTGGGCATCGGCAATGCAGCCTTCATCGAATCCGACTGGTTTCACCGCGTTCCTCGCGAGGCATTTGCGTTGATCGTCGCGAATCCGCCGTACGTGGCGGAGGAAGACGCGCATCTCGGTCGGGGTGATCTGCGCTTCGAGCCCGCGGCTGCACTCGTCTCGGGCGGCGACGGCCTCGATGCCATACGCGCAATCGTCGCGGCGGCGCCTAGCTATCTTGCGGGCGGAAGCATGCTCGCGCTCGAGCACGGTTTCGATCAGGCGCAAGCCGTGCAGACCTTGCTGCGCAAGGCGGGCTTCGGCGAGATCGCTTCCGCGCGCGACCTCGCGGGGATTCCGCGGGTGACGTACGGGCGCAGGTAGGTGCGAATTCATCCGCACACGGCATCGCGCGACGTCGAGGCCGAATGAATTCGGCCCTACGAAACCGGTGCCGGCACTGCGACGCCGTACTTCTCCGCCCAGGGCTTGAGCGCGGGCAGGATCGCCGGATAGAGCGCGACACCGCGCTCGAGTTGCTCGCGATAGCGCTGCATGCCGCGCTCGCCCGGCAGGCGCACGGGATCGCCTCCCGGCCGCGGTTTCGCCTTGCGCGCGGCGTCGGCGATGAAGTCCATCTGGCGCTTGAATTCGGCGAGCCCGCCGAACGCTTCGGGATCGAAAACCTGGACGAATACCGTGGCGCCCCAGCCCGTCGGCGAATCGGCACGCCCATGCCCGGCGAGTCCCGCGGTGAGAGCCTCGATCAGCAGCGCCAGCGCGAAACCCTTGTGCCCGGCGTCGATGCCGCCCAAGGGCAGAAGCGCGCCCTTGGGCTCGGTGAACAATGCACCGGGATCGGACGTCGGATTGCCTTGGGCGTCGATGAGCCATGCCCCAGGGAGCCGCTTGCCCGCGCGCATCTGTTGTTGCGCGTAACCCATGCTGGTGATCGAGGTCGAAACGTCGACGAGGATCGGATCGCCGGAAGTCGGCAGTCCCGCCGCGATGGGATTGGGCGTGATAAACGGCGTCAGGCCGCCGTGCGGAACCACGGCCTTCACCGTGGGATCCGAGCTCTCGATGATTGCGACCATGCCGTTATCGGTCGCGCGCTTCAGATACGCCGCGAGACAGGCGATATGATGCGAACGCCGGATGACGACGGTGCCGGTACCGCATTCGCGCGCCATGATCGACGCCGTCGCTAGCGCGCGCAAGGCGAGCCACGGCCCGGGCAGCCGGTTCCCGTCCCAGGTCTGCGCGGCGAGCCGCCGCAGCAGCACGGTCGGCTCACCGCTTCTGGCCATTCTGTCGTGGGCCAGCTCGTCGAGGTACGGCGCGAGCAACGCGAGACCGTGCGTCGTATGGCCGAGCAGGTCGCCGTCGAGCAGCACGGCGGCGACGTCGTCCGCGATGTCGCTCGCGAGGCCCGCGCGCTCGAGCAGCGTGCGCGCGAAGATGCGCAAATCCTCGGCCGCGTAACGCGGGTGAGGCTTGTCGCTCATCGATGACATTGACCGGTATCCGCGAGCATGGCGATTGACGCAGAAGCGGCAATCGACGAGCATTCTAGCTCACCGCTGCGCGCTGAAGCTCCCACCTTGGCCCCCGTAACGCTGACGGTCAGCATCGTCACGTACCAGCCCGACCTCGCGCTTCTCGAACGCTGCCTCGGCACGCTGGCGACAGCGCTCGACGCGGCGCGGCGCGAAGGACTGCTCCGCGCCGCCAACGTGGTGTTGGTCGACAACACCGCCTCGCGCGCGACCGCGAAAGCGGTGGTGAGTCTCGGGCAGGCGCGTTTCAAGGATTCCGGCGTGACCATGAATTACCTCCACCGCCACACCAACATCGGTTATGGCAGCGCACACAACCTGGTCATGCACGGCGGCAACACGCACTATCACCTCGTGCTCAATCCAGACGTCGAGCTGGCGCCGGATGCGCTGGTCGCCGGCTTGAGCTTTCTCGACGCGCATCCTGAAATCGGCGTATTGGCGCCCGCAGCGTCCGGTCCCCACGGCGAGCGCGAATCCCTTTGCAAGCGCTATCCCACCGTGCTCGACCTCGCGCTGCGTGGTTTTGCGCCCGCCGGATTGCGCCGGCTGTTCCGGAAGCGCCTCGCTCGCTATGAAATGCTCGACGCCGCGGCTCTCGCCAGTACCGACGGACTCGTGTCGCCGGTGCCGATGATGAGCGGCTGCTTCATGCTCGTGCGGCGGAACGCGGTCGACGCCACCGGCGGCTTCGATCCGGGGTTTTTCCTCTATTTCGAGGACTTCGACTGGAGCGTGCGCCTGAATCGCGTCACGCAGAGCGCGTATGTGCCTGCGGTGCGGATCGTTCATCACGGCGGCGGCGCGTCGCGCAAAGGTTGGCGGCACGTCGTCGAATTCGCGAAGAGCGCGGTTCGCTTCTTCAACAAGCACGGTTGGAAGTGGGCTTAGTCGCACCGTTCCAGGGCAAGGTGCTGGTGACCGGTGCCGGAGGGTTCATCGGCCGCGCGGTGTGCGCACGGCTCGCCTCCACCCGCGTGCCTCACATCGCCGCGGTGCGGGTCATCGCCCGGCACGACGTCAAGCGTGCCGAGTATGTCGCGCTCGGCGATTTCGCCGCCGCGGATTGGGACGACGTCCTGCGCGGCGTCGATGCGATCGTGCACCTCGCCGGCAGAACGCACACCCGTGGCCGCGATGCGGACGCGCCGACGCCCTACATCGTTGCCAACGTGCATGTCACGCGCCGCCTCGCGGAGGCAGCGGCGCGAAGCGGCGTCAGGCGCATCGTCTTCGCGAGCAGCGTCAAGGTGTACGGCGAGTCGACCGAGCCCGGCCGCGCGTTCCGCGCCGGCGACGCTTCGGCGCCGCAGGATGCGTACGCGAAGAGCAAGGCGGAAGCCGAACGCATTCTACGCGAGATCTGCGGCGCGCACGGCATCGACGCGATTGTGCTGCGCTTCCCGCTTACCTATGGGCCGGGAGTGAAGGGGAACTTCCTCGCTCTGCTCCGGGCCGTCGCCGAAGAGCGGCGTCTGCCGCTCGCCGGCATCGTCAACCGCCGCAGCCTGCTGTATCTCGGCAACGCGGTGAGCGCAATCGAAGCCGCGCTGGTCGCTTCGACATTGCCGAGCGAAGCGCTGCCGGTCGCGGACGCCAAGGCCGTCTCGACGCCGGAGCTGGTGACCAAACTTGCCCTTGCGCTGCGCCTGCAATCGCGCCTTTACCACCTGCCTGCGCCCTTACTGCGCGCCGCTGCGGCGCTATCCGGCCGCCGCGCTGCCGTGGACCGGCTTCTCGACTCGCTCGAGGTCGATGCCCTGCGCTTCCGCGGCCTCACGGGCTGGTCGCCGTCGTATTCCATCGACGAAGGGTTGGCCGCCACGGCCGCATGGTGGCGCATGCGGCGTGCGCTGTGACTCACGCGGCGTAGCTGAGTGAATCAATTGATGAGCGCCACGCAAAGACATCTAGTAACAGGATTCATGTGGGTAATGTCCGGCCTGAGTGTCGCGGGCTGGACGGGTATCGCCATCGCTCAGCCCGCCAGCGATCTTGTTTTTACGGGCGTTAGCATCGCCGACTATAGGAACGAGGCGAATACGGATTTGCTTGGTAAACATATGGCTCCTGGAGATGCACTTCTGAAAGTGACGTTCACTAGCCGGACCGACCTTGGAAAGCTTGCATTCGAGAAGGAGATGCTAATCTCAGACGCTGTGCGTTTTTGCGAACAAACAGAGGAAGGTATTCTTGTTAGCTGGGTTGACGTGTTTCGCGGTGAGTTTAGTGTGAATGCGGTACGCGCAGATCGGCGTGTGCGAGCGGTGTACCTTGATGCCATCGCGAAGCAGCCGTATGACGAGCCGATCACTTATCATATCTACGTCGGTATCCGCCAGGGACCTCGCAGTGTGCTCGCTGATGGAAGGACCATACACATCGATCCGTATGACCTGGCGTCTGCGCCAAGAGATGTGTGTATCCGGATCCTTGGACGCAGCATGCTTGGCGGCGGATTTGCGAGCAACGATGTCGTCGTCCCGGCCGCCGAGTTAAGGCGCGCGACCGGTCAGAAGTAACAAGAACGGACCAAAGGGCGTGGCCTAGGACCCTATGGAAACAGGGTAACGAACGCGTACTGGGACGCGAGTCGCGACGGGCGGCTGAAGAGCATTAGCGGGACGTGGATCACGAGCAGCGGCAGCGGTCCGAGCCGACGCTATAATCGCCGCCATGAGCGATAGGAATACGCGATGAGCGCACGCGCCTCGGGCCGCCGTGCCGACGAGTTGCGGGCGGTTCGCATCACGCGGCATTACACCCGACACGCCGAGGGCTCGGTGCTGATCGAATGCGGCGATACGCGCGTCGTGTGCACGGCGAGCGTCGAGGAGGGCGTGCCGGTATTCCTCAAGGGCCAGGGCCGCGGCTGGCTCACGGCGGAGTACGGCATGCTGCCGCGCGCGACCAACACTCGCGCGCGTCGAGAGGCAGCCGAGGGCAGGCAATCCGGACGAACCCAGGAAATCCAGCGGCTGGTCGGCCGCAGCCTGCGCGCGATCGCCGACCTGACCCAATTGGGTGAACGGACGATCCGTGTCGACTGCGACGTCATTCAGGCCGACGGCGGGACGCGCTGCGCCTCGATCACCGGCGCCTGCGTCGCCGTGCACGACGCAGTCGCCTGGTGCAAGGCGCGAGGGCTCGTTGCCGGCGAGCTGGTCAGCGATTTCGTCGCCGCGGTATCGGTGGGCATCGTCGGCGGCGCGCCGTTGCTCGATCTCGACTACGCGGAGGACGCCGGTTGCGATACCGATATGAACGTGGTCATGACCGGCCGCGGCGGCATCGTCGAGGTCCAGGGGACGGCGGAAGCTGCACCGTTCACCCGAGCGGAGATGGACGCCCTTGTTTCCCTCGCCCAGCGCGGTATCGGCGAGTTGGTTGCGGCGCAGAAGCGGGCTTTGGAAACGCCATGACGACAAGTCATTCCTCGGGGTTGAACACACTATGACGTCGATCTTCCGCCTCTGCGAGAGCAGGGTAGGTGCGAATTCATTCGCACGCGGCGCACCGCGAATGGGCGCGGCCGAATGAATTCGGCCCTACGACGTGTGGTCCTCGCCTCCACCAACGAAGGCAAGCTGCGCGAATTCCGCCGGTTGCTGACTCCACTCGACATCGACGTCATTCCGCAGGCCGCACTCGGGATCGCGGAAGCCGAGGAGCCGCACGCGACCTTCGTCGAGAACGCGCTCGCCAAGGCGCGGCATGCGAGCCGCCTCGGCCGCTTGCCCGCGTTGGCCGACGATTCGGGCGTGTGCGTCGCGGCGCTCCGCGGCGCGCCGGGCGTGCATTCGGCGCGTTACGCGGGCGAGCCCCGCTCGGACCGGCGCAACAACGACAAGCTGATCGCCGATCTCGCGGGCATCGCCGATCGGCGCGCGCATTATTATTGCGTGTTGGCGTTGATGCGCCACGCCGATGATCCCGAGCCGATCCTCGCCGAAGGTCGATGGCACGGCACGATCATCGATACGCCGCGCGGCGCGGCGGGATTCGGTTACGATCCGCATTTCCTCGATGCCGAAAGCGGACTCACCGGCGCAGAGTTGCCGCTGGCGCAGAAGAACGAGCGCTCGCACCGCGGCAAGGCGATGCGGGCGCTGCTCGCACGGCTCGAGACGGAGAGCTAGTGTGGTAAGCCGCAGCATGCCGATGGGGTCGCCTTCCGCGCCGCGCTTCGCGGCGCTCCCGCCGCTCGCGCTCTACCTTCACATACCGTGGTGCATCAAGAAGTGTCCGTACTGCGACTTCAACTCGCACGAGCGGCGAGGCGCGATCCCGGAGGCGCAGTATGTCGATGCGCTCATCGCCGATCTCGAATTCGCGCTGCCGTCGATCTGGGGACGCCGGGTCGCGTCGATCTTCTTCGGCGGCGGCACGCCGAGCCTATTTTCGCCCGAAGCGATCGACCGCATTCTCGCCGCCGTCCGCGCGCGCGTTCCGCTCGCCCCGGATGCGGAAGTCACGCTGGAAGCGAATCCCGGCACGTTCGAGCAGGCGAAGTTCGTCGGGTTCAGGGCCGCCGGCGTCAATCGCCTGTCGCTGGGCGTGCAGAGCTTCAATCCCGCGCACCTCGCGGCGCTCGGGCGCGTGCACGACGAACGCGAAGCGCGCGCGGCCGCAGCGGCGGCGCTCGAGATCTTCGGCAACGTCAACCTGGATCTTATGTATGCGCTTCCCGGACAGAGCGCCGAGGACGCGCGCGCGGACGTCGCGGCCGCGCTGGAATTCTCGCCCCCGCATCTTTCCTTCTATCAGCTGACGATCGAGCCGAACACGCTTTTTCATCGCTATCCTCCGCCCTTGCCCGACGACGACGCGGCGGCCGCGATCGGCGACGCGATCGAAGACGCCCTGACCGGCGCGGGGTATCGACATTACGAGACCTCGGCGTTCGCCAAACCCAATCGCGAGTGCCGGCATAATCTCAACTATTGGCGGTTCGGCGATTATCTCGGCATCGGCGCCGGCGCGCATTCCAAGCTGTCGTTCCCGGAGCGCGTCCTGCGCCAGGTGCGTTACAAGCAGCCGCAGCAGTACCTCGAGCAGATGGCGCGCGGCGAGCCGTTGCTCGAAGAACGCGAGGTGACGCGCGCCGAGATCGGATTCGAGTTCATGCTCAACGCGATGCGATTGACCGACGGCGTCCCGGTCGCATGGTTCGCCGAACGCACGGGATTCCCGCTTGCCATCGTCGACGCGGAGCTCGACGCCGCCGAACGGCGCGGGCTCATGGTGCGCGATCACGAGCGCATCGCGCCCACGCCGCTGGGCAGGCGTTTTCTGAACGACTTGCAAGCCATGTTCCTGCCGCCGAAAAGCCGTCGGGCGCCGGAGGCAGCGCTTGCGTCCCTTCCCGTTCGGGGCGAGAGTTAGGAGCCCGACAGGCTCCTAGGATCAAAGCGAGTTGCTAGCCGTGACGCTGCCTCTTCACGCCCTGACGCTGTGCGCCGCCGCCAAGTCGATTCGCGCGGGAGAGCTGACGAGCGAGGCGTACACTCGCGCGCTGCTCGACCGCATCGCCGCGACCGACGCCAACGTTCAGGCGTGGGCGTATCTCGATCCCGACGGCGCGCTCGCCGCTGCGCGCCAGGTCGACGCCGAGCGCCGCGACGGCGCTCCGGTCGGCCCGCTGGCGGGCATCGGCATCGGCGTCAAGGATATCGTCGCCACCGCGGATCAGCCGACGCAGTTGGGGTCGCCCATCTACGCCGGCGCACGTCCTGCATATGACGCCGATTGCATCGAGCGTCTGCGGCACGCGGGCGGATTCGTGCTGGGCAAGACGGTAACGACCGAATTCGCGTTCGTTCATCCCGGCAAGACGAGGAATCCGTGGCGCGCGGGGCACACTCCCGGTGGCTCGTCGTCCGGCTCCGCGGCCGCGGTCGCGCTGGGACAAGTGCCTGCGGCGATCGGTACCCAGACCAACGGCTCGTTGATAAGGCCTGCGGCGTATTGCGGCGTCGTCGGTTTCAAACCGACGGTGGACGTGCTTTCATTCCAGGGCGTTAATGTATTCAGCCCGACGCTCGACACGCTCGGCGTGTACGCGCGCACCGTCGCCGACTGTACGCTGCTGGCTTCGTTTCTCGCCGATCCGGGCGGGTTACCGAGCGAGACACATCCGATCTCGCGACCTCCTCGGCTCGCGCTGCTCGCCGATTTTCCCTGGGTGGCGACCAGCATCGAGCAGGAACAGGCGATGCAGGCTGCGCTCGCGACATTGCGCGACTCCGGCGCGGTCGTCAGCAAAGTGGAGCTCGCCGAACCCTGGCACGACGCGCAGCGCGTGCACCGCATGATCATGCTCTACGAGGCGGCGCAGCAGATGCGCGACGTGCAGGCTCGCGAGCGCGAGCACATCTCGGCGAAGCTCAACGCCGCGCTCGACGAGGGACGCGAATTTGGCGACGGAGCCTATCACGCCGCGCTCGCGCGGCGAGACACGCTCATCGCCGCCATAACCGAGTGGCTGGCGCCCTTCGACGCGATCGTCGCGCCGCCGGCGCCGGCGTCCGCACCCGGGGATCTCACTCAGACCGGGGACCCGTCGTGTTGCACGCTGTGGTCGCTGCTCGGATTTCCGGCCATCACCATTCCGATCGCAGTGGCGGAGAATGGATTGCCGCTCGGCCTGCAGCTCGCAGCGATCGCCGGTAGGGACGAACGGCTGCTGGCGGTCGCGCAGTGGTCCGAAGCGCGATTGCCGTTCAAAGGTCTTCTGTGACCTCAAGCTGCATGGTGAGGTTCGCCCTCACCCCTAGCGCCTCTCCCGCTGGGAGAGGGGAACGAATGGAGCGCGCTGCGCGCGCTGTAAAGGCTTGAAGCGCGCCAAGCAGCATGCGCCGCCCCGGCCGCGCAATCCGGTTGCGCGTTCACCTCTGCTCGGCAAAGGGGGCGCGCACGGCAAGTCGACGGCGGCGAAGCGGCGGCAGGCGAAGGTCGCGCTGCAGAAAGAGTTGCGCGAGCCCGACTGATGACTCTTTCGCGCCGCGATCTCGAGGAGGGGCGCATGCGCGCCCTCTACGCGGAGGCTGTCGACGGCCGCCACGCGCTCACCGACGAAGAGCTCGCGGTCTCGCTTGCGGCGACCTTGAAATCCAAGCCCGCAGGCTCGGACTGGTGGGTATTCGCATACGGGTCGCTGCTGTGGAATCCGCTGTTTCCATTCGAGGACGCGCGCCCGGCGATGCTCTCCGGCCGGCGGCGCCGGTTCTGCCTCTGGTCGCTAGCCTCGCGCGGTACGGCGAACCAGCCGGGACTGGTGCTCGGCCTGGATCGCGGCGGTTCCTGTCAGGGCGTCGTCTACCAGTTGCCCGCGCGCTGCGCGAACGCCGAGCTGGCGCTGTTGTGGCGCAGGGAAATGGTGCTCGGCGCGTATCTTCCGCTCTGGGTCACGGTGCGCTGCGATCGGAAGCCCCGGATCGCGCTCGCGTTCGTCGTCGATCGTGCGCACCGGCAATACACGGGCAACCTCACACTGGGGGAACAGGCGGATGTCTTGGCCACCGCGGCGGGCGCGTTCGGCTCATCGGCCGATTACCTCGAGCGCGCTCGCGTCGCGCTGGTGACGCACGGGATCGTCGACCCTTATCTCGAGCGGCTCGCAGCACTGGTCGCGCGGCGACGGTGCACGGTGCAACCCCCCGTTTCGGAGGTAGACGCCTAGGCTCGCATCGCCGGTTTTTCGTAGGGCCGAATTCATTCGGCCAGCGCCGTTTGCGAATGAATTCGCACCTACAGCGCTATGTGGCGGCCTCCGTCGACGTTGATCGTCTCGCCGGTAACGTAGGTCGCTTCGGCAAGCAGGAAATACACGGCCTTCGCAATGTCCTCGGGTGTGCCCTCGCGCCGCAACGGGGTGTGCGAGATGATCCGCTGGCGCGACAGCTCGTCGAACGCTTCGTCATCGGGCCACAGAATCGGCCCGGGTGCGACCGCGTTGACGCGCACCTCGGGTGCAAGCTCGCGCGCCAGCGAGCGAGTAAGCCCTACCAGACCCGCCTTGGCGACGCTGTAGAGAACGTAGTTCTTGAGCGGCCGCTCGGCGTGAATGTCGGTGATGTTGACGATCGCGCCCTGCGTTTTTTTGAGCACCGGCGCCGCGGCCTGGGCGATGAACAAGGGTGCGCGGAGATCGGCGCCGATCAGGTTCTCCCAATCCTCGGCGGCGATCTCGCCGATCGGCGTCTGATAGAAGGTCGCCGCGTTGTTGACCAACGCGTCGAGACGGCCGAAGATTTGCACTGTCTGATCGACCAGCGACGGCAGCTTGCCGAGATCGAGCAGATCGGCCTGGATCAGCGCGACCGAATCCTTGCGCTGGTGATTGAGCTCCGCTTGCAACAGCCGCGCTTCGCCCGCGGAGGCGCGATAGTGCAGCATGACATTCGCGCCGGCCGCATGCAGCCGGCGGCAGATGGCTGCACCGACGCGCTTGGCTCCTCCCGTGACCAACACGACTTTGCCCTGCACGCGGAGCTCCGGCTACACTCTGTTCGACCTGCCAATCTAGCACATCGATGTCGCCGGCTCCACCCGATCCACGCTTGAGCGGCTTGCCGCCGCCCTCCGACGCGGAGCGTGCGCACTGCGCTCGCGTCGTTGCGCACCTCGTGCACGCGATTGCCGACCAGGAGGGGTGGATTTCCTTCGCCGACTACATGAATGCCGCGCTCTACGCGCCTGGCCTCGGCTACTATGCTGCCGGTGCGCACAAGTTCGGCGCTGGCGGTGATTTCGTCACCGCACCCGAGTTGACGCCGTTGTTTGGACGCACGCTGGCGGTCCAGCTCGCGCAGGTGCTCGCGCAGGTTCCTGACGGCGAGATTCTGGAGATCGGCCCGGGCAGCGGACGACTCGCCGCCGACGTGCTGACGGCGCTGGCGGAGCAGGGCTCGCTGCCGTCACGCTATTTATTGCTCGAAGTGAGCCCCGATCTGCGCGAGCGGCAACGCGAGCACTTGGCCGCGCAAGTGGGCGATCTGATGTCGCGCGTGCAGTGGATCGACGTGCTACCAGAGCGCTGGCAGGGAGCTGTGGTCGCCAACGAAGTGCTCGATGCCGTCCCGGCGCACCTGGTTGCGCGGCGCGACGGCCAATGGTTCGAGCGCGGAGTCAGCATCGACGCGAGCGCGCATCTCGCCTTCGCCGATCGTCCGCTCACGGTGGGAATGTTGCGCCGGATGGCGGAGTCGCGATTTCCCGATGACGGCGATTATGCATCGGAGATAAACCCGACGGCCGAGGCACTGGTGACGGGCATCGCCGAGCGCTGCGTGCGAGGGGCGATGCTGCTCGTCGATTACGGCTTTCCCGCGGCCGAGTATTACCACCCGCAGCGCGACGGCGGTACCTTGATGGCGCATTACCGCCACCGCGCGCTCGCCGACCCGTTCTGCTATCCCGGCTTGATCGACATGACCGCGCACGTCGATTTCAGCGCCATGGCGCGTGCGGGCATCGCCGCCGGCATGAGCGTCGCCGGTTTCGCCACGCAGGCGCATTTCCTGGTCAATTGCGGCGTGCTCGACGTGCTCGCTCGTTGTGGCGAGCCGCAAGCGGCCGCGTATCTGCGCGCAGCGAACGCGGTCCAGAAGCTGACCTCGCCGGCGGAGATGGGGGAGTTGTTCAAGGTGCTGGCGTTCACGCGCGGCATCGACAGCAACCTCGTCGGCTTTCGCGAAGGCGAACGCAGCCACCGGCTGTAGCGCGGCGGGAAATCGGCGTTGCGACGCCGCCGTAGCAGAAGTCGCTGGAACGACCTGTAGCCCCTGTTCGAGCGGGTAGCGGCCGGCGAGCGTCGGATCCCTACCCGGGAGCGTCTCCAACGCTGGATATTCACAGTCAATAGCGACCGGTGAGCCCGGCTGCCACATCCTCTTGATCTGGCTCAAGGCCGACTGCGGCAGCTGGGGGCACGATGGCGGAATGGAAACTCCGCACGCCGCGCTCACTGACTGCGCCACGCCCCTGTCGTTCGATCCGGCGTTGATTCGGAAGTACGACGGCTTCGGACCGAGGTACACGTCGTATCCCACCGCAGATCGCTTCACCGACGCTTTCACTGCCGAGGAGTTCGTCGATGCGCTGCTCGCGCGCATTGCGGGCGTCCCGACGCAGCCTTTGTCGCTCTACGTGCATCTGCCGTTCTGCGAGAACATCTGCTATTACTGCGCGTGCAACAAGGTCGTCACCAAGGACCACGGCCGCTCCGCGGAATACATACGCTATCTCGCCAGGGAGGTCGCAATCGTGTCGGGGCTCATCGATTCGGCGTCCCCTGTCACGCAATTGCACTGGGGCGGCGGCACGCCGACGTTCCTGTCTGCCGAGGAAATGAAGTTGCTATGGCATGTGTTGCACGACAAGTTTGCGTTTGCGCCTGAGGCCAAATGCTCGATCGAAGTCGACCCGCGCAATGTAGGTGCCGAAACGGTTGAGCTTCTCTCCGAGCTTGGCTTCAATCGGATGAGCATTGGCGTACAGGACTTCGACCCGGCCGTCCAGCAGGCGGTGAACCGCATTCAATCGGAGATGGAGACTCGATTCGTACTCGCCGCTGCGCGCGTGAACGGTTTCCGCTCCCTCAACGTCGACTTGATCTACGGCCTTCCCCGGCAGACGGTGGCCGGGTTCGGCGTAACACTCGACAGGGTCATCACCTGCGCGCCCGACAGGATCGCTCTCTACAGCTATGCGCACGTGCCACACCTGTTCAAGCCGCAGCGGCGGATCGGCGAAACGGAACTGCCCTCGGCGGATACAAAGCTTGCCATCCTCGAGCTCGCGATCGAAAAGTTGACGGGTGCCGGCTATGTCTACATCGGCATGGATCATTTCGCGCGACCGGATGACGAACTTGCGGTTGCGCAGCGTGAGGGGAAGCTGCACCGCAATTTCCAGGGTTATTCGACGCACGCTGATTGCGATCTCTTGGCATTCGGTATTTCGGCGATCGGCAAGGTCGGCGCGACCTACAGCCAGAACCTGCGTACCCTCGATGATTACTACGCGCGGCTCGACGACGATGCGCTGCCGTGCTTTCGCGGTTGGCAGCTTTCTGCCGACGACGTGTTGCGGCGCGAGGTGATCCACGCGCTCATGTGCCAGTTCACGGTCTCGTTCGAGCGCGTCGAGAATGAGCACGCCATCGCGTTTCGCGATTACTTCGCAACCGAGCTAGAATCACTCGAACCATTGGCCGACGACGGGTTGGTCGAAATCGCATTGGACGCTATCACCGTGACACCGCTCGGCCGGATCCTGGTTCGCTCGGTGGCAATGGTATTCGACCGTTACCTGCGCGAGCAGCGCGAAGCGGCGCGCTACTCGCGCATCATCTGATTCATTCGGGGGGGCCAATATGCAGGCGATCCGCATCATTCAGGACGAGCACCGTTCGCTGGCAGCGGTCCTGCACGGCATGCTCTATCTGGTTCACCAGATACGCGACCGGGGAGCCGCGCCGGATTTCAACTTGTTCGGGGCGATGATCTATTACATCGATGCATTCCCCGAGCGCTTCCATCACCCCAAGGAAGATCAATACCTGTTCCGGCTTTTGCGGATGCGCCATCCGGACGCAGCACCGCTGCTCGATCAGTTGAAGATGGAGCACCATTCGGGCGCCGAGAAGATTCGGACTCTCGAGCAGGCTCTGGCACGCTACCAACAAGGCGGCGCGTCCGAATTCACCAATTTCCTGACCGCGGTGGAAGCCTATGCGGCATTTCACTGGGATCATATGCGAGCAGAGGAAAAGCAGATTCTGCCGCTGGCCGAGAAGCATCTCTCCGCCGGTGATTGGGAAGCGATCGATGCCGCGTTCCTCGGCCACACCGATCCGATGCTTGGCGCCGAGGCGGGGGCGCAATACGACGCTCTATTCAGCCGCATCGTCAATCTGGCGCCACCACCGATCGGTGTAGGTCCCGTGCGCTAATCGCGCCGTCACGAACTGACGTCGAGGCCATCGGGAGGAGAGCGAAGCCGCGCCATGCAAAGTTTCTCAGCGGACATCGCAATTGTCGGCGCGGGTGGCGCAGGGCTGCGGGCGGCCATCGCCGCCGCCGAAGCCGATCCGTCGCTCACCGTGGCCTTGATCTCCAAGGTCTATCCGATGCGCAGCCACACCGTCGCGGCCGAGGGCGGATCCGCTGGCGTGGTGCAGTCACACGACAGCCTGCAGCATCATTTTGACGACACAGTCGCCGGCGGCGACTGGCTGTGTGAGCAGGACGTCGTCGACTATTTCGTCGCCCACTGCACCGAAGAGATGGTGCAACTCGAGCACTGGGGCTGCCCATGGAGCCGCAAGGGTGACGGCCACGTCAACGTGCGAGCGTTCGGCGGCATGAAGATCGAGCGCACGTGGTTCGCCGCCGACAAGACTGGCTTCCACATGCTGCACACCTTGTTCCAGACCTCGATCAAATACCCCTCGATCAAGCGCTTCGACGAATACTTCTGCTGCGAACTGATCGTCGAGGATGGCCGCTGTCAGGGCGTGCTGGTCATCGAGATCGGCACCGGCGAGTTCACGCTGATCGAGGCAAAGGCAGTCGTCATCGCGACGGGCGGCGCGGGGCGGGTGTTCCGTCAGAATACCAACGGCGGCATCGTGACCGGAGACGGCATGGCGCTTGCCTATCGTCACGGTGTCCCGCTGCGCGACATGGAGTTCGTCCAGTACCACCCCACCTGCCTGCCGGGAACGGGACTTCTGATGACCGAGGCCTGCCGCGGCGAAGGCGGCATCATGGTCAACAAAGACGGTTATCGCTATCTGCAGGATTACGGCCTCGGGCCTCCCGATCCGTGGCCGCGCAAGAAGGCGATGGAGCTCGGGCCGCGCGATCGCCTCAGCCAGGCGTTCTGGCATGAAGAGCGGAACGGCCGCACGATCACCACGCCGCAGGGGCAGGTCGTGCATCTGGATCTGCGCCAACTCGGCGAGAAAAAGCTGCACGAGCGCCTGCCGCAGATCTGCGAGATGGCGGAAGAGTTCCTCGGCGTCGACCCGGTCCATGCGCCGATCCCCGTGCGTCCGGCCGTGCATTACACCATGGGCGGCATCCTCGCCGACATCAAGACCGCGTCGCCGCTGCCGGGCCTGTACTCGGCCGGCGAATGTTCCAGCGTGGGTATCCACGGCGCGAATCGCCTGGGCTCGAACTCGCTCGCCGAGCTGTGCGTGTTCGGCAAGGTCGCGGGAAGCGAGGCGGCGAAGTTCGCCAAATCGGTAGCGATCAGCAACCCGGCCGCGATCAGGAAGGGGGCCGAGGCCGCGCGGGCGCGTGCGTTGAGCCTCGTGACGCGTTCGGGAACCGAGCGCATCGCCGTATTGCGCGACGAAATGGCGTTGAGCATGGAACGCGGCTGCGGCATCTATCGTCTCGGCGAGGACTTGCGGGCCACCTGCGACAAGCTCGACGAGCTCAAGGCGCGCTACAGGAACGTCAACGTCGAGGACAAGTCGAGCGTCTGGAACACGGAGTGGCTGCTCGCCATCGAGCTGGGTTACCTGCTCGAGGTCGCGCAGGCAATGGCGTATTCGGCGCTCC
Source organism: Casimicrobiaceae bacterium (assembly GCA_036506975.1). Classification (GTDB taxonomy): domain Bacteria; phylum Pseudomonadota; class Gammaproteobacteria; order Burkholderiales; family Casimicrobiaceae; genus PALSA-1003. The sequence continues at coordinate 17,209 of DASXQW010000337.1, read as the reverse complement.
ACCGCAAGGAGTCGCGCGGCTCGCACCAGCGCCTCGACGGCTTCGAGCAACGCGACGACACCAATTATCTCAGGCACACGCTCGCCCATTATGCTGCGGACAATCCGCCGCGCATCGACTACGGCTCCGTGGCGATCACCCGTTCCAAGCCGGGGACGCGCGCGTACGGCGCCGCAGGCGAGAAAGCCGAGCAGGAGCGAGAAAGCGAAGGGGCGGATAATGGCTGACGACGGGAAGATCATCGAGATCGAAATCCTGCGCTACCGCCCGGAGCAGGACAAAGAACCGTTTTTCCAAAGCTACAAAGTGCCATTCACCGACGACATGTCGGTGCTGCAGGGGCTGCAATACATCAAGGATCAGCTCGACGGCACGCTCAGCTTCCGCTGGTCGTGCCGCATGGCGATCTGCGGCAGTTGCGGCGCGATGATCAACGGCATTCCCAAGCTGGGTTGCAAGATGTTCCTGCGCGAATACTATCCGCGCAAACTGCGCGTCGAGCCGCTGGCGCATTTTCCGATCGAGCGCGACTTGGTGGTCGGAGTGGATGATTTCATCGCCAAACTCGAGAGCATCAAGCCCTACATCATCGCGAAAGAGCCGCGCACGCTCGCGCAGGGAGAATATCTGCAGACTCCGGCCCAGCTCGAACGGTTCCTCCAGTTCAGCTCGTGCATCAACTGCATGCTTTGCTATGCCGCGTGCCCGCAATACGGACTCGACCCGCATTTCATCGGGCCCGGGGTGCTGGCGCTGCTGCATCGGTACAACGCCGACTCGCGCGACGGCGCGCGCTCCGAGCGCATGGAGCTCGTGCACGCCGAGGAAGGCGTCTGGAGCTGCACCGCAGTGGGGTATTGCTCGGAGGTATGCCCCAAGGGGGTCGACCCGGCCAATGCGGTCAATCAGAACAAGACCGCGAGCGCGATGGATTATTTTTTGCGCTTCGTACTGCCCAAGGGAGCAAAGCGATGAGCGCGCGGCGGCCGTACGTACGCTCGATGGACGGGTGGTGGCGGCAGAATCCCTTCTTCATCGCCTACATGATCCGCGAAGGCACCGCCGTGCTCGTCGTCGCCTACGCCGTCGTGCTGCTTTTCGGCGTGGTCCGTCTCGCACAAGGCGAGGCCGCATACAACGGCTGGCTGAACGCGTTACGAAGCCCGTGGTCGTTGGCGGTGCACGTCATTCTGCTGGCGATTTTCATCTACCACACGTGGAGCTGGTTTTCGATCATGCCCAAGACGATGCCCATGATCCTGATCGGCGGCAAGAGGCTGCAAGCGCGCGTCATTACCGGCGCCGGCCTGGCCGTATCGGCGGTCGCTTGCCTCGCATTGTTTCTGCTCGTGAGGGCACTGGCATCATGAAGCGTTCCAACGCACCGATCTTCTGGTCGCTTTTCGGCGCAGGCGGCATCCTTTCGGCGCTCATCGGCCCGGCGCTGGTTTTCATTACGGGTATCGCCGCGCCGTCCGGCCTGCTTCTGCCTCGCGACACGATGAGCTATCCGCACATGCTGGCATTTGCCCAGCATTGGGCCGGCAAGGGATTCGTGTTTATCGTCATCAGCCTGTTCCTGTGGCATGGCGCGCATCGCATCTTTCACAGCCTCCACGATCTCGGCATCCCCATCGGAACCGGCACCAAGCTCGCCTGCTACGGCCCGGCGCTGTTGGGCACGATCGTCGCAGCGACGGCCTTGTTAGCGCTTCAGTTCTGACACGCGCTACGGCGGCACGCGCCGCCATTGTTGATCTCGGTCAAGAGCAGCTCGGACAGCGCTTGCAATGTGCTGCGGCGAATGCGAAAACGGACGCCAGGTTAATTGCATCGGCGCTCGCTGCCTCAGGCATGCCGGCGGAAGTCAGACGGAGGAGCATGTTTCAAGTTCGCATTCACGGCCGCGGTGGTCAGGGCGTCGTCTCGGGCGCCGAGATGCTGTCGGTCGCCGCTTTCGTCGAAGGTCGGCATGCGCAAGCGTTCCCGAGTTTCGGCTCCGAGCGGATGGGCGCGCCGGTGACGGCGTTCTGCCGCATCGACGACCGCGAGATCCGGCTGCGCGAGCCGGTGCTCGAACCCGATGCGCTGATCATCCAGGATCCAACGCTGCTGCATCAAGTCGATCTCTTCAATGGCCTTGCCGCATCCGGCTACGTGCTGCTCAATTCGACTCGCAGTCTCACCGACCTCGGCCTTGTCGATCTGGCAGGCGATGCACGCGGTTACCGCTTCACGCTGCTGCCTGCAACCGAGCTCGCTCTGAAGCACGTCGGGCGAGCGGTGCCGAACGTGCCGTTGCTCGGCGCGTTCGCAGCCGCGACAGGGCAGCTCCAGCTGGATTCCGTCATCGCGGCGATCCGCGCCAAGTTTCCCAGCGCGATAGCCGAGAAGAACGTCGCGGCGGCCAGGGTGGCGTTTGCCGCCGTGCGCAAGCTCCGGGAGCCCGCACATGCTTAAGCAGACGGAAGGTTCGCGCGCCATCGCCGAAGCCGTCGCGCTGTGCCGCCCTGAAGTGATCTGCGCGTATCCGATCACGCCACAAACGCACATCGTCGAGGCCCTCGGTGAAATGGTGAAAGCGCAGGATCTCGCGGAGTGCGAATTCATCAACGTCGAATCGGAATTCGCGGCGTTGTCGGTGGCGATCGGCGCTTCGGCCGCCGGCGCGCGCAGCTACACGGCGACGTCGAGCCAGGGACTGCTGTTCATGGCCGAGGCGGTGTACAACGCCGCTGGATTGGGATTGCCGATCGTCATGACCATCGGCAACCGGGCGATCGGCGCGCCGATCAACATCTGGAACGATCACTCCGACAGCATGTCGATGCGTGACGCGGGATGGATCCAGCTCTACGCCGACACCAACCAGGAAGCGCTCGATCTGCACATCCAGGCGTTCCGGTTGGCCGAGGAGTTGTCCTGCCCGGTCATGGTATGCGTCGACGGGTTCATTCTCACTCATGCCTACGACCGCGTCGACGTACCGGCGCAGGCTGATGTCGACAAGTACCTGCCGTCGTTCGAGCCGCGGCAGTTGCTCGACCCGGCGGAACCGGTCTCGATCGGCGCCATGGTCGGTCCGGAAGCGTTCACGGAAGTTCGCTACCTCGCGCATCACAAGCAGTTGCGCGCGCTCAAGCTGATCCCGCACCTCGCCGACGCGTTCAGGACGCGGTTCGGCCGCGCATCGGGCGGCTTGCTGAAGAGCTACCGCACCGCCGATGCAGAAACGATCGTCGTCGCGCTGGGCTCGGTCAACGGCACTATCCAGGAGGTCGTCGACGAGATGCGAGACGACGGAGTAAAAATCGGCTCGCTTTCCATTTGCTCGTTCCGACCCTTCCCGCTCGCCGAGACACGCGAGGTGCTGCAATGCGCCAAACGCGTCGTCGTGATCGAGAAATGCCTGGCTGTGGGCTTAGGGGGCATCGTTTCCGACGGCGTGCGCAAGGCGCTGTCCGGCATCGTCCTCAAGGGTTATACCGTCATCGCGGGACTCGGAGGGCGCGCCATTACCCGCGCATCGCTCAGGCGCTTGTTCGAGGATGCGGGCAATGACGAGCTCGAGCAAGTGACATTCCTCGACTTGAATGCAGATCTGATCGCGTACGAGCTCGACCGCGAAGCTCAGTTGCGCCGCTCCGGCCCGACCGCCGAAGCAATCCTGCGCCGGCTCGGTACCGTGGCGTCCGGAATCGGTTGAGCGTGATCATCATGGACATGCAACCCGTCAAGTTCTATCAAACCGCCACGTTCACGGTCGGCAATCGCCTGCTCGGCGAAGATCAGCGCTCGGTGCAGGCCAACATGGATCGCACCAACTCGCTCAACTCCGGGCATCGCGCTTGTCAGGGCTGCGGGGAGGCGCTCGGCGCGCGGTACGCGATCGATGCGGCGATGCGCGCCGCCGCCAACAATCTGATCGCGGTCAACGCTACCGGCTGCCTCGAGGTTTTCTCGACGCCGTACCCCGAGACATCCTGGCAGATCCCCTGGATTCATTCGTTGTTCGGCAATGCCGCCGCAGTCGCTTCGGGAGTCGCGGCGGCGATGCGCGTCAAGGGCCGGCACGGCGTGCGCGTGGTCGCGCAGGGTGGAGATGGCGGCACGACCGACATCGGCTTCGGCTGCCTATCGGGGATGTTCGAGCGCAACGACGACGTGCTCTACATCTGCTACGACAACGAAGCGTATATGAACACCGGTATTCAGCGCTCCAGCGCGACCCCGCCTGCCGCGCGCACGGCCACGACCCCGGCCGTCGGCCGCGAGCCGGGCAACGTCTTCGGTACCGGCAAGAACGTGCCGCTTATCGCGATGGCGCATCAGATCCCCTACGTTGCAACGGCCAGCGTAGCCAACTTGCGCGATCTCGAGCGCAAGATCGCCAGAGCGATGAGCCTCCGCGGCGCACGCTACGTCCACATCCACGTCCCGTGTCCGCTGGGCTGGGGATCGCTGCCCGCAGACACGATCAAGGTCGCCCGGCTCGCCGTCGAGTCGGGGCTCTTTCCACTGTTCGAGGCCGAATATGGCGAGATCATCGGACGGACGCCGATCCGGCGCAAGTTGCCGGTGACCGAGTATTTGCGGCTGCAGAAGCGCTTCGCGCATCTTTTTGTTGCGGAGAGCGATCCGCGCATCGCCCGAATCCAAGCGATTGCCGACCGCAACATCGCGAAGTTCGGGCTGGCGGAAGAAGAGCGCGCGCATGGATAAACCGTTTGCGATCACGCTCGACGTCGGCTCTTCGCTCGCCAACAAGACAGGCTCATGGCGCACGAGCAGACCCGTCTACATCGATCGCCTCCCGCCGTGCAATCACGCCTGCCCCGCCGGCGAGAACATTCAGAGCTGGCTTTATCACGCCGAAGGCGGCGACTACGAAGCAGCCTGGCGCGTGCTCACGCTCGACAATCCGCTGCCCGCGATCATGGGGCGGGTCTGCTATCACCCCTGCGAAGAATCGTGCAACCGGGGCAAGCTCGACGAGCCGGTCGGCATCAACTCGGTCGAGCATTTTCTGGGCGACGAAGCGCTGAAGCGCGGCTGGCGATTCGAGCCGCCGGCACGCGAATCGGGCAAGCGGGTGCTCATCGTCGGTGCCGGACCTTCGGGTCTGTCCGCGGCGTATCACCTGCGGCGCCTCGGCCACGCCGTCACGATCTTCGAGGCGGGGCCGCTGGCGGGCGGCATGATGCGCTTTGGCATCCCCAAGTACCGGCTGCCGCGCGACGTGCTCGACGCGGAAGTGCAGCGCATCCTCGATCTCGGTGTCGAGCTCAAGCTCAATCGCAAGGTTTCGAACATTCTCGAGACCATGCAGCAGGGACGCTTCGACGCCGCGTTTCTCGCTGTCGGTGCACACATCGCCAAGCGCGCGTACATTCCCGCCGGCGAGGCCGCGCGAATGCTCGACGCGGTCGCCGTGCTGCGCGGCATGGAAGGCGACGACAAGCCGCTGCTCGGCCGCCGCGTGGTCGTCTACGGCGGCGGCAATACCGCGCTCGACGTCGCGCGCACGGCCAAGCGCCTGGGCGCGACCGACGCGATCATCGTTTATCGGCGCACTCGCGAGAAGATGCCAGCGCACGACTTCGAGGTCGAGGAAGCGCTGCAGGAGGGCGTGCTGATCAAGTGGCTCTCCACGATCAAGAACATGGCCGACGAAGGCACGCTTACCGTCGAGAAAATGCGCCTCGACGACAAGGGCTTCCCGCAGCCCACGGGCGAGTTCGAGACGCTGGAAGCCGACTCGCTGGTGCTCGCGCTCGGCCAGGACGTCGACCTGTCGCTGCTCGACGGCGTGCCGGGCCTCCAGATCGCGAACGGAGTCGTGCAAGTCAGTCCGAACATGATGACCGGTCACCCCAGCATTTTCGCCGGCGGCGATATGGTGCCGTCCGAGCGCACCGTTACTGTCGGAGTCGGTCATGGCAAGAAGGCGGCGCGGCACATCGACGCTTGGCTCCGTGGCGTGCACTACGCCCCGCCGCCGAAGCACGAGCTGGCGGCCTTCGAGTCGCTCAATCCTTGGTACTACGCCGACGCACCGAAGATGGTCCGGCCGGTGCTCGACCTCGCCCGGCGCACATCTACCTTCGACGAGGTCGTCTACGGGCTCGACGAGACCAACGCGCTGTTCGAGGCACGTCGCTGCCTTTCCTGCGGCAATTGTTTCGAATGCGACAACTGCTACGGCGTCTGTCCCGATAACGCCGTGATCAAGCTCGGGCCGGGCAACCGCTTCGAGTTCAATTACGATTACTGCAAGGGCTGCGGCATTTGCGTGTCGGAATGCCCCTGCGGGGCGATCAAGTTGGTACCCGAGACAATCTGATTGTGAGGACATTGCGCATGATTGCTGAAAAGAACGCCACGCCGTCCTACGGAATGATCGCCGGATCCGCGGCGTCGCTGCCGGTACCGTCCTATCTGCAGGAAGTCTACTGGTGGGCGTATGTCCACCCGTGGGCAGTGCGCGTCTTCGAGCGGGAATGGCTCGTCAACATGATTCTGCTCGGCAACTATGCGCGGCTGCGCGATGCCGCGCTCGCCGAGATCGGCCATGCCGCCGGCGGACGTGTCCTCCAGGTCGCGTGCGTGTACGGCGATCTGACGGTGCGCCTGAACGAGCAGATCACGGCAGGCGGCGCGCTCGATGTCGTGGACGTGATGCCGATTCAGCTCCGCAACCTGCAGCGCAAGCTGCCTCCCGGCGCGAAGGCGCGCCTGGTGCATAGCGATTCGACCGCGCTCGAGTTCGCGGATGACAGTTATGACCAAGTGCTGGTTTTCTTTCTGCTGCACGAGCAGCCGCTCGCGGTCCGCCGCCGCACGGTCGCGGAGGCGATTCGCGTCGTGAAGCCGGGCGGCAAGGTCGTGCTCGTGGATTATCACCGGCCGCACCGCTGGCATCCGCTGCGTGCCGCGATGCGCGCCGTGCTGCGCCGGCTCGAGCCGTTTGCGCTCGATCTATGGCACACCGAGCTCGAGCGCTACCTTCCGGAAGGAGTCTCGCCTGCCGAAGTGCGCAAGCAGACGTATTTTGGTGGCCTCTATCAGAAGGTCGTCATCACGCGCTGAGGCAGGAGATGCCGATGAGAACGCAACCCGGCATTCCGCGGCGTGGGTTGGGAAAGCCGTCCGGCTTACTCGGGATCGAGCGGCCGGACAAACCGACGAGAGAGGCGGCGGCTGCGATGACGAGCAAAGACGGACACGCGGCGATTCCCCACGGCTATACACTGTTGCGCGACCCCCTGCTCAACAAGGGGACCGCCTTCACTGAACTGGAGCGCGACGCGCTGGGCCTGAGAGGATTGCTACCACCGCACGTGGCCACGCAGGACGAGCAGGCGACCCGCGTGATCGAGAACCTGCGCAGACTGCCGACCAGCCTGGAGCAACACGTCGCGCTCACGGCGCTGCACGACCGCAACGAGACGCTTTTTTTCCGCATCGTCATCGAGTACCCGGACGAGATCACACCGCTCATCTACACGCCTACCGTCGGGCTCGCCTGCCAGGAGTACGGCCGCATCTTCCAGAAACCCCGCGGACTCTTCATCGGCGCCAACGACCGAGGACGCGTGGCGAAACTGCTTGCCAACTGGCCGTACCGCGACGTCGCGATCATCGTGGTCACTGACGGCGAGCGAATCCTGGGCTTAGGCGATCTTGGCGCAAACGGCATGGGCATTCCCGTCGGCAAGCTCGCGCTCTACACAGCGTGCGCGGGAATTCCGCCCGAGCGCTGCCTGCCTGTAATGCTCGACGTGGGCACCAACAACGAGGCATTCCTTGACGATCCGCTCTATATCGGGCTGAAACAAAAGCGCCTGCCGCGCAAAGCCTACGACGAGCTGGTCGAAGAATTCGTGACCGCCGCGTGCAAGGCATTTCCCGGAGTGCTGATCCAGTTCGAGGACTTCGCCAACCACAACGCTTTCCGGCTGCTCGCCAAGTACCGCGACCGCATCTGCACGTTCAACGACGACATCCAGGGCACCGCCGCGGTAGCGCTGGCCGGCATGCTCTCGGCGCTGCGCGTGACCGGGGGCAGGCTCGCGGATCAGAAAATCCTGTTTCTCGGCGCAGGCGAAGCTGCGACCGGCATTGCCGATCTCACGGTTTCGGCGATGGTCGAGGAGGGCATGGACGTCGAGAGCGCGCGCCGGCGCTGCTGGCTGGTCGACTCGCGCGGGCTGGTGGTGAAAAGCCGTTCGGGGCTGGCCGAGCACAAGCTGCCGTATGCCCACGAGCACGCCGCAGCCGCGGATTTCCTCGCCGCGGTGAAAACGCTGGCGCCGACGGCGATCATCGGCGTCGCCGCTGTCGGCGGGACGTTCACGCGTGAGGTCATCGAGGAGCTGACGCGGCTCAACGTCCGGCCGATCGTGTTCGCGCTCTCCAACCCGACGTCCAGATCCGAGTGCACCGCAGAGCAAGCATATCAATGGAGCGGCGGGCGTGCACTGTTCGCGTGCGGCAGTCCGTTTGATCCGGTGACGCTTGGCGGCCGAAATTTCGTCCCGCGACAGGGCAACAACTCGTATATTTTTCCCGGCGTCGGCTTGGCGGCGTTCTCGAGTCGCGCAACCCGGGTGACGGATGAGATGTTCATGGCCGCGGCACGCTCGCTTGCGCAACAGGTCACCGAGGCCGACCTTGCGCAGGGCAGTTTGTACCCGCCGCTGGCGCAGGTCCGTGACGTTTCGGCGCATATCGCGACCGCGGTCGCTGGCGTCGCTTACCGCCAGGGTTACGCGACGGCGCCCGAGCCCGAGGATCTATTCACGTTCGTCAGGTCGCAGATGTATGAGCCGCTGTACCACAGCTACGTCTGAGGCATTGCGCGGTATCAGCCGTCTGCGTTCGGCGTGGACATTGATATAGCTCAATGCTCCGGGAGTCCGATAGGCGCCTAATATCATCCAGGCTGCAATATTGAGTCGTTGCAGCCGTGACCGATATCTCTCGACGCGCGCATTGCCTTCCGCATGATTGCCGCGAAAAGTTGTTGGGGCAGGACCTTGAGGCTCGACCAGAAGTGAGGAGACGATGAACAAGTGCACGATGCTGAAGACATGCGCGCGAACGCTTTTGATCGGTGTCACCGCCGCAATGGCCTGCACCAGCGCCGCTCTCGCGCAAGGCACGCTGACGGCAGCAAAGGTGAGCGCTGCACCGAAGCCTGCAATGCAGGCCGCCGATCCTGCGTGGGCGAAGGCGACGCCTTTGACCGTCAAGCTAAGCAGCGGCGCGAACTTCAAAGACGGCGCGACGACCGTCACGCTCAAGGCGGTCTACACGACGGATATGCTCTATATGCTCGTGCAGTACGACGATCCGACGCAGTCCCAGCGACGCAGTCCCTACGTCAAGCAGGCTGACGGAAGCTGGAAGAAGCTGTCCGATCCCGATGACAAGGGTGGCGACAATAATAAGTATTACGAGGACAAGTTTGCGCTCATCTGGAACATCAACAACTCGATCAAAGGCTTCGACAGCCAAGGCTGCTTCGCGCTGTGTCACGCCGGCGAGCAGGGCAAGGCGTTCGGCAACAAGTACACCGCCAGCGAAGGCGAACTCGGCGATATCTGGCACCTGAAATCGATCCGTACCGGTTACATCGGACAGGCCGATGACCAGTATGTCGATTACACGCGCTACGACAAGGAAAAAGCGCCCGAAGCCGGCCGCAAGAGCGATCCGAAGACGGCAGGCGGGTACGACGACATCAAGCTGGTAAATGGCAAGCCCGAGTTCATGAGCAAGGACGGCAAGGCTGCGAACAAGGGCGGCACGTACTACCTGCGCGCCGAAGACAAGGTGCCGTTCGACGACAGCAAGTTTCAGGCCGGCGACGAGGTGGCGGCTATCATGGTGTCAAAATTCACCGGCGACCGTGGGGACATCGACGCGGCGATCGCCTGGAAGGATGGCGTCTGGACGACGGTGCTGTCGCGCAAGCTCGTCACCGGCAGTAAGTTCGATGTGCAGTTCGACAAGCTCGACGCGGAGTACGCCTTCGGCTTCGCTGCGTTCGACAACGCGCAGGTGCGGCACGCGTTTCACCCCGGTGCGCTGAAGCTGAAATTCGCCAAGTAGTTCCGATCGCGGCGACTCGCGTGAGCAGAGTGCGGGCAGGCGAGGCCGCCCTGCAACACCTGGTCTTCATGAACCAGGTGTCTCATTTGCGCCACACCGACCAATACCGCGGTTGACGCTTTGACCTGGGTCAAGATTCGCTTTACTGCCCCCCGTAGCATCGAAACCGACCCGTACTAGCGCGGATTCTGCCTACGCCATGGTTGCGCGGACCGGAATCCGACACCGGCTCGCTGGAAAACGATCTGCGTTGGGCTGCGACAGTTTGTCGCGCGCGCCACTTCGGGATCGTGGTTAGGATAGCGTTGGTCGCTGTGCACGACACGAGGGAGGTGCTCGATGCGATTCGACACGTTTGCGAGCCTGCTGTGTTCTTGCCTGTGCGCAATTTCTCTTACAGCAGTCGCGCAGCAGCCGGCGCGCGAAGTTCCAGGACGCGACAGGCCGATCTGCGCCAATTGCCACGAGGACAGGCACCTCTCGATCACGCTCACTGCCCACGGGGCGAGGAACGACGCCAGCGGCAGCATGTGCCAGGCCTGTCATGGCGACGCCACCGAGCACCTGAAGGATCCGATCAAGTCCAAGCCGCCCAATCTCATCGGCAAAGGCACGGCCGCCGAGAAGGCTGGCGTATGTCTGACTTGCCACGCCGGCCAACGGCACTTGGCTTTCTGGGAGTCAGGCAAGCACGCCAAGAATGAGGTCGCCTGCAGCAATTGTCACAGCATCCACGGCGAACTCGCAGCCGACCCGACCAGGGTCGCGTTGAAAAAGCGAGATCCGGCGGTAGGACCGTTCGAGACGACTTCGCGCCAAATCGAAGCCGATACCTGCGGCAGATGCCATCAGCAGATCCGCTCGGCGATTCTCAAGCCGTCGCATCACCCGATTCTCGAGGGCAAGGTCAGGTGCTCCGATTGCCATAACCCCCACGGCGCGCTCAGCCAGGCGATGGTCAAGCAGGAGACCGTGAACGAGCAGTGCTTCTCCTGCCATGCCGACAAGCGTGGGCCCTACGTATTCTCCCACCCGCCGGTCGAGGAGAACTGCCTGTCGTGCCACAACCCGCATGGCTCTTCGCACCGCAAGCTGCTGAACGAAGCCGTCCCGAACCTGTGCCAGGATTGCCACGACGTCGCGCGGCATCCCGGAACTCCTTACGGCGCCGGTGGCGGATGGCTGTGCGCGCCTGGCGACACGACCCCGGCCTGCGCCGGCAAGACCGGCGCGTTCAACCCCGCCGTCAACACGCGCTTGATCGCCAGGGCGTGCAACAACTGCCACAACGCGATCCACGGCTCCAACGCGCCGGCCGGACGCGGCCAGTTTCTGTTCCGGTGAGGCGGGGAGGAAAATCATGACCAAGAAACTGATTGCGATCCTGGTCTCCGGCCTGTTCGTTTCGGCGCCCGCACTGGCGCAGGTCGAGGAGTGGAGCACCCAGGGCTCGGTCAGCGTCGGCGGCATCGGCGTGTCGAAGAGCGACACCAAGGATGCCTCGAAGCTCGAGGAATTCCGGGATCTCTCCGACGGTGTGTTGTCGACGTTCGACCTGCGCGCCCGCAGCGGCAAGAAGTGGTTCGACGCGTTCGGCGAGAATCTCGGCCGCGACGACATGTACCTCTCGGCACGCGGCGGCATTTACGATGTGTTCAAGGCGCGCATCTACACCGACTGGCTCAGGCACAACTTCGTGTTCGACGCGCGCACGCCGTTCGCAGGCGCGGGCACCGCCACCCAGACGGCGACCTTTCCGCAGCCGAACCCCGCGACGTGGTTCACGACCGACATCGGTTACAAGCGCAAGGACACTGCCGGCTTCTTCGAATGGCAGAGCTTCACCCCGTATTATTTCCGCGTCGACGCCGGCGAGGTGAGGTACGAGGGCTCGAAGCTCGGGTCCGGCGCCAACGGGACGAGTCCCGGCAACGGCTTCACCGACCTGTCGTTCCCGGTCGAGTACAAGGTGACCAACGTCGGCGTCGAGGGCGGATACAACACCCCGAAGATGCACCTCGCGCTGAACTGGACTTACAGCAAGTTCGACAACGACAACCAAACGATCAAGTGGAACAACCCCTTTTTCGCGAATGCCGTCGACACGACGTACCTGCCCCCGGACAACAAGTATCAGCGCGTCGGGGCCAACGCGACGTTCCGGCAGCTCCCTTGGGATTCGACGCTCGCGCTGCGCTACACCTGGAGCAAGACCGAATCGCACGCCGATCTCGCCAGCACTGTGCTCGGTGGGACGAGTGCGGCTCCGGTCTTCTTGCCGACGCTGCCCAATGTCGGCACTTTCAACGGCAAGATCGAGAATCAGACTTTAACGGTGGCGCTCGCCTCTTCCCCGGTCAGACAGCTCGATACGCGCGTCTGGTACAACTACTACAAGCGCAACAACGACTCGACCGAGGTGATCTACAGCGGCCCCGCCGTCCTCTGCGCCGGGTCGCCCTGCGAGGGTCACCTCTTCGAATTCACCAAGCACAACGTCGGCGTCGACGCGTACTGGCGCGTCGCCCGTGGGCAGCGCATCGGCGCCGGCTACGAGTACTGGGACGTCGATCAGAATCGCGAGGACTACGACCATCACACGGACAACATCGTCTTCCTCGAATACAAGAACACCGTGCTCGATAACCTCGCCGCGCGCCTGAAATACACTTATCTGCAGCGGCGCTCCAACTTCCTGCGGGCGAACGAAGGCGCGAACTCCAACGACCCGCTGTTCATCGAGCGCTTCGTCGGCCGCTTCGATCTGGCGAACGTCAACCAGAACAAGGTCAAGCTGATGGTCGACTGGAGCCCCGTGCCGCTGCTCGATTTCTCGCTCGAGGCGATCTGGAAGGACAACGACTACCGCGACTTCACGCTCGGCCGCACCAAGGACAGGCGCGACGAGGTCTACGTCAGCGCCTCGTACGGCGACCCGGCGAAGCTGCGCTTCACGGTGTTCGGCGACGTCGAGAACATCAAGTACGACTCGTTCCACCGCAACGTCAGCGCCGGAACGTGCCCGATCACCAGCGGCACGCCCCCGGTCACAGCCGTGAACTGCTTCGACCCCAGCACCCCGCCGAACGCGATCGCCTACAACTGGTCGGCGGTGAACAAGGACAAGAACTGGACCGTCGGCGCCGGGGTGGACTGGCCGGCGATGGACCGGCTGATGATCAAGGCGTCGGTGCTTTACTACAAGACCGACGGCACGGCCGACATGCAGAGCCAGAACAACTTCGGCAACCCGCTGCCGATCAACGACTTCGACACCTCGGAGACGACATCGCTCAACCTGAAGGGGATCTACGACATCAACAAGAACTGGTCGGTCACCGCGGGCTACTCGTACGAGAAGTATTCGTACTCCGACGTCCGGTTCAACGGCTACCAGTACACGATCCCGTCCCCGGGGGTCACTACCAACCCGTCGCAGAGCTACCTCAACGGCTACAACGCATTCACCCCGTACAAGGCGAACATCTATTACCTGGTCGGGACATACCACTTCTAGACGGGCTTTTTTACACGCCACCGAGGGGCCGCGCTCGCACGCGGCCTTCTTCCTTGTAGCGGCATTGTCTGTCCCGTCTGCACGGGGGCAGAGATATCCCCTATGCTGCGCCTTGATTTGCGTCAAGCCCTTGCGCTATGGCGCGGAGCAAAGTAGCTGTACAAACGTTTGACATCGTTGGAAATGTTTGAGGGAATTCGATGAACCAAAGCGCGCGGACCTATCTTCTCGTGGCTTTCGCATTCGTTGCGGGCGCGCTCGGCGTGGGATCCCCAGGCGCGGCGGATCAAGCCGCCAGGGTCCCGCCCGGGGCGAGCGACGATCTGCGCGCTGCGTACGCGAACGCCGCAGACGTTGCGGAAGGCAAGCGCATCGCGGAAACGACGTGCGCCGGGTGCCACGGCGCAAACGGTATCAGCAGCACCAAGGCCGTACCCCATCTTGCCGGCCAGCGCCCGGGATACTTTTACCTCGAGCTCAAGGCCTATCAATCAGGGGCGCGTGGCGATAGCGCGATGGGCGGTGCCGTCAAGCCTCTTAGCAATGACGCCCTGATCAAGGTGGCTGCCTACTATGCGAGCCTCGATCCCGCGCAACCCGCTGCGATGAGCGGCGGCAAGTCCGCGTCCGCCAAGCTCGACCCGGTCCAAGCCGGAAAGACCGCAGCAGCCGCCTGTGCCGGCTGTCACGGCGAGACCGGCATCAGCAAGATGCCCGGCATGCCGAACCTCGTCGGGCTGGATCCGAAATATCTCATCGCAGCAATGAAGGCCTATAAGGGCGGCCAACGCAAGAACGAAATGATGAAGTCGGCGCTCGCGGCAGTCACGGATGCGGACTTAAGCAACATCGCGCTCTACTATGCGTTGCAAAAGCCGGCCCGGGCGCAAACCCCGGCGGCTGGCGACCAGTCGGCAGGCAAGGCTGCTGCCGCCGCCTGTGCCGGATGTCATGGCGACAAAGGCGTCAGCGCGAATCCAGCGAACCCAAGCCTCGCCGGCCAGGATGCACAGTACTTTGCCGCCTCACTTCAGGCTTACAAGGAAGGATCGCGCAATGACGAAATGATGAAGGGTTTGGCGGCGTCGCTCGACGAGCCTGCCACCAAGAACCTAGCCGCCTTTTACGCGAACCAACAGCCGCAGCCGACCAACGTGCGCAAGCCGCTGACGCCTGCCGAGTGGGCGCAGCGATGCGATCGCTGTCACGGTGTCGACGGCAACAGTACGGACCCGCGCTTGCCGGCTTTGGCGGCGCAGCGCGTGGACTATCTGGAAAAGGTGTTGCATGCCTATCGGACGGGCGAGCGCAAGAGCCCGCAGATGGCGGCGATGTCGGACGTGCTGACCGAGGCGGATGTCGAGAACCTCGCAGCTTACTACGCGCGGCAGAAAGCGCGTGCCGTCGTGTACGTCATACTGCCAGCCAAGTAGGCCGGTGACTCGCAGGTCGGCGGATTACACCCTCAACCAAGGAGCTCGACAATGAAACGCACCCTTTTGTACGCAGGGATTGTTGCAGTGCTCGGTATCGTCGGCACGGCGCAAGCGGCCGGAGACATCGAGGCAGGGAAGGCCAAGGCCGGGGCCTGTGCCGGCTGCCATGGCGCCAAAGGTGAGGGGAAAGCGCCAAACCCGGCGCTGGCGGGGATGAAAAGCGATGACTTCGTACAAGCGATGAAGGACTACAAATCGGGAAAGCGCAACAACCCGATCATGAAGACGTTTGCGACCCCGCTTAGCGACCAGGATATGGCGAATTTGGCTGCTTACTATGCGTCGCTCAAAGGCAAGTGATCGATTCTTGCATTACAAGCTGGTAACCGAACGCAACGCGGCAACGTGCCATGCGCCTTCAGCCGCATCTGAGTTCTCGAGGCCGCATGACCGGAGGAATCGACTATGAGTAGTGATGTCCCGCTGCACCGGCTTTATCGCCATTATTCAGAGCTGCCCTACAGCCAGCGCGTGTTGTATACGGCGACGCTTCTCGTGCTTGGGCTTGGTTACCTGTTCGGCTTGATCTACCTTTTTCACACCTATGCCGGCCGGGCGGGCGGCAGCCCGATGATGCTGTCGTACAACGACATCCTTACCGCCTACACCGGCAGCGGCAAGGGGTCACGCCTCGAATCCGCGCTGCGCGGACCGATGTCGACCATGCTGCCTCGCGATGAGGCAGACATGCTCATAACGTGGGTGCACGACGGCAGCGATCGTACGAAATATGAAAAGGACATCAAGCCTCTGCTGGACCAGCGCTGTATCAGTTGTCACGACGGCAGCAACCCGCACATTGCAAACCTGAGCGGATACGATAACTTGAAGAAAGTGACCGAGCAGGATACCGGTGCCGATGTCTTCACGCTGGTACGCGTCTCGCACATTCACCTGTTCGGGCTTACCTTCATCTTCTTCATCATGGGGCTGATGTACAGCCACGCGTACGTGCGGCCGGTCTGGTTCAAATGCACCATCGTTGCCCTTCCATTCGTCGCCGTGATCCTGGATATAAGCTCCTGGTACCTCACCAAGCTATATCATCCATTTGCCGGGTTGGTGATGTTGGCGGGCGGATTGATGGGGTTATCCTTCGCTTTCATGTGGGTGACGACGATGTATCAGCTCTGGTTCTCTGCACCGCCTCCCGCAATCCTTCAGAGAGAGGGGGGCGATATTCCGAACCTTGGCTGACGCTTAAGAGCGGCAGGGGAAACCGCGTCGAGCCGTTCAACAGGGAAAGGAATTCCGTGCTCCCCGGAATTAGAGAATATTTATGACCTACGAGGTTCTTTCGGTGCGGCATTCGGCGCCGATCGAGGCACTAAAGCTATTTGCGATCCCGGTCATTCTTGGACTGACGGTGGCGATCGCAGCCGGAGAGGCCGCGGCGCAGAAAGTCGAGCGCAGCGGTAAGGAAGTCGTCGAGACAGTGTGCTCCGGTTGCCATGGCACCGGCGCGCACGGCGCGCCGAAGATCGGCAACAAGAAAGCCTGGGCCAAGCTCGCGTCGCGGGGCCTGGCCGGCCTTACTCAAAGCGCGCTCAAGGGGATCCGGCAGATGCCTCCGCACGGCGGCAACCCGGATCTCACCGATATCGAAATCCAGCGCGCCATCACTTACATGGTCAACCAGTCGGGCGGTCATTGGACCGAGCCGATCAGCACGACAGCTCCCGTCGTGGAGCGCAGCGGCGAACAGGTCGTGAAGGCACAATGCTTCAAGTGTCACGAAACCGGCAAGGGCGGCGCCCCCAAGATCGGCGACCGCGCCGCCTGGGTACCTCGACTCAAGCCGGGGCTCGATGTTGTTGTTCGCTCTGCCATCAAGGGACACGGAGGCATGCCCTCGCGCGGCGGCATGGCCGATCTCACCGATGCCGAGCTACGGAGCGCAATTATCTATATGTTCAACTATGGCACCGGCGCCAAGAAAGCGCCTTAGGCCACGTCCCGAGCTCAGCGTTACCGTGATCGTATAGCGTCCAGCGAGTCGACCGGCCCCGCTCGATTCGACTGGTGCGGGGGTCGCTGGTATGAGTCGAGTACTGGAGCTTGCTCAGTTCGCCACCGAGCT
>DASXQW010000336.1:0-6079 GCA_036506975.1 Casimicrobiaceae bacterium | reverse complement strand
GATCCCAAATCGCGGCTCCATAGCCGGCCGCCGCGCCAGCGGCTTCCTTCAAGTCTCGTTATCGAAAGTGACTCGGCATCGGCGTCGGCGCTCACCCGTTCATCTTGCGCCGAGTCACTTCCGATGAACGCTAGCGACTTTTGGGACTCATCGTTCGGCGACGGTTTCTCGCTCACTCGCCTTCAGGTGCGAGTTCGACGCGCATGTTGCGGACCGAGCGCGCCACGGATTTTCATTGCGGTTTTATCGATTTTACGGGCGAGTCGAATCGACTTCATCCCGTCGCCCCCAAGAGAAAGCGCGCCTGCAGGCCGAGCGAAGTCTGGCGAAGCGACTCGAAGGACCCTTCCGCAATCCGTGATTACTCCCACCGTAGCGCGACGAGGGGATCGACAGCAGCCGCGCGCCGTGCCGGAATGTAGGCGGCCAGCAGCGCGGCGAGTGCGAGCACGGCGCACGCGGCCGCGAGCGCTGCGGGATCGATCGGCGCAACACCGAAGAGAAACGCACGAAGGGAGTATCCGCCGGCGACGGCGATCGGGACCCCGACGGCGATTCCCAGCGCCACGAGTCTGAGCGCGTCACTCAGGATTATGGACAGCACCGCATGGCGATGGGCGCCAAAGGCCAGGCGGATGCCGATCTCGCGAGTCCGCCGACGCACCGCGTACGCAAGGGAGCCGTACAGACCGACGCCAGCGAGCAGCACAGCCAGACTGCCGAACCCTGACGTGAGGCCGAGCAGCAAGCGCTCGCGTGCGGTGTTGCGCTGCAGTTGCGCCGACAGCGTGGTGATCTCGCGCACCATCAGCTGACCGTCAGTTTGGTTGAGAACGGTTTCCGCCTGTCTCGCCACCGCTGCCTCGGCATGCGGTTCGACACGCAGTGCGACAGAACTCATGCGAGATGGCGCCTGTGCGATCGGCATCCACATCATCGGCTCAGTGCGGAGCTCGCGAAGATTGTTGTACTTGGAGTCGCGTACGATACCGACGATTGTGAACGGCCGATCTTGCTCACCCAGGTATTTGGTCGCCAGGCGACGGCCGAGAGTTTCGCCCCCGCCGAACCGGGCGCGTGCCAGTGCCTCGTTGACCACAGCGACGCGCTCCGTGCCTTCACGATCGCGATCGGTAAACCCACGCCCGCCAAGAATCTGCATGCCCATCGTCTCGAAATACCGCGGTGAGACGTAATCGACTCGACCTTCGGGTCGACTATCGGGGTGGTCTGGGTCTATCAATGGAAGCCACAGATCTTGTCGGCTGAACAATCCGAGCCACGACACGCTCGCGGCGCGAACGCCCGGCAAGGCGTTGAGCCGCTCGTCAACCGTATGATAGAGCGCTGCGCGTGCCGCTTTCTGCTCTGCGGTGTCGACGCGTCCGAACGATGACCCCGGTGTTTCATCACGGACGTCCAGCATGACGACGTGCTCGGGCCGGAAGCCGGGATCGATGCCCGAGAAATGCAGCAGGGTGCGAAGGAGCAGGCCTGCCGCGGTGACCAGCACCAGCGACATCGCGAGCTGCGCGGCCACGAGCGAGCGCGTCAAGCGCTGCCCGTGACCCGTCGTGGTACGGCCGTCGTGGGCCATGTTGGCGCGCAGCGTTACATCACTCACGCGCAGCGCCGGCACGACACCGCACACCAGTGCTGCCACTACTGTTGCACCGATGGCAACCGCGACCACCCGCGGATCAGTAAGGACCGCATCGCCCGTCCATACGAGCGACGCGAGTGCAGGTGTCGCGATCCACGCAAGCGCCAAACCCAGCACGGCGCCGAGCGCGGCAAGCAGGCCGCCTTCGGTGGCGAGCTGACGCATCAGCCGTGCACGGCCGGCGCCAAGCGCCGCACGCGTCGCGAGCTCGGGAAGCCGCGCGGTGCCGCGACTGAGCAGCAGCGTCGCGACATTGGCGGAAGCAATCAGCAGGACCACACCCACAGCGGCGAGCACAATCGTGAGTGAGGTGCTGAACTGGCGCCGCACGTTGTCGAACCCCTGTGCTCCCGATCCAACGTGAATCCTGAAATCGGCAGGACGCGTTTCCGCATCAGCAGCCAGGATCTGTTGATAGAGTGTCGTCAGTTCGGTCTCAGCCTGTGTGATGCTGACGCCGGGTGCGAGCCGCCCCATCACGCCTCCAAAGAAGGCCATGCTGCGGCTCTCGAGCAGTTTTCTATCAGTCAACGGCCGCAACGGCAGCCACACATCGGGTGCGTATCCTCCCTGATGGCTGATGAAACCCTGTGGGGCCACACCCACGATCGCGCACAGCATGTCGCGCACGCGCAGCGTGCGGCGAAGCACGTCCGCATTCTGCTGGAAGCGCCTGACCCAGAACTGATGGCTGATCACCGCGGCGCAGGATTCGTCGCCCGACGTCTCCGGGAGCTGATCGTCACGCTCGGTCAGCAGCCGACCTAGTGACGGCGACACACCGAGCACCGAAAAGTAGCTGCCCGAGACCAAGCTACTGCGCACATACGACGGAGACCCCGCATCGTCGAAGGTGACTTTGAGGAATGGCTGGCCGGCGGCGGCGAAGACGCCGGCCAGCGTCCGTTGACTGCGGCGAAGCTCTTCGAAGATCGGATTGAAAAGAAGGAATCGGGTGCCGCGGCGCTGGGGCTCGAGCAGCACCAGCCGGTCCGGGTCGGACACCGGCAGCGGCCGCAGCATCACCGCATTGAACACGCTGAACGCGGCGGTAGAGGCCCCGATGCCCATTGCCAGCGACAGAACCGCGACCGCCGTGAACCCTGGATCGTGACGAAACATGCGTCCCGCATATCGAAGGTCCTGCACGAGCCCGTCGATCAGCGGCAGGCCGCGCTGATCGCGATACACTTCCTTCATTTGCTCAACGCCGCCGAACGCGCGGTGCGCCGCCGCATACGCATCTTCGGACGAAAGACCACGGCGGACGTACTCTTGGCTGAGAAGGTCCAGATGCGCGCGAATGTCATCGTCCAGATCGCGATCGCTTCGACTCCCCAGGACGAATGCCTTCACTCGCATTGCCAGCTCTCGAAGGGCTGTCATGACTATTCCTCCAGCAGCCGGTTCACCATCGCGACGGTGCGCGCCCACATATCAGCTTCGGCCGCGAGCTGCTTCCGACCCGCGCGGGTAATCGAGTAGAACCTCGCGCGCCGATTGGTCTCGCTGGTGCCCCACTCGCTGGCGATCCACCCCTTTTGCTCCAGCCGCAACAGCGCTGGATAGATAGTGCCTTGATTGAGCGCGAGAGCTCCTTCAGCCATCTGCTCGATGCGCCGGGCGATGCCATAACCGTGGAGAGAGCCCATGACCTGCAGCGTCTTGAGGACCATGAGGTCGAGGGTGCCGTACGGGACTTCGCTCGGAGGAGAGTTCACGTGGGCGCTCTCTGTTGATTATCAACATATTACATGTTGATAGTCAACAGAAGCATGATGTTCAGCTTAGTAAGCTTAGCTCAGCTAGTCGCTTCATCGAAACTCTTCAGCGTTGATCACGTCGAGAGGCGGCGTCTGAAAAAGACAGATATTCTCGAAGTCCGACGACCATTGGACTACTCACGATCAACGATAGGACTCTATCGGGAGTGACCCGGCGCACAGACGTCGAGGACGCGCACGGATGTCGGCCGCCGGGTCACTTTCGATAGAGCCGTTTGGACGAAGCCGCTGGCGTTTGCGGCGGACGCGGGACCTGTCTATGTGCGTTGAATCGTGGGCAGGCGGCGCGTTGACTCGGGTGTCTGCGCGGTCCAGCCCTGCGCCGTGGTCGTCAGGAGAGATCCGACGGTGATGATGGGGGCGTAGATCCCGCGCGTGGGACCGATCACGACGTGCGGGCACACCTCCGGCGAGGGCGCGTGTGCGCATGGTCGCGACCGAGCGGGCGGACGAGCGCCCCTTCTACGATGTGTCATCGAAGCATCCGTTGAGTAAGACCTCGACGAAGAGCTGCCGCGCGGTCAGCCGTTCGATGATGCGCATCGGGCCACCACAGCGGGGGCAGGGCCAGGTGCGCGCCCGTGCCGACACCGTGGGCGTCTCGACCGACAAGGGCGCCGACTGGACGGCGAGGGTCTGGCGACAGTGAGCCAGGTCGTGAGTGCGGCAGCGCGAGGCCAGGAAGCCGAAGTAGCGGATGCGGACAAAGCCCTTCGGCAGCACGTGCCGGAGAAAGCGCCGCAGGAATTCGTCGGCCGCAAGCGTCAGCGTGCGGATCTGGCTCCCGTGGCGATAGTCCTTCCACCGAAAGGAGACGGTCTCGTCGGTGACGGCGACGAGCCGGTGATTGGAGATGGCGACGCGGTGGGTGTACCGTGCGAGGTAGTGCAGGAGGTGGGCGGGGCTGCCAAAGGGCGGCTTCGCGTAGACCACCCAGGTCTGTCGGAAGAGGGACCGGAGCCACGCGCGAAAGGCGGCCTCGGTGGCGAGTGGCTGCAGCGCCCCGGGGAAAGACAGCCGGCCTTGGTGAAAGGCCGCGCGCAGGCTCGCCACGAGTTTCCCGCGAAAAACCTGCCGGAGCACCTTGATGGGCAGAAAGAAGGTGGGGCGTGCGTGGACCCAGCGCGCGCCGTCGGGTGACAAACCGCCGGCCGGCACGACGCAGTGGACGTGGGGATGATGCTGCAGGCGTTGGCCCCAGGTGTGGAGGACCATCAGGCCACCGATGGCTGCACCGAGGCGCTTCGGATTCGCCGCGACCTGGAGCAGCGTGGCTGCGGCGGCGCGGAAGAGGAGGTCGTACACGACGCGCTTGTTCGGTAGCGCGAGACGCGCCAGCGGCTCCGGCATCGTAAAGACGACGTGCACGTAGCCGACCGGCAAGAGTTCCTGTTCGCGCGCCGCGACCCACTGGTCGCGGGCCGCGGTGAGGCACTTGGGACAATGCCGATCGCGACAGCTGTTATAGGAGAAGGCCGGCTGCGCGCACTGCTCACAGCGATCGCGGTGGCCGCCAAGCGCCGCCGTGCGGCACTGGACCAAGGCCCGAAGCACGCGCCGATGCCGGCTCGTGAGCCACACCCGGTGCGTCTCCAGAAAACGATCGCCGTGGCGGCGCACGATGTCGGCCACCTCGAAGGGTGGCCGCGTCACCGCTTGTGCTTCAGGCGCGTCCGACGCGCGGTGTCGGGAGCGGCGACGGAGAGTGCGTCCAGCGGATTCGCAACTGCCTGCAAATGGCGGCGCGAGAGATGGAGATACAACACGGTGTGCCGCACTTCCGCATGCCCCAGTAGCAGCTGAATCGTCCGGAGATCCGCGCCACTTTCAAGGAGATGCGTGGCGTACGAATGGCGCACCAGATGGGGAGAAACCCGCTTGCGCAGTCCCGCCCGCTGTGCAGCGACGACGCATGCCTCCCAGAGGACCTTCGGGGTGATGGGCTTGTCGGCGCGCCAGCCGTCGATAGTCCCGGGAAACAGCCACGTCTTCGGGTGCATCCACCGGTAGTACCCGCGCAGCGTGGTGAGTAGCGTGGCGCTGAGGGGGACGTAGCGATCGCGCCCGCCCTTCCCCAAGCGGATGTGAATCAGCATGCGTCGGCTGTCGATATCTGCGACCTGCAGATGTCGGAGCTCCGAATTCCGCATGCCGGTCGAGTACAGCACCATCAGCATCGTGCGATGCGACAGGCTGTCCGCCGCGTCGATCAACTGAGTCACCTCGTCGACGCTGAGGATCGACGGGAGCCGACGGGGTGCTTTCGGGTACGGTATGTCATCGAGCAGATACCGGCGCTTCAGCGTCTTCACGAAGAAGAAGCGCAACGCGGCCACGTGGAGGCGCACCGTGTGCGGCATCAGCTTGCGCTCGCGCAGCAAGTACGCTTGGTAGGTGCGCAGATGGATGTGATTCAAGCGGTCGGGGCGGCACTTGAAGTGCCGCGCGAACTGCTCGACTGCCTTGAGATACGTCGTGATCGTCGTGGCGGCGAAGTTCCGACGCTGGAGCTCCTCCAGCATCACCTGGCGTAGATGGGTCACAAGACACCTCCTGTGACCCCTACCCTACCCGGTCGATCGAGCGAGGCTTATGCGTAGCGTCCGCCGCGCCAGCGGCTTCGTCCAAACGC
>DASXQW010000335.1:0-2290 GCA_036506975.1 Casimicrobiaceae bacterium | reverse complement strand
TTCCTCCGACGGAAGATCGCCGTCGCTCTTGCCGAAGCCTCGATAATCGATTGCCAGCACCGAAAAGCCGAAGGCGTGCAATTGTTCGATGCGGTTGGTCTGGCCGGTAAGATTCCAGCGCGAGCCGTGCAGATAGAGGATAGCAGGCGCGTGCTGCACTGCGGCGGGCCACCACCAGGCGTGGATGCGCTGCGGCTTGCCGTTCGCATCGATAGCCAGATCGGTTTCCTCGACACCCGGAGGCAAGCCGCCGAACCAGCTCGCGGTGCCCGGGACGACGCGGAAGGTCAACTCCCGCTCTTTTTCCGCCAACTGGCCGCAGCCCGCGACGACGAGCAGGGCAACCGCCGCCGACCCCGTGACGAGGCGTAGCGCATGCGCGCGAAAGCGGCTTGAAGCGCGATTTCCCATGAGAAGCGTTTCCCTTACTCGACGTAGAGCAACGAGCATGCCAGTTCAGGCGTTGACACCTGACCGGGATCATCGCGTCGGGTTCCAAGCGTCGCCCGCAGGCGACATCCATGACGTAGCTGCGCCGCGTTGCACGCTGTCATGGCTGCATGCTCTCTTGGATCCGCGTGCGCGACCGATGGCACTGAAGTTCGCTCCGATCAAGCGCGCGCGGGTTCGCGGGTTCCGGAACCTGCGAGCGTGCGTCGCCGCTTGACGGCAAAAGGCATCCTGCCCTTCAGCGGCAGGGGCAAGAGGTGTACGCTTGAGTCGATGAACCTGCCCATGACGCCGCTATGACACTCCAGCTACGCTTGTCCGCGCTCGCTCTGACTCTCGCGCTCGCCGCGTGCCCGCAGACCCCCGAGCCGCCCAAGCCTAGGGCCGCAACGGCGGCGGCGGACGCCGCACAAGTCGCGCCCGCGTCAGCGACCGGCGGTGCGTCATCGTCGAGCGCGGCAGCTTCCGCGCACGCCGACGGCATCGCCTGGCGCAAGGGCGACGTCGACGCGGCATTCGTCGCGGCCAATGCGGACCACAAGCCGCTGTTCCTCTATTGGGGCGCAGTGTGGTGCCCGCCGTGCAATCAGGTCAAGGCGACGCTGTTCAATCGCCAGGATTTCATCGAGCGCTCACGCTTTTTTGTTCCCGTATACATCGACGGCGACAGCCCGAGCGCGCAGAAGCTCGGTGCACGCTTCAATGTCTCGGGCTATCCGACGATGATCCTGTTCACTCCCGACGGCCGGGAAATCGTGCGCCTGCCCGGGGAAGCGGATCCCGAGCAGTACATGCAGGTGTTGACGATGGGCATGAACGGCGCGCGCCCGGTCAAGGACACGCTGGCGGCCGCTCTTTCGGCAGGTCGCGGGCATGCACAACTTTCCCCCGACGACTGGCGCATGCTCGCGTACTACTCGTGGATCACCGACGAGCAACAGCTGATACCCGAAAAGAACGTCGCGCCGACGTTGAAACGGCTGGCGCAGGCGTGTCCGGCCGACCAGAAGGATACGGCGGTGCGCCTCGAGCTCAAAGCGCTGGCCGCGGCGGCAACGGCGAAGGACGCGAGGGCCTCGCCCGATGCGGCGGCGACCGCGCGGCTTCTTGCGGTGCTCGCCGATTCCCGACTCGTACGTGAGAACTTCGATACGCTCACCCAATACGCAGGCAAAACCGCGGGATTCGTGACTGCGCCGAAATCGCCCGAGCGCGGACGGCTGGTGGCCGCGTGGACTGCGGCGCTCGATCGACTCGTCGCCGATGCAAGCCTGTGGACCGCCGATCGACTGGTCGCGGTCTCGGCCGAAGTCGCGTTGGCCCGCCTCGACACGAAGGATGCCCCATTACCCGCGCCGCTGCAGAAGACCGTGCGCGACGCGGTCGCGCGCGCCGACCGCGAAACGGCGGATCCTTACGCACGGCAGGCAGTGATCGACGCTGCCGCGGAAGCGCTGGTCGAAGCAGGCCTCCTCGATGATGCCGATACGCTGTTGAAAGCGGAGCTCAAGCGCTCGCATTCGCCGTATTACTTCATGGTCGACCTGGCGGAGGTGGCGAAGAAGCGCGGCGACAAGGCGGGCGCGCTCGACTGGTATGCGCAGTCGTATGCGGCCGCGCAGGGGCCCGCGACGCGCGTGCAATGGGGAACGCGCTACGTCAATGCCCTGATCGAGCTCGCCCCGCAGGATGCCGCGCGCATCGAGCACGCGGCGGGGAGCATCATTGGCGAGCTCGAGCCGGTACCCGACACCTTCTACGACCGCAACCTGCGCTCGCTCGAACGCATGGGCAAGAAGCTCGCCGGATGGAGCAAGGAGCCTGAGCAGCGTGCAGCGCT
>DASXQW010000334.1:0-1593 GCA_036506975.1 Casimicrobiaceae bacterium | reverse complement strand
GTCTCCCTCGACCAGAAAGATCCCGGACTCTGCGGCACTGCAGAGGTTCAATGCACGCTCGGCGACGGCATTCAGCATCGGCCGCACGTCGCCCGGGGAGCTGGAAATCACGCGCAGGATTTCGCTGATCGCGGTCTGCTGATCGAGTGCTTCCCTCGTTTCGTTGAACAGGCGCACGTTGTCGATCGCGATCGCCGCCTGACGAGCGAATGTTTGCAACAGCGCGACTTGATCGGGGGAGAACAGTCCGGGTTGGCGCCGGAAGATGAATATGCTTCCGTAGGCGATATTTTCGCGGACGAGCGGAACCGCGAGCGCCGCCCGCACACCCTGATTTTGGTGCGCGTCCGGATACTCGCTATCGAACAGCGGCACCACGTCGGCGATATGGATCGTCTCGCGATCGAGCACGGCCCGACCGTTGATCGACGATCTCCTTAGCGCTGTCGGCCCGATGGGTTCCAGGCGCGGCGCGGCCTCCCTCGAGTAGAATGCCGCTGGCCGAAGGTGGTCGCCGTCAACGAGCAGTACACGCGCATACGGCGAATCGCACAGATGCGCCGCCCGCTCGGCAACCGCATCCAGCACCGGTTGCACGTCGGTCGGAGACGCCGAAATCACCCGCAGAATTTCGCTGATCGCCGTCTGCTGTTCGAGGGAATTTTTTAGCTCGCTGGTGCGTTCCTCGACCTTGCGCTCCAAACCGGCATACGACTCGCGCAGTTGCGCGCTCATGTTGTTGAAGCGGTTGGCGAGCGCCTCGAGCTCGTCACCGGTACGCACGTCGATTTTCTGGTCGAGGTCGCCCTCGCCGATGCGGCGCGCGCCTTCATCCAGGGTGCGTATTGGCCGGACCATGCCGCGTGCGAGCGCCATCGCGCCGAGCGCGGAGATCACGAGGCCGGCGAGTAGCAGCAGACCGGTGCGCAGGATTGAGGCGTTGAGTCTTTCGTAGACTTCCGCCACCGGTTGTTCGACGAACACGTTCCAACGCAGCGACTCGATCGGGGCGACCGAAGTCAAGACTTGCGTGCCCGCCAGGTCGGTCGAGACAGTCGCCAGCTCTTCGGAGCGCTCGCCCGCGATGGCAGCTTTCACGTGCGGAAGCTGCGACAGATTGGTCTTGCGCAGCACGAGGCCGATGTCCGGATCCGCGATGAGAAAGCCGTTGCCGTCGACGACGTACGCCTTGCCCTTGTCGCCGATCTTGATGCGTGAGACGACATCCCAGATGAACTTGAGATTGACGTCGGCGACCGTCACGGGTCCCTTGTCGCCGCCGGAGCGGATCGCGATCGTCATGTACGGTTCAGTTTCCTTGCGAAAGTAGACCGGCC
Organism: Casimicrobiaceae bacterium; assembly: GCA_036506975.1. GTDB lineage: Bacteria > Pseudomonadota > Gammaproteobacteria > Burkholderiales > Casimicrobiaceae > PALSA-1003. Next base: position 256 of record DASXQW010000334.1, on the reverse strand, counting down.
CGAACCACGACTGTCCGCGCTTGGCGTTTTGGAACGCCGGCTCCTGCGAGCGGTCTTTGCCCGAGCTCACGCTATCCATGCCGAGACGCGACACCGCGATCTGCTCATGACCCGTGGCGTCGAGTTGGGCGATGTCGGTGACCTCCGGCGCCTGCCGCAGGAGCTTCAGGAACTCGATGCGGCGCAGCTCGACGTCGCTGGCGTCGAGTTGCGGCAGGGCAGCGTAGGCGAGCTGCTGCTCGATCCTCTGGATGTA
>DASXQW010000333.1:0-7008 GCA_036506975.1 Casimicrobiaceae bacterium | reverse complement strand
ACCGTCACGTTGAGCAGCTGCTGCCCGTACGAAACGTCGCTGTAATAGTTCGCCACGCTGTACGTATTGGTGGCCATGACCTGCTGCGCCTGTGCCGCGGAGTACGCCGGCGCTACGGTATTGTTGAAGTTGGCCAGGATGACCAGCACGTTGTTGGTCGTTGCCGCCTTGGCAATCATGTCCGGCTTGGCTTCGGCGCCGCCGGCCGGCGCGCTGAGGATGGTGATCTTTTGGGGACGCAAGCTTGAGGCGTCGGGGCCACGCTGCCCGGAGACAATGACACGCATGCCGCCGCGCAACGTCCGTGGCAACGACGCGAGACCGAGCGCGGTGATCTTGCCGGCGTCGTCATGCACCTGATAGACATATCGGCTCTTGCCAGCCGCAAAGTCATCGGCATGCGCGATCGCCAAAGTTCCCTGCACTTCTACGGTGGTCGCCGGCTGCGCCTGCAACGGCGAGGCGAGGACCTCGATGTCCGCCACCTCGAGCGGTGCCCCGAGCCGCTTTCCGGCCACGCGCACGTAGGCTCCGTCTTGGAGATTTTCCGCCGCGGCGCCTCGTAGCGGGACCGCAGTGCCGTCGTCGAGCTGCAGCTCGCGATAGGTAAAGGCGGCATTGTTGACGTGGTCCTCGATCACGACGGCGAGCACCGCGCCTGTGACGACCTCGGCGGCATCCGCCGAGGTCGCGGTATTGGCAACCGGATGGGCAAATGCGTGGCGAGCCGTCCCCGGCAGGCAGGCAAAGAGCGCCAGCAACGCGGCCGCAAAGAAGCGGCGTCGACCGCGGAATGCCTCGGTTAGCATAGGTAGGTCATCGCGAAGTGAGTGGCGGGCTAATACTGACATGACTGCTTATGACTTTGTCATGAAAGTGGTCTTTGGCAGCCCGTCCGGCGATCTATCCAAGCAAGAATCAAGCGCGGCGGGGCGACTTCAACCCATCAGCCGGGGAAAGCGCTGGCAGCACGGACCCTGCCACAAAAAGCTATTACCTAACAATGGCTTACTTATCCCAACCGACGCGCGCCCGGCAGCAGGGGTTTAGCCGCCGGCGCTCGATATACCGGCGATGATGGAGTGAACAGATTGTCCGGGAAGCGTGTGCGCCGGCGAGTGACGCGGAGCGGCGTAAGCCTTTGAGCGACCGCGGCTCGTGAGGCAACGTTAGCGGGCCGACCTCGCGGTCGAGCCCGTCGGCGCGGACGACGTATTCGCCTGGGCGCGTGCGCGATTAGGGCGTCGTGTCAGGTTGCCCGTAGGTGCGGAACTTCTCCAGGACGATCTCCATTTCGACGTCGGACAGGAGGTTCGGCGTACCGATCTGCAACGCGCGCCAGTATTGCTCGGCGAGCGACTCGACCTCGACCGCGAGCGCGAGCGCTGCGGTCAGCGATGCGCCCACCGCGATCATCCCGTGATTGGCGAGCAGGCAAGCCTTGCGACCCTCCAGCGCGCCTAGCGCGTGATCGGAGAGCTGTTGCGTTCCGAATGTCGCGTATGCGGCGCAGCGGATGTCCTTGCCGCCTGCGACGGCGATCATGTAATGGAACGACGGAATGCCGCGGCCGAGGCAGGCGATGCTGGTTGCGAAGGGGGAGTGCGCGTGGACGACAGCGCCCACTTCGCGCCGTGCTGCGTAGATGTCGCGGTGAAACCGCCACTCCGATGATGGCAGACGGGGACCGCGCGCGCTGCCCTCCTGCGTCATCGCGACGATGTCCACGGGTTGCGTCGACTCGTACGCCATTCCGGTCGGAGTGACAAGGAAACCATCGTCGAATCGCGCGCTGACGTTGCCGGACTTGCCGCGATTCAAGCCTCGCGCGTTCATCTCGATCGCCGTGGCGATGATTTGCTCCCGCAGCGCGAACTCATCCATGGGGGCGTTCCGGAAAAAGTCCGGCCAATCCGTCGCTCGACGCCGCGCAGATGCCACGCTCGGTGATCAGACCTGTGAAAAGACGGCCGGGCGTCACATCGAACGCTGGATTGGCCACGATGGTGCCGGCCGGTGCGATCGCCTCGCCACCGTGGTTGAGCACCTCGCCTGGATCGCGCTCCTCGATCGGCACGTCGTCGCCGGACGCCAGCGACCAATCGATCGTCGTCGACGGTACCGCCGCGTACATCGGCACGCCGTTGTCGCGCGCTGCCAGCGCTTTCTCGTACGTTCCGATCTTGTTGCATACGTCGCCGTTGCGAGTCACGCGATCGGCGCCGACGAGCACGAGGTCAACGCGGCGCTGACGCATCAGCGCGGCGCCGGCCGCATCGACGACCAGCGTGTGCGGTACGCCATAAGCACGCAGCTCCCATGCGGTCAGCCTCGCACCCTGCAACCGCGGCCGCGTCTCGCTGACCCAGACGTGCAGCGGGACTCCCGCGGCGTGGGCCAGATAGATCGGGGCCGTCGCCGTGCCCCAACCGAGCGTCGCCAGCGCGCCGGCATTGCAATGCGTGAGAATCTGCACCGGCGACTGACGTGCGCCGGCGAGCGCCTCTATGATCTGCACGCCGTGCTCGCCGAGCGCGCGGTTGGTCGCGACGTCCTCGGCGGCGATCGCGCCCGCCTCGTCCCACGCGGCAGCGGCACGCGCCGCCGGAGCGAGGGGCGTCACCCTGGAGCGGACGCGATCGAGCGCCCAACGCAGATTGACCGCGGTCGGACGCGTGGAGATAAGCAGTGCGTATCCCGCTGCGAGACCGGCATCGGACGGATCGGCGCGCAGCGCCAATGCGAGCCCGTAAGCGGCGGTCGCGCCGATCAACGGCGCGCCGCGCACCTGCATCGCACGAATCGCGTGTGCGGCATCGAAGCTGCTGGCAAGAGATACGGTCACGCGCGTATGCGGCAAGCGCGTCTGGTCGACGATTTCCACGCGATCGCCTGCCGACGACGCGCAAAGTGTTTGCAGTTCGGGAATCTCCACGCGGCTTCGAGATGCTTTAGACGATGGTGGCCGATTGTAGCCCGGGTCGGCCACAAATCCAGGATCGAGCGCGGGCGGGGTTCGATCGATCCACGCGTCCGACGGACGAGTCTGCAGTTAGTCGTCGCGCTTCAACACTTGCACGATGTTGTTGAAATCGTCCGTCCAGAGGCGCAAACCTGCGCGTGGCTCAATCGCTTCCTCTGCCTCTTCGATCGGTTGTGCTTCGAGCTTGGTTTCGCTGTCGGACAGAAGCACCCAGTCGCTGCGGCTTCCCAGCGACGCTTCGCCATCGTCGGCGACCAGGACTGCGTACAGGCCCGCGGCGTCCGCCAGCTTTTGGACGACCGGAACCAGATCGAGATAGCGGTTCGTCACGTGGAAGGCGATGATGCCTCCCGACTTCACATGCCGGCGGTAGATCGCGAGCGCTTCGGCAGTGATCAAGTGGACGGGTATCGCATCGCTGGAAAAGGCGTCGATCGCCAGCAAATCGAAGCCCTGTGGCGCTTCGCGCTCCAGGCTCAAGCGCGCATCGCCCAGTGCGATCTCGATCGTCGCGTCGCTCCTGGAAAGAAAGCTGAAATCACGCATGGCGATGCCGATCACTGCCGGGTTGATATCGTAGAAGCGGTACACGTCGCCCTTGCTGCCGTAGGTGGCGATCGTTCCCGTGCCCAGACCGATGACGCCTACCCGCAACGGACGCGTCGACGGATGCAGCGATTCGAGCGCTCGGCCGATACCGGACGATTGCGTATAGTACGTCGTCGGCTTCCGCTCGAGCTCCGGGAGCGGGTATTGAGTGCCGTGCAGGATGGTGCCGGAAATGAGCGAGCGGTGGTAGTTCGCCGTGCCCGGGTTCCATTCCTGCACGCGCAGGACACCGTAGAAATTACGCGTCGCCGAGACCGTGTTCTCGTAGAAGCCGTGGATTGTCCAGCCGGCAGCTCCGAGCGAAAAGAGCAACGACGCGACGCCCAGCACCGCGAAGACCGGATGGACGCGACGCGCCTGAAACAGAAGCAGCGCGGCGCAGACGACGAGCCCGAAAGCGAGCTCGAAATACGCGGGCAGAACGAGCGGCGCGACCAGGCCGACCAGCGCCGAGCCGATCGCGCCGCCCAGCGCGATCATCAGGTAGAAACGCGTCAGATAACGCGGTGCGGGCTTGAGCCGCGCGAGCTCCCCGTGACAGAACATGCACGCGACGAACAGCCCGGCGCAGAACACGCCGATTTGCAACGGCAGCTGATGCGTGAGGTCCTGATCAGCGAGCGTCCAGGCCATGACGCCCAGGGCCGCGGCGAGCATAGCCAAGAAGATTTCGCGCCGATACCAGCGCGTGCTGTCGAAGCAGAGAATGAAGCTCAAGAGGTAAATCGACAGCGGCGCGATCCACAGCAGCGGAATCGACGCAATGTTCAGGCTGATGTGATTCGATACTGCGAGCAACAGGTACGAGCTCGTCGCGGCGAGCGCCGTCCACAGAAGCTGCCGGCCGAGCGTCGGTGGCGCTTCGCTCGCGGCGCTCAACCCGTCGCCGGTGAGCGCGACCGCTGCTCTGGCCGTCCGTGCGGAAAGGCTGAACCATCCGGACGCCGCAGTGAGCAAAGCGAACGCGATGTATGCGCCGGACCAGCCGTACGACTGCAGCCGGGTCGTCACCCAAGGCTCGAGCGCGAACGGATATCCGAGGAGCGCCAGCATCGACGCCAGATTGGAGAGCGCGAACAGGCGATACGGGCTCTTTCCCGGGAAACTTCGCGCAAACCATGCTTGCACGAGCGGGCTGGTCGTCGACAGCAGGAAGTAGGGCAGGCCTATGGTCGCCGCGAGGAGGCCGAGAATGAGAAGCGACGGATTCTCGCTGCCCAGCGGCTTCCACTGCGCACCGGGCACGATCGGCAGCAGCGCGCAGCTCAAAGCGAGCAGCGCAATGTGCAGCCGAGCCTGCCCGCCGGGGGACAGGCGACGCGTGACCGCGTCCGAATATGCGTAGCCCAGGAGCAGCATCGTCTGGAAGAAGACGAGACAGGTTGTCCACACCGCCGCCGATCCACCGAACCATGGCAGGATCTGCTTGGCCATGATCGGCTGCAACAGGAAAAGCAGAAACGCGCTGAAAAAAATCGTCGCTGCGTAGAGGGGCATGAATGTGGCCCGGCGTCGCGCCGGCGCCACCCGCGCAGGCAGCGCGCATTGTACGTGGATTGACCGCGGAGCGGCCTTAGCCTGGGTTCCGCGCTCCGCGCGAAGCCCGGGGCGGCGTGTTCATTTCACGTTGACCCGGGCATCCCCTGGATCAAGTCCGGGGTCAGCCCAGGCTACGCCTACTCATCCCGGACTACGACCGAAAGCCGGTTAAAACGTCGGCTTCCGGCGGAAGTAATCGAGGCGGTCGATCGAGGGGATTTTGACTTCGCGCACGTCGCTGTCCTGCAGGACGCGGAGCGGGATCTCGCTGCCTGCGGCGCCGCTTCCCCACACCTTGCGATAGAACTCTGCTTGCGAATGCACCGCGTCACCGCCGACGCCGAGGATGATGTCGCCGACATGAACCCCCGCGCGGTCGGCGGGGCCCTCGGGCGAGACGCGCGTCACCAGAAGCCGGCCCTGTATTTCATCGGCGGCGACGCCGAGCCACGGCCGCGCTGGCCCGGCACGGCGGCCGGATTTCACGAGGTCGGGCAGGATCGGCTTCAAGAGTTCGACCGGAACAAACATATTTCCCGGAAGGTGCGGGTCGGCAGCGGTCGCATCGCGCAGGATGAGGGAACCGACGCCGAGCAGCGAGCCGTCCTTGCCGATCAGCGCTGCGCCGCTCCAGTTGAGCGTTGGCGGCGAAGTGAAGATCGCCCGGTCGAGGAGATATTCCCAGTTGCCCGTGAATGAACGGCGCGAAACGACGTAAGCGAGCGTGACGTCGCTGCGTCCGCCGTAATTCACGATCAGCACCGGATCGCTCTCGGCGAGCGCGGAAGAGTCGCCGAGATGTAACGGGGCGGCGTCGAAGGGCGCAACCGATCGAACCAGCGCGAGGCCGGAAGCGTGGTCGTAGCCGACAACTACGGCAGGCAAGGTACGGCCCCTATCGTCGCTGATCTTGACTTCGTCGGCTTCGATGATGAGATAGCCGATGGTCAGGATCAGGCCGTCCTTGTCGATGACCACTCCGGTGCCCTCGCGCTCCGCGCCCAGGGTCGTCGCACTGCGCGCATCGGGCAGCGCCCTGGCCTGGACTTTCACGATCGCACCAAAGAATTTTTCAGCGTCGATGCCCGCCTGCGCAGTGTCGGCGGCCGGCCTGTCGGCGGCGACCGTGGGCAAGGCAACCGCGAGACCCGCGACGATCAACCATGCCGCAACGCGCCGCCAGGACCGCGAGCGACGAGGAATCATGACGACCTCCGGCTAGAAGCGGTCGCTTATGACTCTTCGCAAATGGCGCGCGTGAGCGACCGCCCAATCATCGCGCCTGCAAGCTTGGACTTGCGGGCCTCAGCGCCGGTTCCGCCCGCTATAATGCGCTCGACACGCCGCTTTGTCCCGAGGAGCCTCCTTTTGAAGACCAGCGCCGCGACTGCGCCCGATCTGGCGCGGTCGGTGATCGCCGTGCCGCCACTCGCGCGGTTCCCCAACCTCGACTTGAACGCCGCGGCCAATCGGATTCTGATCCGTCACCTCGAGCAAGGCGGCGTGACGACGCTGATGTATGGCGGCAACGCGAATTTCTACAACGTCGGCCTCTACGAATACGCCGCCATCCTCGACTTGCTCGAGCAGTCAGTTGCGGCGCCCGCGACGGCGGGCACGGCATGAGCGCGCGCAAGAAACCCGAAGAGCTGCGCTCGCACCGCTGGTTTGGCGCGAGCGACATGCGTCAGTTCGGGCACCACTCGCGCGCCGCGCAGATGGGTTACTCGCGCAGCGATTATCAGGGCAAGCCGATTATCGCGATCATCAACACCTGGAGCGACATCAACGCCTGTCATTCGCATTTCCGGCAGCGGGCCGAAGAGGTGAAGCGCGGGGTGCTGCAGGCAGGCGGGTTTCCGCTGGAGATGCCGGCG
>DASXQW010000332.1:0-6463 GCA_036506975.1 Casimicrobiaceae bacterium | reverse complement strand
TGCTGCCGCTGATCCTGGTCGCCATCGTCGAGCGTGTGAGCGGCCTCGGCGACTTCATCTATGGAGATCGCCCCCGTGGCTGAGCCGGCGTTGCGCCTCGCGGCGATCACGAAGCACTACGCGTCGACCGTGGCGGTCGCCGGCATCGATCTCGACGTGAAGGAAGGCGAATTCGTGACGCTGCTCGGACCCTCGGGCTGCGGCAAGACCACGACACTCGGCCTCATCGCAGGCTTTTTTCCGCCGACCGCGGGCGAGATCTACCTGAAAGGCAAGCCGGTGGCCGACTTGCCGTCGTTCCGGCGCGATATCGGCGTCGTGTTCCAGGATTACGCGTTGTTCCCGCACCTGACCGCCGCGGAGAACGTCGCGTTCGGTCTCCGGATGCGCAAGGTGTCGGCGATCGAGATCGCGAAGCGCGTGACCGATGCGCTCGACCTCGTGCAGCTCGCGGGATTGGGCGAGCGCCGTCCGCTGCAAATGTCGGGCGGCCAGCGGCAGCGGGTCGCGCTCGCCCGCGCATTGGTCATCAATCCGGCGGTGCTGCTGCTCGACGAGCCTCTGTCGAACCTCGATCTCAAGCTGCGCGAGGAAATGCGCGTCGAGATCGCCGGCCTCCAGCGCCGGCTCGGCATCACGACGGTGTTCGTGACGCATGACCAGAGCGAAGCGCTCGTGATGTCCGATCGCATCGCGGTGATGAACGCCGGCCGGATCGAGCAGATCGGCGACCCGTCCGATATCTACGAACGTCCGGCGACGCGCTTCGTCGCCGAGTTCATCGGTCGGATGAATCTGTTCTCGGGACAAGTGACGCCCGCGCGCATGGTTCGCACGGCGAAAGGGCTCCAAGTTGCGGCGCCTGTGCCTTCCGAGATCGCGACGGGCGCGGCAGTGCACGTTGCGGTGCGGCCCGAACGCACGCGCCTGGTCCGCGATAAGCCCACGGACGGGCTGGCGCTGCGAGGTACGCTTCGGCAGGTGCTCTATCTTGGCGCCACGCGCGAGTTTCGCGTCGAGCTCGACGGAGGGGAGCGCGGCTTTGTCGAGACACCGAACGACGGCACCGCGCCACCATTCGAGCCCGGCGCGACCGTGTGGCTCGCGGCATCTCTTGCGAATTGCCGGGTGCTGCCGGCAAGCGCTGAACCGGCTAGCTAGACGAGCGCTGGCACCGGACGAAAGACCTCCCGGTCCGCCATCACCGGCACTTCGCCTTCGATCGTCGTCCGCTGCATCAGCCGCTGGTACTTCGCGTCGTCAAACGGCGTGGCGCAATGCTGCACACAGCGGTTGTCCCATAGCAGCGCATCGCCGACCCGCCACTGATGGCGATAGACGAATTCGGGCCGCGTCGCGAAGTCCTTCAGATAATCGATCAATTCCTGCGCCTCGGAGTCGGGCATGCCGTCGATCTTGTACGCCCAGCGCCCGATGTAGAGCGCGGTCCAGCCCGACTTCGGATGTTTGCGTGCGATCGGATGCCAGACATCCGGCCGCGCTTTTTTCTGCTCGTCGGTGAGCGGCGGCAGATGCGGGTAGTACACCTCGTGGAAGCGTTGGCGGGAAAAACACGCGCGGCGTCCCATGATCTTGCGGCGCACGTCGGCGGGCAGCGCGGCGAACGCGGCATAGGTATCGGCGTACAGCGTGTCACCGTCGGTGGGCGGTAGCTTGAGCGCATGGATGAACGAGCCGGCGTTCGGCAGCACCTTGTCTTCGCCGTCGGAATGCCAACCCCAGCCCGCGCGCTTCATGCCGATCGGCTTGTTGTCCTTCTCCACGTTCGAGACGACCAGCACCTCCGGATAGCCAGGGAGATTGAATTCCAGCGGCTCCATGATGTGCAGCGGTCCGAACTTGCGCGTGAAGGCGACATGCTGCGCCGGCGTCATGTTCACGCCGCGAAACAGCAGGATGCTGTAGCGGCGCCAGGTATCCTCGATCTCGGAAAACGTTCCCGCGTCGACGTCGCGGGAGAAATCGACACCGATGACTTCGGCGCCAAAGGTGTCATGCAGTGGACGGAGTCGCAACGTCATGCGTCACTCTCGCTTCATAAGAGGGTACGGATGGAAAAATGATACCCCGAACCGGTAGGCTCCGGGCAGACCACGATCCGATTCGGCATGGCCTTGGATTCCGCTCGATCAGGCCTGGCGATAAAGCGCGCGAAACTCCCTCACGTCGGCGAGCGAGCCGTCGCGCAGCCGCGAGATGTCGCTGCCCGCGTTCACGAACTGATACCCGCGCGCGAACATGTCCTTCCACGTACAGCCCGGATGCGGAACCGTGCCCATCGGTCGGCGCGCAGCCTTGATGCGAGTTTCTGCGTGCTCGATCATCCGCGCGACTTCCGGATGCTTGAGATTGCCCATCTGCCCGACCGTCGCGGATAGGTCGAAGGGACCGATGAACACCAGGTCGATGCCGTCGACCGCCAGAATTTCGTCGATATTGTCGACGGCCTTCGCCGATTCGATCTGGCATCCGATCAGCAGATTTTCCGCGCACGTCGCAACGTAGTCGGGCGCCATGCCGTAACTCGACGCTCGCACCGAGCTCGCCGCCGTGCCGCGGCGTCCGCGCGTCGGATAGAGACAGGCGGCAACCGCGGCGCGCGCCTCATCGGCGGTGTCGATGCTGGGGATCAACACGGCCTCCGCGCCGGCGTCGAGCACGCGCTTCAAGTAGACGTGGTCGTTCCATGGCACACGCACGACCCCCACCGCAGGCGTAGCCGACATCGCGTGCAGCTGCGCCGCGAGGGTCGAGGGATCGCCCACGCCATGCTCTTGATCCAGCAGAATGTAGTCGAATCCCGCCAGGCTCAGGAGTTCGACAACCTGGGGATTGCCAAGGAACGACCAGCAACCGAGGACGTTGTCGCCTTTGCGCAGGCGTTGCTTGAGACTGTTGGGGCGATACACGTCACCTCCTTCGTGAACGCGATATTCTACGTGCTGCCGGATTCCGTATATTTTTTTCCAAGGGAACGACAATGAACCTGGTCGAGGACATCGAGCTATCTGCGAATCGCTGGTCGGACGCATTGATCGCGCTGCGGCGCACGATCCATGCGCACCCTGAGCTCGCGTTCGAAGAGCATGAAACCGCGAAACGCGTGCAGGAGTTCCTCGCGCGGCTCGCGATACCCTGCCGCACGGGCATCGCAGGGACGGGCATCGTGGCCGTTCTGCAGGGTGGCAGATCGGGGCCGACCATCGCGATCCGCGCTGACATGGATGCGCTGCCGATGAGCGAGCCGGACGGGCTGCCGTTCGCGTCGAAGGTTCCCGGAAAGATGCACTCTTGCGGGCACGATGCGCATACGGCGATCGTGCTTGGCGTCGCTGCTGTCTTATCCGAGCAGCGCGAGCATCTTGGCGGTAACGTGATGTTCATTTTCCAGCCCGCCGAGGAAATGCTCTCCGGCGCTCGCGCAATGCTGGAAGCGGGCGCATTCGACGATTCCAAGCCCGATGCCATTCTCGGTTTTCATAATTGGCCGCAGCTTGCCACCGGCGTCGTGGGCTGGCACCCGGACGCCGTGACCGCATCGTCGGACGCTTTCGACGTGACGCTCAAGGGGGTGGCCGGACACGGCGCGCATCCGCATCTCGCGGTGGATGCCATCATCGGCGCCGCGCAGTTCGTCGATCAGGTGCAAACCGTCGTCAGCCGTGAGATCGCGCCGATCAGTTCCGCCGTCGTCACCATCGGCCGCATCAACGGCGGTACGGCGCGCAATATCATCGCGTCGTCGGTCGAGATGAACGCCTCGGTCCGAACGCTGGAATCGGCGATCGCCGACAAGATCGAGGCCGCGGTGCGCCGAATCCTGGAGGGCCTCAAGACCGGGTTGCGCGTCGACTACGAGCTCAAATGGACGAAGCTGACGCCGGCGCTGCGAAACGACAAGCCGACCATGAGTCGCGTGCTGGATGTCGCGCGCGCGATGCTCGGCCCCGCCAACGTCATCGAGATGCCGTTTCCGAGCATGGGTAGCGACGACTATGCGTGGTTCGCCGAGCGCGTACCTTCTGCGCATTTGCGCATCGGATCGAAGATCGACGGTCACGACACCGCGATCCATCGCACCGATTTTCAGTTGAACGAGAAGATGATTCCGCTGGGCACCAAGCTCATGACCCGCGCGGTGCTCGAGCTGATGCGCTAAAGACCCTAACCCTTCTGCCTGGCCAGCACTTCTTCGAGCACTTTGGTGGCGCCCGAGATGTCGGGCAATTTCTCGCCGGCATCGAGCCGCGCGCGCGTCTTGGATTCCGCCTCCTGCATCGCGATCGCGCGGTCGACGGCCGCTTCCGCATCGGCCGGGTCCATGACGACCACGCCGCATTCGTCGGCGATAATCACGTCCCCGGGATGTACCGCCACGCCGCCGCAGGAGATCGGCGCGCAGAACGAGCCGCCCATGCCGATGCGTTTGCTCGTGATGGCGGAGAGCCCGCGGCACCAAACCGGCACACCGTATTGGCGAATCTCGCCGATATCCGCCACGACGCCGTCGATGATCACGCCAGCGACCTTGGCGACCCTGGCGGCATATGCGACCACACCGCCGAACCCCGCATGCCGCATGTCACCGCAGCGGTCGACCACCAGCACGTCGCCGGGGCGAAGCTGGCCCAGCGCATAGCCGATGATCGTTCCGTCGACCCCCGGCTGATGGACGGTCACCGCGGGTCCGGCAATGCGTACATCCTGCTGCATTGCCCGAAGGCCGGGATCCATGAATCCCCAGTGACGGAAATGGCCGATGGTTGCGGGCTCCGCCCGGACGAGCTTCTGCACGAGCGCGGGCGAAATCTGCGGCGGTAACGGGTTCAGTGTAAACATTGTATTGGTTACCCTCGACGCGCTACAAAGAGATAATGGCTGGAAGATAGCGTCCCCGCGACAAGCCTGCAAGCCGATGGCGAACACAATGGCGAGGTTTGATCCGGTCCGATAAGCAAGCGTTTCGGCAGATCGACTCGAAAGCAATGCGCGCGCCGGCCGCCTGCAGCATACTGGGAACAGGTCTCGCTCTGGCAACGCAACGGTCGCAAGATGTCGAACCGGATCGACTTCGGTAAGGTGTTCCGACCCGCGTCTGCTAGGCAGAGGCACCGTCGTCTCTTCGATCAACTGTACGGAGGAGTACAGCCGTGGCACGCATTATCGGCGGCATCGCCGCCTCGCACACGCCGACTATCGGTTTCGCTTACGACCGGAACAAGCGCGACGACCCGGTGTGGGCACCGATCTTCGAGAACTTCGCCCCGCTGGCCGCCTGGCTGGCGGAGAAGCGTCCGGACGTGCTGCTGCTGATCTACAACGATCACGTCACTTCATTCTTTTTCGACCACTACTCGGCTTTCGCCCTCGGGGTGGGGCCCGAGTGGCGTGTAGCCGATGAAGGCGCGGGGCCACGCGATCTGCCGCCGATCGAGGGGCATCCACAGCTCGCCTCGCACATCGGGCACTCGCTGATGGCCGACGAGTTCGACATGTCCTTCTTCCAGAACCGGGCGCTGGACCATGGCTGCTTCTCGCCGCTTTCGGTGCTTTGCCCGCACGAGCCCGAATGGCCGGTGAGCCTCGTGCCGCTCGCGATGGGCGTGCTGCAGTTCCCAATCCCCAGCGCCCGCCGCTTCTACAAGCTCGGACAGGCGCTCAGGCGCGCGATCGAAAGCTATCCGGAGGATCTACGGGTCGCGATCGTCGCGACCGGTGGTCTGTCGCACCAGGTGCACGGCGAGCGCGCCGGCTTCAACAATCCCGACTGGGACCAGCATTTTCTCGATCTCTTCGAAAGCGACCCGGAACAGCTGGCTGGGATGACCATAGCCGAATACGCGGCGCTCGGCGGCTTCGAGGGTTCCGAAGTCGTCATGTGGCTCACCATGCGCGGCGCACTTTCGGCGAACGTCGAATGCAAGCACCGCAGCTACTACCTGCCATCGATGACCGGCATCGCGACCGCTATCTACGAGGGAATGGACGCGCCCAACCCGGCCGTGGTCGACCGCCAACGACGCCACGTGGCAAGCGAGCTGAGCGGCGTCGAAAAAATCGAAGGCACGTACCCGTTCACCCTCGAGCGCAGCGTCAAGGCGTTCCGCATCAACGACTACCTGCACCGGATGGTCGAGCCGAGCCATCGCGAGGCCTTCTTGAGAGATCCCGAGGCGAGCTTCGCCACCGCCGGGCTGACCGAAGAGGAGCGCGACCTGATTCGCCGACGCGATTGGCGCGGCCTGATGCACTACGGCGTCATCTTCTTCATGCTCGAGAAGCTCGGCGCGGTCACCGGGGTGTCGAACCTGCACATCTATGCCGCGATGCGCGGCGAGACGCTCGAGGCGTTCCAGCGAACGCGCAACGCTCCGGGCGCGCTGTACTCGGTCGCCGGCAAAGGGGCCGGAAATCTGGCTTGGGACCAGCAGACGGGCGCCGC
>DASXQW010000331.1:0-7220 GCA_036506975.1 Casimicrobiaceae bacterium | reverse complement strand
AGGCAAACCATGAACGACGCCCTCCAAAGCAAGACGGCAAGCCATGTCCTGCATCGGTCGCTTCGCCAGAGTTATCCGACTGCGGTCCGCGGCGATGGCGTCTATCTGATCGACAAGAGCGGGCGCCGCTATCTCGACGCCAGCAGCGGCGCTGCGGTGTCGTGCCTCGGTCACAATCATCCCGTCGTGCTGGCGGCGATGCGAGGCCAGCTCGACAGACTGGAATACGCGCATACGAGCTTTTTCACGACGGATGCCGCGGAAGCGCTGGGCGACGAGCTCATCGCCCACGCTCCCGGCGAGATGTCGCACGTGTACTTCGTATCCGGCGGCTCGGAAGGTATCGAGGCGGCGCTCAAGCTGGCGCGACAGTATTTCGTCGAACGCGGCGAGCCGAACCGACGGCACTTCATCGCCCGGTGGCAGAGCTATCACGGCAATACGCTCGGTGCACTGGCCATCGGTGGCAACGCGTGGCGGCGTGCAATGTTCGCGCCTATTCTCGCGCCGAGCCAGCACATCGCGCCGTGTTATGCGTATCGCGGCCAGAGGCCGGACGAGACGCCGGAAGCCTACGGCCGACGCATGGCCGACGAGCTCGAAGCAAAGATCGTCGAGCTGGGTCCGGAAAACGTCATCGCCTTCGTCGCCGAAACGGTCGTCGGCGCAACGCTGGGCGCGGTCGAGCCGGCGCCAGGGTACTTCAAGCGCATCCGCGAAATCTGCGACCGCCACGGCGTGTTGCTCATCCTCGACGAGGTTATGTGCGGAATGGGCCGCTGCGGCACGCTGCACGCCGTCGAAGCGGAAGGCATCGCCCCCGATCTGTTGGTCCTGGCCAAGGGCCTGGGCGGCGGTTACGCGCCGATCGGAGCGGTGCTCACATCGGCCAGCGTCATGGAAGCCTTCGATCGCGGCAGCGGCATGTTCATGCACGGACACACCTACATGGGCCATCCGCTCGCCTGTGCCGCGGCGCTTGCCGTGCAACGCACGATGCGCGAGCAGAACCTGCTCGAGAATGTGCGCACGCAGGGCAAGCGTCTGAGGGCATGGCTCGCGACACGTCTGGGCGATCATCCCCACGTCGGCGAGATCCGCGGCCGCGGCCTGTTCTGCGGCATCGAGCTGGTCGCCGATCGCGCGACCAAGGCGCCGTTCGATCCTACGTCACGCCTGCACTCGCGGATCAAGAGCGAAGCGATGCAGCGCGGGCTGCTCGTCTATCCGATGGGGGGCACGGTGGACGGCCGCAGCGGCGATCACGTCCTGATTGCACCGCCCTTCATCATCGAAGAGCGGCACGTCGATGAGATCATCGACAAGCTCGGTGCCGCGATCGATGCGGCTCTGGCAGCGGTCGCTGCGAAGCCCGCGTAACGACGTCCCCTGACGGCCGCATCCGGCTGGAGAACGGCTCTAGCCCCACAGCGCGCGAATTCGCGACGGTATATCGACTGCCGGCTTCGGTTCCGACGCCTGCTCCGGACAAGGCCCCTCCCCAGCCTCCGGCCAGACAATGCATTCGAAGGAGGCGGTGATCGCGTCGGGAATGAAGCGCGTCCGCGAAGCGTAGACGTGCCGGTCGCCGTGCGCGGCCTGCGCGTGCACGTAGAATCGCTGCGGCACGATCAAGTGCAGATGGTCCTTCGCGCGCGTCATCGCGACGTACAGCAGGCGGCGCTCCTCCTCGATCTCTTCGCTCGTTCCGGTGCCCATGTCCGACGGGATACAGCCGTCGACGACGTTCAGAATGTGCACGGTCTTCCACTCCTGCCCCTTGGCCGAATGAATCGTCGAAAGGATCAAGTAATCGTCGTGACGCCCCGGCGCGCCGGCTTCGTCGCTGGTCGCGGCCGGCGGATCGAGGGCGAGCTCGGTGAGAAAACGCTCGCGCGACGGATACGTGGCGGCGATCTGCTGGAGTTGCGCGATGTCTCGCTGCCGCACGAAAGCGTCCTCGTAGATGCGCTGCAGATGCGGCTCGTACCACCGCGCGACGAGATCCATTTCGGCCGGCCATAGGGACTCCGCCCCGCGGAGCAAAACAAAAACGCGCAGAAATTCCGCCCAATCTTCGGCGACCGCTGCGGCGACCACGAAGCCTTGAATCGCCGCCACCGGGTCGGCGCTCGCGGCCATCACGTCGAGCAAGCGGGTCGCCGTCGCGGGCCCGAGCCCGGGCAGCAGGCGCGCCACGCGAAAGCCGGCCATGCGGCTGCGCGGATTCTCGACCCAGCGCAGTACGCACAGGACATCCTTCACGTGCGCGGCTTCGAGAAACTTGAGTCCGCCGTATTTGACGAAGGGAATTCCGCGCCGCGAGAGCTCGAGCTCGAGTTGCGCACTGTGGCTCGAGCTTCTGAACAGCACCGCCTGCGCTTTCAACGCGATCCCCGACTCGTGGTATTCGAGCACCCCCTCGGCGACGCAGCGCGCCTGATCGGCACCGTCGCGGACTGCGACGAGCTTCGGCTTCTGGAAAGACTTGCGCTCGCTCCAGAGGTTCTTGGTGAAGCGCTCGTTCGCGAGCCCGATCACCGCGTTGGACGCCTCCAGTATCGGTTGCGTCGACCGATAGTTGCGGTCGAGCGTGACCACGCGCGCCGGCCGCGCGAATTGCGCAGGAAAGTCGAGAATGTTGCGCACCGTCGCCGCGCGGAAGGAATAGATCGACTGGGCGTCGTCGCCGACCACCGTCACGCCTCGCCCCTCTGGCTTGAGCGCGAGCAGGATCTGCGCCTGCAATCGATTGGTGTCCTGATACTCGTCGACGAGGACGTGATCGAAACGCGCCCCCATCTCGCCGGCCAGCGCCGGGTCAGCCGCGGCCTGCGCCCAATAGAGGAGCAGGTCGTCATAGTCGAGAACGTTCTGCGCCTGCTTCGCCGCCGTATAGCCGGCAAAGAGCTTCCGCAACTCGTCTTCCCAATGCGCGCACCATGGGAAAACGCTCTCCAGCACCTCGCCGAGCGCTGTCTGACTGTTGACGACGCGCGAATAGATCGAGAGGCACGTCGCCTTGCCGGGAAAGCGGTTCCGGGTCGCGGAGAACCCCAGCTCATGCCGGACAATGGCAAGCGAGTCTTCGGCATCGCTGCGATCGTGAATGGTGAATGAGTCGCAGAGACCGATCCGCTCCGCGTACTCGCGCAGCAAACGCGCACCGACGCTGTGAAAGGTGCCGGACCAGGGCAGCGCCGCGGGCTGCGTCGCGCCTGGAAGAGCGAGCACCCGATGGAGAATCTGACCCGTGCGCCGCTCCATCTCGGCGGCGGCGCGGCGCGAAAAAGTAAGCAGCAAGACGCGCTGCGGATCGGCGCCGCGGGCGACCAGATGGGCGACGCGGTAGGCAAGCGTGTTGGTCTTCCCCGAGCCCGCGCCCGCGATGATCAGCAGCGGTCGGCTGTCGCTCCGCGATTCATCGCACTCGTGCTCGACGGCGCGGCGCTGCTCGGCATTGAGAACGTCGAGATAATCGTCCGCAGCCGCGGTCGCATGGCCGCGAAGCGAAGCTTGCGCAGCGATCTCGTGTTGATCACCAGGCATGGGGTGTGCGGATGAAGGTCGTCGAACGAACGTTCGACAGAGCTTATCACGACGGACGTGCCTTTGCCGACCCCGGCAGAGCCGAATATCACGGTGACGACGCGACCCCGCGGTCCGCAGGCAACGACTCGACCGGGAGGCCCGCCGCAATCCACGCCTCGAGCCCCCCGAGCAGCGGCCGCACGCGCACGAAGCCGCTGATCATCAAGAGCTTGGCGACCTGAGCTGCGGAGGCTTCGTTTGGGCAGCTGCAGTAGACGATGATTTCGCGATCGCGCGGCAGCTCCTTGATGTGCTGCTCGAATCCGTGAAGCGGCAAGTGCAGCGCGCCGGGAATGTGCCGCGGCTCGAGCGTTCGCGCAACCTGCGATCGCACGTCGACGACGAGCGGAGCCACGCCCTTGTCCATGAGCCGGTGCAGCTCGTCGACGCTGATCCGCGCCATGCGCAGCATCGCAAAGAAGCGGTGCCGCTCCCACCATTTGAACGCGATGTATGCCGCAATCAGCGCAGCGATGAGAAGGACTGCGGCCGCACCGTAGCTGTCGAGATACTCGAGCAGGCGCTCGATCTGTGACCCGAGCAGCATCCCGCCACCCATACCGGCGGCCACCCACAACGCTCCGCCCGCGGCATCGAAGAGCAGGAACGGCAGCCAGCCGATGCGGGTGGCGCCCGCGAGCGGCGGCGCAAGCAGAGCGATGCCGGGAATGAACTTCGCAACGAGAAGTGTGCTGCGGCCCAAGCGCTCGAACCGCATCTGTGCCTGGCTCACGCAGGAGTCGGGCGTGAGCGAGATGCCGCACAGGATCCTCATGACGCGGTTGCCGTAATGCCGGCCGGCGACGTACCAGGCAACGTCTGCGATTACGCAGGCGAGGAGCGCGACCGCGAACACCGCGACTGCGGACAGCTTTCCCCCGACGGCGAGCGCTCCGGCGACGACCAATGTCGGTATCGCCGGTACCGGAAGCCCGATCTGCTCGATGAATACGTTGCCGAAGACGATAGCCAACCCGTACTGACTGACGACGGTGGCGAGGTCGTTGGTCATCCCATGCGCGAGGTAGCTGTGCCGGCGCTTTAGCACCAGCTTTTCGGTTCTGAAATGATCGGACAGACAGCAATCATCGCTGAAGGACCGATGCAAACAATCCGAGCATGTATGATATCGCGCAGCTCCATTCGCGAGTGTCTACGCTTCGTAGCCCGGGCTGAGCGAAGCGATGCCCGTGGCGGCGCAAATGATGACCATGTAGTGCATGAACGGCGGGCCACCATCCACTGGCAGTTTCCATGCAGGCAATCATCTCCGTATCGAACCTCTCCAAGACCTTCGCCTCCGGCTTCCAGGCGCTCAAGAGCATCGACCTGGACATCCGGCGCGGCGAGATCTTCGCGTTGCTGGGTCCCAACGGCGCGGGGAAGACGACACTGATCAGCACCATCTGCGGCATCGTCAATCCGACCCAGGGGACCATTACGGTGGACGGTCATGACATCATCACCGACTACCGCGCTTCGCGCTCCATGATCGGTCTCGTGCCGCAGGAGCTGACGACCGATGCCTTCGAAAGCGTGTGGGGGACGGTGTCCTTCAGCCGCGGATTGTTCGGCAAGCCTGCCAACCCGGCGCACGTCGAAAAGGTGCTCAGGGATTTGTCGCTGTGGAACAAGAAGGACAGCAAGATCATCACGCTATCCGGCGGCATGAAGCGCCGCCTGCTCATCGCCAAGGCGCTGTCGCACGAGCCGCAAATCCTGTTTCTCGACGAGCCGACCGCCGGCGTCGACGTCGAGCTGCGACGGGACATGTGGCAGCTGGTGCGCTCGCTCAAGGCGCAAGGCGTCACCATCATCCTGACCACGCATTACATCGACGAGGCCGAAGAAATGGCCGACAGGGTCGGCGTGATCAGCAAGGGCGAGATCATTCTGGTGGAAAACAAGGCCGAGCTCATGCGCAAGCTCGGCAAGAAACAGTTGACGCTGCACCTGCAGGAGAAGCTGGAACATGTTCCTCCGGAGCTCGCCGACTATCACCTGGAGCCGTCGAGCGACGGCAGCGACTTGACTTATACCTACGACACGCAGGGCGAGCACGCGCGCATCGCCGCGCTGCTCGACGACCTCGACAAGGCGGGAATCCGGTTCAAGGACCTGCAGACGACACAGAGCTCGCTGGAGGATATCTTCGTGAGCCTGGTGCGGGAGAAAAAGTGAACGTCTACGCGATCCGCGCGATCTACAAATTCGAGATGGCGCGCACCCGGCGCACGCTGATGCAGAGCATTATCTCTCCGGTGATTTCGACCTCGCTGTATTTCGTGGTCTTCGGCGCGGCGATCGGCTCGCGGATCGCCCAGGTCGAGGGAATCACCTACGGCGCGTTCATCGTTCCGGGGCTGATCATGCTGTCGCTGCTGACGCAGAGCATCTCCAATGCGTCGTTCGGCATCTACTTTCCAAAGTTCACGGGAACGGTCTACGAACTCCTCTCGGCGCCGGTTTCGTATGTCGAGATCGTCGTGAGTTACGTCGGAGCGGCAGCGACCAAGTCGATCTTGCTCGGTCTGATCATCCTGGCCACCGCGGCCCTGTTTGTGCCGCTGCGCATCGCGCATCCGCTGTGGATGATGCTGTTCCTCGTGCTCACAGCGTTGACCTTCAGTCTCGTCGGCTTCATCATCGGTATCTGGGCCGACGGATTCGAAAAGCTGCAGCTCGTGCCGCTTTTGATCGTCACGCCGTTGACCTTTCTCGGCGGAAGCTTCTATTCGATCGATATGCTGCCACCCTTCTGGCAGACGGTCACATTGTTCAATCCGGTGGTCTATCTGATCAGCGGCTTCCGCTGGAGCTTTTACGGCATTGCCGATGTAAGCGTCGGCATCAGCCTCGCCATGACCATCGCGTTCATGGCGATATCGCTGGCGATCGTGGCATGGATCTTCAAGACGGGATACAAGCTCAAGACGTAGGTCGCTGCGATTCGATCGCGGACCCGGGCATCCCGCGGATCGAGTACGGGGTCAGCCCGGGCTACGGCATTCAGCCCATCGCCCGCTCCGCTAACACCGTTGCCGCCGCTTGGTGATTCGCGATAGCGCTGTCATTAGTCTGTCGATCAGCTTCGGATTGCTCTGCTCGACGTAGCGCACCACGTCGCACACCTGACCCGGCGTAGCACGTGCGGCGTCCTCGAACGAAACCGGGATCTTAGGCCGTCGGGCGTGGCGCACGTACTTAGCAAAGACGCCGCCGCCGACTACCTTCAACGCCAGGGGCCCGACCGAACCGAGCAGACGGCCCAGGAGACGGGCGCGCAGCGCGATGTCGATGTTGCCGGCAAGGGTCCGTGACTGCATCACCTTGCCGGCGTGAGGAGGCACTTTGGATTGCTCAGGGATTTTCATCTTGACTCCCGCAGCAGGACGGATCCAGTCGTTGCATGCTACAGCGGAAACCTGGGATTCATCGCCAGCAAGATCCGGAAAATTCGGATATGAAAATCACGAATCTTCACATCCTGAAGCGCCGGCTGTGGCATCGCGCATGCGCGCCTACCTGTCTATTGCCGCTCTAGGATCGAGCACGGCTAGCAAGCGGCCGATGATGGAAAGGTCTACCATGCACGGATCCCACTTGGCATTCAGTGAGTACCATGAGCA
>DASXQW010000330.1:0-3961 GCA_036506975.1 Casimicrobiaceae bacterium | reverse complement strand
CGGCCGCCGCGGCCGGGTGCTGAAGGGCTCGAACAACCGTCCGCTGAAGTCGCTCAGCGATACTTTGAAAGGTAAGCAGGGCCGCTTCCGCCAGAACCTACTCGGCAAGCGCGTCGACTACTCCGGCCGTTCCGTCATCGTCGTCGGTCCCGACCTGCGCCTGCACCAGTGCGGTCTGCCGAAGAAGATGGCGCTCGAGCTCTTCAAGCCCTTCATCTACAACCGGCTGGAGCAGAAGGGTCTGGTCGGCACCATCAAGGCCGCCAAGGAAATGGTGGAGCTGCAGACCAACGAAGTGTGGGACGCGCTCGAGGAGTGCATCCGCGAGCATCCGGTGCTCCTGAACCGCGCGCCGACGCTGCACCGCCTGGGCATCCAGGCCTTCGAGCCGATCCTGATCGAGGGCAAGGCCATCCAGCTGCATCCGCTGGTCTGCACGGCGTTCAACGCCGACTTCGACGGCGACCAGATGGCAGTGCACGTTCCGCTGTCGCTCGAGGCGCAGATGGAAGCGCGGACGCTGATGCTGGCGTCGAACAATGTGCTGCTGCCGTCGAACGGCGAACCCTGCATCGTGCCGTCGCAGGACATCGTGCTCGGACTCTATTACGCGACGCGGGAGCTGATCGGCGCCAAGGGCGAGGACATGCTGTTCTCCGATATCGCCGAGGTCACCCGGGCCTACGAGTCGCGGCAGGTCGATCTGCACGCCAAGATAAGCGTGCGAATCGAGGAGACGCAGGTCGGCGTCAATGGCGAGAGGACCGAAAAGATCACCCGCTACGAGACCACCGTCGGCCGGGCGCTGCTCTCCGAGATCCTGCCGGTCGGTCTGCCGTTCGAAACGATCAACAAGCCGCTCAAGAAGAAGGAGATCTCGCGCATCATCAACGCGAGCTTCCGCCGCTGCGGCCTGCGCGAGACGGTGATCTTTGCCGACAAGCTGATGCAGGCAGGCTACAGCCTGGCGACACGCGGCGGCATCTCGTTCTGTGCCGACGACATGCTCATTCCCGCGGAAAAGCATTCGATCATCGAGAAGTCCGAGAAGGAAGTGAAAGAGATCGAGGCGCAATACACCTCGGGTCTGGTCACGCAGGGCGAGCGCTACAACAAGGTGGTCGACATCTGGGGTCGCGCCGGAGACGACATCGCCAAGGCGATGATGAGCCAGCTCGGCACGATGGACGTGACCACGCGCGACGGCAAGACCGTGCGCCAGGAATCGTTCAATTCCATCTACATGATGGCGGACTCGGGCGCGCGCGGTTCGGCGGCGCAGATCCGGCAACTGGCCGGCATGCGCGGCCTGATGGCGAAGCCGGATGGCTCGATCATCGAGACGCCGATCACCGCGAACTTCCGCGAAGGCCTGAACGTGCTGCAGTACTTCATTTCTACGCACGGCGCCCGCAAGGGTCTCGCCGACACAGCGCTGAAGACGGCCAACTCGGGTTACCTCACGCGTCGGCTGGTCGACGTGACCCAGGACCTGGTCGTTACCGAAGAAGATTGCGGCACCAACAACGGTGTGGCGATGAAGGCGCTGGTCGAGGGCGGCGAAGTCATCGAGGCTCTGCGTGAGCGGATTCTCGGGCGCTCGGTTGCGGCGGACGTCGTGAATCCCGAAACGCAGGCGACTCTGTTCCATGCCGGCACGTTGCTCGGCGAAGACGAGGTCGAGGCGATCGAAGGCCTTGGCATCGACGAGGTCAAGGTGCGCACTCCGCTCACCTGCGACACCCGCTACGGGTTGTGCGCGACGTGTTACGGCCGCGACCTGGGCCGCGGACACGTCGTCAACGTGGGCGAGGCGATCGGCGTAATCGCGGCGCAGTCGATCGGCGAGCCCGGCACGCAGCTGACGATGCGGACGTTTCACATCGGCGGCGCGGCCTCGCGTACTGCGGCGGCCTCGCAGCTCGAAAGCAAGTCCGCCGGCACGGTGCGTTTTTCGATGGCAATGCGCTACGTCACCAACGCCAAGGGCGAGATCGTCGTGATCGCGCGCTCGGGCGAGGTCATGATCCACGATGAAAACGGGCGCGAGCGCGAGCGGCACAAGGTGCCTTACGGCGCGACGATGCTGGTGAAGGATGGTGACGCGGTCAAGGCGGGCAAGGTGCTGGCGGTCTGGGACGCGACGTCGCGGCCGATCATCACCGAGTACGCCGGCCGGGTGAAGTTCGAAAACGTCGAGGAGGGCGTGACGGTCGCCAAGCAGGTCGACGAAGTGACGGGCTTGTCCACCTTGGTGGTCATCGACCCCAAGCGCCGCGTGGGTGCCACCGCCAAGGGCGTCCGGCCGCAGGTGAAGCTTCTGAACGAGCAAGGCGACGAAGTGAAGCTGGCCGGTTCCGACCAGCCGGTCAACATCACCTTCCAGCTGGGCTCGATCATCACCGTGAAAGACGGCCAGGAGGTCGCGGTCGGCGAAGTGCTGGCGCGGGTTCCGCAGGAAACGTCGAAGACGCGCGACATCACGGGCGGCCTGCCGCGCGTGGCCGAGCTCTTCGAAGCGCGGTCGCCCAAGGATGCGGGCCTGCTGGCGGAAGTTACCGGTACGGTTTCATTCGGGAAGGATACCAAGGGCAAGCAGCGGCTGGTCATCACCGACATGGACGGCGTGGCGCATGAGTATCTGATCGCCAAGGACAAGCACGTGACCGCGCACGACGGCCAGGTGGTGAACAAGGGCGAGTCGATCGTCGACGGTCCGGCAGACCCGCATGACATTCTGCGTCTGCTCGGTGTGGAGGCGCTCGCGCGCTACATCACCGACGAAGTGCAGGACGTCTATCGTCTGCAGGGCGTGAAGATCAACGACAAGCACATCGAGGTTATCGTCCGGCAGATGCTCCGCCGGGTGCAGGTCCTCGACGCAGGCGATACGCGGTTCATCCCGGGCGAGCAGGTCGAGCGCTCGGAGCTTCTCGACGAGAACGACAAGGTCGTCGCGGACGGCAAGAAGCACGCGACCTATGAGCATATGCTGCTCGGGATCACCAAGGCCTCGCTGTCGACCGATTCGTTCATTTCCGCGGCCTCGTTCCAGGAAACGACGCGCGTGCTCACCGAAGCGGCGATCATGGGCAAGAGAGACGAGCTGCGAGGACTCAAGGAGAACGTAATCGTCGGGCGGTTGATTCCGGCAGGCACCGGCCTTGCGTACCACAATGCGCGCAAGAAGCAGAAAGCCGGGGTCGACGCGGCCGCGCTTCTCGGCTTGCCCGAGGAAGCGGCGCCTACGACCGAGGTCAGCGCCGACGCTGCGTAGGCTGGCGATACGAAGCATCACGGGCCGGCGGGCGACCGCCGGCTTTTTTTTGGTGCCTTCGCGTGCGGCGATCCGCGGTGGCTCGGCGCGTAGTGGCGCAAAAGCAGTCGTCGAGCGGGTCCCGGCTCGCGGCGGCCACTCAACCCACGAGTGGCCGCGCACGAGCCACCCGCTGGCGACGACTGCGCCACAACACGCGCCTCTCGTCACCGCGGCTCACCGCCACGGAGCGTCGCTAATTCGCGGGGTTCACCGTGCCTTGGCACCACGCATCGCGGAGAGCGGCGAAGGCTTGGCGGGGGCGCGTGGGCCGCTAGCGACCGCGCGCGCCGGACAGGCGTTCGCCGCTAACCGGACGCCACGCAATTTCGCGAAGAACCTTTCCCTTGCGGTCGGCAGGTCCGCAATGACGGATCGGTTGGGGCCAGCCAAGGCATTTTGGCCGTGGATGTGCGTTGACATAGATAGCGTAGTGCCTTAAAATCCAAAGTCTTTTCGCCTTCCGCCGGCGGTTCGAGCAAAACGAGCCAGAGCTTCCGGCGGGGCGTGCGTACCCGGCCGCCCTTGCCCTCTTGTAGTCCGCAGAGGACTTCGAGCAGGGAAGCAGTATCAAGGCAAGGCGTCAGCCGAGGCGCGAGAAGGGTGGCCTGAGCAGTCGATGCTTGGGCCACTTTGATTTGTTGA
>DASXQW010000329.1:0-109422 GCA_036506975.1 Casimicrobiaceae bacterium | reverse complement strand
AGCTTGCCGTTGCGTAGCATCTGCAACGCGACTCCTTCGTTGTAGTGTGTCATCGCGTGCGTTGGCGCGAGCATGATTGCACGCCTGAATGCCTTGCGGGCCGCCGCGCCCTCACGCTGCGCCAGGCGCACCAGACCAAGCACCCGCCATAGAGAAACCTCGTTCGGCGCGTGGCGCAATCCTTCCTCGCAGATCCCGGCCGCCCGCCTCAGGAGCTGTTCTTCGCGGAGCAGGTCGGCGAGTGCCACGCGCGCATCCACGTAGGTCGGCGCGGACTCGACCGCGGCAGCCAGCGCGCGTCCAGCCTCGGCGCGCCGGCCGCGATCGCGCAACAACGTGCCTAACAGATACTGACCGGGCGCGTACGTCGGCTGCTCGGCGAGCACGTCCTGGTAGGCACTGAGCGCCCCATCGAAGTCGCCGCTCTGATGCGCCTTGACTGCCGCGCGCCAGGTAGCGCCAAGCTCGAACGCCGTCCGCGGCGCAACATCGGCGAACCAGCCTGCGGCCGTGCAAGTGTCCATGAGCGCCAGCTCGAGCGCGGTCCGGTGCGCCGCAAGAGCCTCCGCGTCGTCGCCGGAAGGCGACGGAAGCGCATGCGTGACCAGCGGTGCGACGTTAGCCCCGGCAAGCCCGGGATACGTCCACAGTGTGCGCGCGGGTCGCTGGGCGAGCAGCGGTCCGATCGCGGCGCCGAGTCCGACGAGATCGACGAGCGCGTCTGCGTCGGCTTCCGCCAGGGAGCGGGCGAGCGCAGCGTCGGGCACCGGGCCCAGCGTTGCAGTCTGGACTTCGGGCGGCAGTAACGCACTTACCGCGGAAACCGGCGCCTCGCCGACGACGCAGACCGTAGCGACAATCCGCTCGCGCGCATGAGTGGCGACGATCGCGCGAAGGTAGGTATCCACATCGATCGCAACACCATCGATCGTGAGGCGCGTTCCGGGAGCGACGAGATAGATGACCCGCAACGCCGTACCCGCGGTGCGTCGCGGCCATAGCAAAGATAATCCGCCGCCAAACAGCGCGACGCAACGTTGTGCGTAGCATTCGGCCCACGCGAACGAGGAGCCTGCGCGCGCCGCAACCAGCGCCAGTCGCCGCAACGTCTCGAGGTCATCGAGCAACGATGCCTGGGATTCGGCCCGCACAAGCATCTCGCGCGTTCGTTCTGTCTCGCCCGTGGCGATCATTTCCTCTGCGGCGCAGGCGAGCATCAGGGCGGGCATCGCCTCGACCTGCGTGGAGGCGATCTCCAGCAGCAGCGAAGTCCGCGCCGGCGAAGGTCGTGCCACTGCGAGCGCACGCGCCAATTCGTCCCAGAACCAGGGCGTCGTCTTGGCGTCGAGCAGCTCGGCCACTTCGGCGTAGCCGGCTTCGTTCCCTTGCACGAGCCGCGACAGGGCGAGTCCCAGCGTCGCCTCGGGATGCCCCGGCTTAGCGGCGAGGACGCCGCGATAGGCGGCGATCGCCTCGTCGTATTCTCCCGTCCGGCGCGCCGCGTCCGCGAGCGCCAGCCGCATCGGCAAGTGCGCCGGCTTGAGATTCAATCCGGCGTGCCACGCGGCGCGCGCATCGGCGTCGCGGCCCAACTCGCGCAGCACTTCGCCCATCCGGAACCTGGCCCGCACCGCATGGGCATTCGATTGCAACGTACGCTCGTAACAGATCATCGCCTCGATCAGATGACCAGCCTTCTGATGCGCGCGGCCGCGTGTAAACCAGCGCGCGTAATCCTCGCGCATCGTGAGCGGACCCGGGCGGCGGCCACGCTGCAGCCGCGCCTCGTCGTTCGTGTGGCTCATATCATCCATCGCATCGCTGCGCGCCACGCTCGACTCGCTCCCCGTTCATAGCCGCTGCTTCAGCGCATCGAGCAGCGGCTTCGGAGCCAGCCGATACAGGAGCCTGCCAGGCAGCGTGTGGCGAATCGCCAGCGCGGCGTGTGCGACAACGCCGAGCGCGCCGTTCGGTTTAGCCGGCCCGGGCGCAGAGGCTGGCGTCACGGATCGCGCCAGAGGAGTCCACGGCGCGTAATGCAAGGCGGCGAGGCAGCGTCCGGCGGCGATCGGTTGCAGCTGCGCGCGCGCGGGTGCGCGCGCCAGCGCATCGCGCCAGATGGCGATCGTAGCTTGCGCCATCGCGGCGAGCGTCGGTTGCGACGCCGCCTTGGCGCGCCCGGCCGCGTCGGCCCACGCGCTCGCCTCTTTCGAATCGAGCACGGTCGCAATGCGGTCGAGCATCCGCGCTTCGTCTTGCCACTCGTCGTTGCTCAGCACCCATCCGCCACCGGTCGCCGCGACGCGCTCGGCGAGCGCGCCGATGGGAGGCACGATCGCCGGTATCCCCGCCGCCCAGGCTTCGGACAGCGTGAAGCTGAAGGTCTCCGGGCCTACGGATGGATACGCGACCAGCCGCACGCGGTAGTGATCGAGCAGCGCGCCGATCTCGCGCGAATCGAACGGGCCATGCTGAGTGAATACCAGGTCCTCGCTCTGCGTCTGCTCGCGGCTGCGATCGAGATAGCCGATCAGTGCCCAGCGCAGCCGCACGCCGCACTGTCTTGTCAGCTCCACCAGCCGCTCCAGCCGGCGCGAACCTTTGTCGGGACCGATCGCGCCGATGACGGCCACCGTGGGAACGCCGTCGTCGGGCAGATCGAGCCGTGTATATAGCGCGTCCTCGCGCGGAAGTCCCTCGCCGCTGCCGTGCGCGACGATCGCAACCGCATGTTCGGGGAAATAGTGCCAGAGCATGCGCGCGGCCCATTGCGACGGGGCAATCACAAACGCGGCGCGCTCGAGCAGTGCGCGATGCGCCGCGCGCCAGGCGCCGATGTCGACGTCGGCGAACTCGCTTTGAGCCGCCAGGCACGCGTTGCACGTCGCGACGTCGGTCACCGCGTGGCAATAGCGCCCATCCGCGGCCAGGAAGGTGATCGTCGGGCAGGCGAAGTTCAAGTCGTGAACGGTGTAGCCGTAGGGAATGCGCAGCACCGCGAGCGCAGTCAGCATCGCCTCGCGGCAGCCTGAGATGTTGTGCAAGTGAATCAGGTCGACGCCAAAGCGTGTGGCGAGCCCGCCGAGAAAATCGCTCCAGCTCTCATCCGGTGCACGCCGGAAGTCGTAACCCGTGACCTCCGCGTCGACGTGCTCCTCGAGCCGCCAGTCGTCGCCGACTGCAATCAGCAGGTAATGGCGGAATCCGGTGGACGATGCCGCGATCAGCGCCCGCACGTGATACTCGGTGCCACCGCCGTGGCCGTGGAGCACGTGCAGGATGCCTTGTGACGGCCCGATGAGAATCCGATACTCGCTCAGCGCGAACTCGCGCAGCGGCCGCAGCGGGTCGGCAGCGATGTAGCTGTGCACGAGGTCCAGGTATCCAGGATGGCGCTCGAGCAGCAGCGCTGTGTTGCGGTCGGCAAGATCGGCGCGCCTGTCGCCGAAGGAGCTGCCGCCGAGATGCAGCACGAACGCGTCCTCGCACAGCACGTTGCGGTAGCCCGCCGCCGCGGCGCGCAGGGAGAAATCGTTCTCCTCGCCATAGCCCAGCCCGAACGCCGGGTCGAAGCCGCCGATCGCGTCGATGAGCGCGCGCCGAATGTAGAAGCAGAAACCCACACCCGTCGGCAGGTCCGGATACGTCGGCACGGCAGCGAGTTCCAGCGCCGTGACCAGAGGCTCGGGGTCCTGTGTGACCGGCCAGGGATTGTTGGCGCAGAAACGCGGTAACGAGCAGATTTCCGCATTATTGGAGAACGGCGTGATCGTGCCGATACGCGGGTCGGACGCCGCGCAGCGCGCAAGCTTGTCGAGCCAGCCTCGCGTCACGACGGTATCGGAATTGAGCAGCACGACGTCGGCGTCCGCACGCGCCTCGAGCATGCCGCGATTCGCAGTCAGCGTGAAACCGAGGTTGCGCTCGTTCCTGAGCAAGCTGACCTGCGGCAGACGCCGCGCCCGCAAACCGGAGAAATAGGTCCGGATCGCGATCTCGGGCGAGGCATCGTCGATGAGCAGGAGCCGCCAGTCACCGCTCGAGTGCGCGAGCACGCTGTCCACGCAGCGCGCGAGATCACCAGCAGCGTTGTAGATGGGGACGACGATGTCGATCGGCATGCCGTGCCTCGCGTTTAACGAACGCTGCCGAGCCGTTGCCGCAGGCGCCGCCACGGCCAGCCGATCCAGCCGCGAAAGCTCTGCAGATACGCAATCGCGCGCTCCTGCGCGGCAAGCGCGGCCTCGAGCCGCATCCTCTCGCTTTCAAGAGCGGCGGACCGTTTGCCGAGGCCGGTGATCGTTTCGGCGCGACGCGCAAGCTCGGCGTCGCGCTCCGCTCGCGCCGCGTTCGCTTCGCCGAGCTGCCGGTCGCGCTCGCCGATGATCCGCTCGCGCTCGGCGACCAGCGTCTCCAGGTGGTGCACGTGCTCGGTGTGGCGCGTGACCGCCGCATCACGCTCAACCACAAGCCGCTCGCGCTCGGCAACGAGCGTCTCCAGGTGATGGATGTGGTCCGTTTGGCGCGCGAGAGCGTTGGCGTTCTCTTTTAGCAGAGCATCGAGCCGCAGCACTTCATGGGCGTTGGCCTCGGCGCGCTTGAGCTCGCTGCCGTCGGCATCGGTGAACAGCGATACGCTCGCAGTCGCGCGCGGCAGCGCCGCCTCGTCGCGCGCAGCGATGACGATGAAGTACATGCCCTCGGGTGCCGAGTAGGGCACGACGCGGGCCGCGTCGCCGAGCCAGGCCTCGAGCGAGGACGCGGTTTCGGGAGTCCCGGCCTCCGGCTCCGGCCAGATCCCCGACCAGCACGCCATACGCTGGTGATACCACTGCTGCGCCGGAAAGCGTTTGCCGAGGAGGCGCGCGAGATCATCGCGGTACAACTCCTGGGAATGATAGGGATTCACGTAATTGCGCGCGTCGCTGTAGAGGCGCTTGTTGGGCGAGGAGATGATCAGTACACCGTCCGGCGCGAGTACGCGCGCGAACTCCGAGAGCATGTCCGGCTGCTCCTCGGCGGACAGGTGCTCGATCGTTTCGAACGACACGACAACGTCGTGCGAAGCGCTGGGCAACGGCAGGCCCGTGCAGGATGTCGCGACGAAGCGCACGCGGGTCCCGTCGCCGTACGTCGCACGCGCATGCGCGATGGTTGCCAAATCGATATCGACGCCGACCGCGCTCGCCGCGACCGCACCCAGGAGCGCGGTGCCGTAGCCTTCCCCGCAAGCGGCGTCGAGCACCCGCTTTCCGCGCACGAAGCGCCGCGCAAAGGCGTAGCGATGCCAGTGCTCATACGCGATCTCGCCGCTGCAACTCGGCAGAAAACGCTCGCCGGTGAAAGCGGTCGCACTGGGCGCAGGAGTGGGAACTGAGGCGGACATAGAGCGTGCGGCGCGACGGGATCTGCCGCGGCGCGAAAAATGGACTATTTTACCCGAGCCGGCCACGTGGCGGCGCCCCGTCCGCCGCCGCTCTCCCCCTCGTCGCTCCGCCACTTACGCCAAAGCGCTCAACGCGGATCGCCGCCGTTCCAGCCGTGACCGATGCGAACGAGCCCCAGTTCCCGCGAGGTGCCCTCGACGATGAACGATTGCTCGACGTTGTCGAACAAGCGCAGGCCTTCGGGATCGAGCGCATGCGCGCGGACGATGTACTTGCCGGGCAGGAGAGGAAGTTGCGGAAACGTGAGCGAAAACGCGAAACGCTGCGCGCCGATCCGCTCGGGCGTGACGCCGTCCATGTCGGTCGCCACGCCGTAGATCGGCGTGCCATCGACACGAACAAGCCCGACCAGAACGACGGGAGCGCGATCGTCGGGCGAGTATACCTCGCCCGCCACGGCCAGCGCTCCGCCCGAGGCGATGCGCTCCGGCGGGTCGAGGATGAGCGACTGTATGGCGTAGTAGCCCGCCGCGCTCGCCTGGGGCGAGGCGATCGGCTTTCTGGCGCCGGCGCTCTTTTCTTCGTGGTATACGAGGTACGCCTGCGCCACCTCGGCAGCGGGGCCGTAACGCATCATGCGGCCATCCTTGAGCCAAAGCGCGGCGCGGCAGAGCTTCTGCACGTGATACATGCTGTGCGAGCACAGGAGCAGCGTGCCTCCACCGGCGAGATAATTTTCCATCCAGGCGACGCATTTTTTCTGGAACGACTCGTCACCGACCGCGAGCACTTCGTCGGTGATCAGAATGTCGGGGCGAAGCGCAGTGGCTACGGCAAAGCCGAGACGCACGACCATGCCCGACGAGTAATGCTTGATCGGATCATGGATGTGCTCGCCAATATCGGCGAAAGCGACAATCTCGTCGCGCTTTTCCGCGATCTCGCCCGGAGTCAACCCAAGCAGCGCCGCGGCAAGATCGATGTTGGCGAAGCCTGAATACTCCGGATGAAAGCCCGAGCCCAGCTCGAGCAGCGCGCCGACGCGGCCGCGCACGTCGACGCTGCCGCGTGTCGGTGTGATCACGCCGGCCACGATCTTGAGCAGCGTCGACTTGCCGGCACCGTTCTCGCCGATGATGCCGAGCGATTCTCCCGCCGCCAGATCGAATGACACGTCGTCGAGGGCGCAAAAAGCACGCGCTACGCCGCGGCCGCGCAGCAAATCGAGCACGAGCTTCACGCGCGCCGCATCGGTGTCGAGCTTGGCGTAGTCCTTGCCGACGCCGGAGAGATGCAATAGAGGCGCCGACATTACACGTCCTGTAGGTGCGAATTCATTCGCACGCTCTTACACGAAATCCTCGAAATGCGGAGACAACCGCAGGAAGATCCACCGCCCGCCCGCAAACAGCGCGAGCGCAACGACGACCGCGACCGCGTCGCCCCAGTAGACTGCAAGCCGTCCGTCGAGCAGCGCGTCGCGCAGCCGATCGACGAGATAGCCGAAGGGATTCGCCGCCACCCACGGCCTCATGCGTTCAGGCACCAGCGACAGCGGATACAGAATCGGCGTCAGATACATCAGAATCATCAGCACCGGCAAGAGGATGTGCTCGATGTCCCTAATGAACACCTGCAGCGCCGCGAGCCCGAGGGCAAGGCCGGTGATCGCGATTGCGAGGATGAACCACAGCGGTACCGCGAGCAGCAGCCCTTCGAAACGAACCGGCTCGCCGAAGAGCGCGAGCACAACCAATACGACCAGATAGCCGACAAATTGCAACACGAGCGTGGCTGCAACGGACGCGTAGATGATGAGCTCGTGCGGAAATGCGACCTTTCGGATCAGGCCCGCATAACCGGCAATGGAGACCGTGCCGCGCTGCAGCGCCTCCTGCGCCGCGAGCCACGGCCAGAGCGCGACCGCGACGAACAGCAGAAAGCTCTTGCCGTCCATCGAGCCGGCGCGGAATACGGTCGTGAATACGAAGTGATACACCGCGAGCAACGCGAGCGGGTGCAGGAACGCCCATGCCAGCCCGCTCACGCTACCGAGGTAGCGTGAGAACAGCTCGCGGCGGAAGAAGTTGGTAAAGAGCGCGCGGTGGCGTGCGAGGTGCGGCGCCGTGTTTCGTGCAAGGCTAACGGGCGCTCTTGGGTGAGGCGTAGAAGACACGGTCCGAAGGATAGCAGCGTTGGGACAGGCGCGCCGAAGAGCCGCTAGCGAGCGACCTGCGGACCTGTCGGCGCGTGAAAGCTATGGGCGTACAGGCGAGCCTTTTCCCAGTCGATCAACACGTCAGGAAAGTCACCGGGTCCCGCTACGATCGTGCGCTCTGGCTTCGATTCAAAGACCCGTCGATTCTCACCGTTCCAAAGGTGGTTTGTCATGAGAACCGCACCTAAGTCCTTGCTGATGTCGCAATACAGGTCCTCGCTTTGCACCGTTGCTACGTCGATATGATTTGCTTCGCAAGCGCTGGCAACTGCGCGTCGGAACCAGGCCGCATTGCCATTCGAGGGAGGAATAGAAAAGTTGAGGTAGGTACTCGCCGTGGCGTGCCTGATTCCCAGTACGCAAAAATTAAATGCAGGTAGCTTGCAGAGCAGCGACAATCCGGCGCTCGCCGTAGTAGCCGCCGTCCTATGGTCAGCTATCCGGACTTGCCTGTGCCACGATGCCTTCCAACCGAGAGGGGCTTCACTCGAGGTCAACAAGTCCCATTGGACAATTTGTTTCGCCCCGATAAACCCGATCGGGGGCAGCGCACCCAACTCATCAGCGTCGCGAACATGATCGTGTATTCTGGCCACAAAACGGGCCGGGAGCGCGTCATCATTGTCGAGGTTGGTTGTTATTACGTGGTCCGCACCCTCGACCGAGTAAGGGCCTAGCCAATCAAGCGAGGCCAGGTTGCTCTGCGCATCGACAGCGTGGATGAACGTCTCTTTCTTTCGCTTTGTAAGCGCCAGAAGGCGATCATGGTCGCTTGCCGGCAGGCTACTGTCCACCAGGATTATCCACGCGAAGTTCTGCTCGACTTGTCCGAGGATGCTGGGGAGACACGTGATCTCGAATACCTTGAACCGCACGTTCAGCCAATCGGGGTCCAACGGGTCAACCGGTATTCGAATGACCGGGCCCCTGACATGCTTGAATGCATCATTAATGCGAATATTGAATCGGGTAACGACGAAGTGGCGGAATTGCATCGCGAGATTGTATTTCTTTCGCGGTTATGCGCCCAGCACAACCCGCCCCAGCTGCTCCGCATGTCGCGCCCACGTCCGCTGCCGCATGAACTCGGCGGCCGCCGCGCCGACCTGCTGCCGCTTTTCCGACGACTGATACAGCGCCTCGAGCGCGGCAACGATCTCGTCGACGTCGCTTTCGCCCCAGCCTTCGGATCCGCGATCCCTCGGATGCTCCACCGCGGCTTGATGCACAAGCGGGATGCAATTCGAGCCGTCGACGAGATCCTTGGTCCCGGTGTTGCAGGCGATGATTACCGGCAGGCCACAAGCCATTGCCTCCATCGCGACGAGATTCGTTGCGCCCTCCGCGCGGCTCGGCTGCAGCGCGCAGTCCATCTCCCGCAGGATCTGCGGCATCATCTGATTGGGCATCGGGCCGATATCGATTATTTTGGCCGGATCGATGCCATTGTCCGCGACCCACTTCTTGACTGCGAGCTGCTTCTCGGCGCCGACCTCGATCGGTGCCGCGAGCTTGCCGCGAAAACCGATGGAGTAATGCTCGAACGGGCTATGCCATGCCGTCACCAGCACCGCGTCGTCATGTCTCGCCGAAAAGATCTGGAAAGCGAGCAGAACCAGATCCTGCGCCTTGCGAAACTCGACTTTGCCCCCGGTGAAAATATAGAAGCGATTCGGATCGATGATTGCCGACTTTGGCGCCGCATGGAAAAGCGACGGATCGACGCCCTCGTGAATCAGCACCGGCTCGCAGTCGAACCGGGCTTTAAGCAGCTCCGCGTTCCATGTGCAGGCACAGACCAGAACGTCATACCGCTTGATTTCCTCGGTCCAATCTTCGAGCCGCGTCTCCTCGAAGACCATGCGCCCGATGTTCCGCTCGCCGCTGATTCGCGATCGCGCACCGTCGTAGCGATTCCCCAGCGCGTGTATCACCGGCATGTTCAGCGAAACACCCTGCGATCTCGCCCCCGCCAGGCGCTTTGCAAGCGCGTTGCTCTGTGCCACTCGATCCGCGATCTGCAGACGGCGCAACGGCCCGAGTGCAAGCAGGTCGCCCTCGGAGATCGGTCGCAACATGAACGGCCTGATGTCGCGAGACACGGCCCAGTGACAGAAAACATTCAGTGCGACGATCCCCCAACCGAATGTGTTCGAGGCCCTCCAAGCCATCAGGACCGGCGTCAGCGAATCGTCAGGCCGCATCGCCAAAGGAGGTTGAATGGGCGACGGTCACAAAGGGACTGGCAGTCCCTATTTCGACCTTAAGTCAGCGAGCGGTCTGCAACGTGGTACCCGCGGTCGCGCTCGGATGAGTCTCGACAGAGGCAATCAGATCCTGGATTCTGGCCTCTTCCGCGGCATCGATCTTGCACAAGGCGGGCCCTACGTTCCGCGGCGCCGGAACGACGACCTGTCCGGGTTCCCTGGGACTGCCAAGAGCCCTCAGCAGACGCGATACGCCCTCGGCAGCTCGCAATTCTTCGAGGTTGAAGTGGTGAAAAACGACATTGCTCTTCCCCGCCAGCAGCCTCTCGTAATACGCCGTGCGCGCGCGAATCTCAAGAATGTACCAGAGACAGAGACCGTTGATGCCGGCATCGATCAGGTCACGGGAAGGAACGAGGTTCTTGGGATAGTCGGGATCCAGGTACCAGAGCCACCAATTGCCTTTGTTCACGAAGTCAAGCCGCTTTCGAAAACTCATGATCGTGGCATACGTTTCACGCTCCAGCGCGATGAGGTGAACTGTACCTTTCGTCGTCAGCGGTGCGAGATTTTCGATCAGGCCCGCCTTCATCAACAGATGAGAAGTCTCGACGTAGAATTGTCGTCGCGTCGCGGCTATGCGCGCGAGCTTCGAGCGCCAGAATGCCTGCACCTTTTCGACATTGCCCTGGGAATTGAACAGGGTCATGTGCGAAACGTCCGGAGTATCGACGCCGAAACGATCCCAGCCGACTATTTCGTGATAGCACTCGGCATCGGGCAGGTTCTGCTGGAGCAGTTGCGCCAGATACAAAGTGCCGCTGCGCCCGGTGGTCATCGTAAATACAAAATTGGTCATCTTCGAGAGGTTGCTTCCTGGCGGGCAGCCTGCATCCGGGCATCACCATGCGTGCCGACCCAAGGCGCGCAGCGCGCCATTATCTCGTGACTGCAGCGGCCCCGGTAGTGCGAGCGTGTTTGAGGCCCTCCAAGCGATCAGGACCGGCGTCAGGGAATCGTCAGGCCGCATCGCTAAAAGAGGTACTTAGCGCCGCGGCCAAGTACGTCAGCGGCTCGCTCCAGTCGCCGAATTTCTGCTGACGAAAGATGCGCATGGTCGGATACCAGGGCGAGTGATCCGCGGCCAGGCGCCACCGCCAGCAGGTGTTGTAGCGGTCGAGCATCCAGATCGGCTTGCCCAATGCGCCGGCAACGTGCGCGACCGATGTATCCGACGAGATCACGAGATCGAGCTCGGCGATGATTGCCGCGGTGTCGCCGAAGTCATGGATGTCGGCGGTGAGATCGACGATGCGCTCCCCCGGCTCGCCGTGCGGCGCAAGCATGCCGGCAGCACCGAGTTGAAGACTGACGAAGCTTGCATTCGATGCCGCAATGACCGGCGCCAGTAGCGCCAGCGGCACCGACTTCTGGCGCGTGACGTAGCCGATGTCGCGGCGCGCGTACGCAGCCCAGGCGAGTCCGACGCGCGGACGCGGAATCGCGTCGAGGCGCGGCTTCCACACGGCCGTGCGCTCTGCGAGCGGTGAAACATAGGGTACGGGGCCGGGCAGCGCCTCGACCCGCACGTCCACCAGATACGGCAGCGACAGCACGGAAGCGCGCGCGATCGGGCGCTCTGCCAAGGCGGCCAGCGCCGCCGCATCGGTGCACAGGTCGTCGACGCCCGACAGCGTCGCAAGCAAAGGGGCGAGCGATTGCCGGGTCCCGTCGACGAGGAATATCAATCGGCGAACCCGCCTGCGCGCGTCGGGAATGAAACGCGCGAACTGCACGACATCGCCCAGGCCCTGCTCGCAGGTGACCAGCAGCGCGCCATCGAGCCGACCGCCGTCCCACTGCGGTATATCGCCGAATCGACTCGGGGCTCCGAAGCAGCCATCCCGACGTTCCTCGAACGCGCGCCATCCGCGCGCGAAGTCGCCGCGCGCAAGCAGAGCGCCCGCCACCCCAAGCCAGGCCTGCCGGTCATGCGGATCGAGCGCGAGCGCTTTTCTGAATGCCGCCTCGGCGCCGACCAGATCTCCGGCCCAGATCCGCAAGGAACCGAGCGTTTCCCAGAAACGGGATGCACGGGGTGCCGAGGCGACGATGCGCTCGAGCGTCGCGAGAGCGTCCTCGAGACTGCCGTCCAGCGCATCGGTCGTGGCGAGCGCGGCACGGGCACCAATGTGCGACGGTTGAGCCGCAAGCGCCCGATTCAGCGCCGCTCTCGCGTGTTCGGTATCTCCGTCGCGGTTCAATACCTCGCCGAGGTTTGCCGCCGGGTCGGCATACGCCGGATCCAGAGCGAGCGCGCGTTCGAACGCGCCGACGGCTTCGGCGCGGCGAAAGAGGTTTTCGTAGGCGATTCCCAGGTTGTTGTGCGCCATGGCGTAGCTCGGGTCGATCTCTACCGCGCGCTCGAGACAACGGACGGCGTCCTCCGAGCGTCCGCCATGAATCAGCGCGTAACCGAGATTGCTGTAACCCTGTGCGTGCCGCGGGTCGAGCGCGACAAGCTTCTCGAAGCGCGCGATGGCGAGTGCTGGATTGCCGAATTGCATCGCTGCAGCCGCGGCGTTGTTGAGCGCGGCCGGGTCGCTGGGATGGAGGGCGAGATATTTCGCGTACACCTTCTCCGCGTCCGCGAAGCGGCCGGCTTGATGTAGCTCAAGCGCGCGCGCAAGGTCCCTGCGCGTTGCCTTGGACAATTTAACCTGACCCCGTTACAAGGCTTTGCTCGATGGCCTGTACGATCACCAACTTCCTCGCCCGCGGCACCGTGATGGCCGTGGACACCGCGGGATTCCAATAATCGCCGACCTGCGGCGGCCGTTCGCCGAGGTACGTGGCGGGGGAAAGCACGCTTTTGGCGAGACCCAGGTTCTCGCCATGCGCGTACGTGCGCATCAGCGCCGGAATCCTGGCGATGCCTTGCTTGAAAAGGCTGACGGCGCGATGAGTCCCATCGGTCAAGACGAAGCGCCCGCCGAACTCCGCCACCTGTACGAACGACGTCGCGATCTCAACGACGAAGCCGAGAAGCGTGCCCTGCCCAATCTGTTGCGCTCTGAAGCCGACGATGCGCAAATTCGGATTCGGCGACGAGAGTGCCGCGACGTTCTTGGCGGAATCGACCTGATACGGCACAACCAGCGGGTTCGGGATCGGCAGGGTGATTTTCGCGAGCGCCATCAGGTCGCCCGGGTCGAGATTCGTCTCGACTCGCGGGTCCGGGTCGGACAGAACCGTGGGCTGCACCACGCAGACGCGCTCGAGGTCGACGATCGCAATCTCCCAGCCCTCATTGCGCATCGCCGAGAACCGCTCGTGGCCATACAGAGCCGCGCGATGCTCGAAAAGGATTTCGGGGCACGGCCCGAGAACCGCAGATCCGCCCTCGAACTTCGGACGCGCAGCGACTCGCGCATGCGCTTGCTCGACCGCGCGCCGCTGCTCGTCCGTCAGCTCGGCGTCGCGGCGCTGCGCGTTGAGATGGCCCCTCGCCTGCTTTGCCGAGAGCCAACCCAGCAACGCTCGCGCGGGGCGCAGTGCGGATTCTTCGGCGGGCATTGCATCGATATTGGCTGCGGGAGGGTAAGGATCATCGCCCACGCGGCGCCCTTCCTACTTCGACTGCGGCTGTGCCCGGCCGAAGACCCGCGGATCCACGCGGTAGACGAGCGCGTCGACTGCCTTCTGATCGATCTTCATGTTCGGGTCGCTGCGGATCGCGGCGAGCCTTGCCTCGCGCTGCTCGCCCACGTAACGGGCGCGCAATTCGGCCATGATCTGATCCTTGACCTCGTCGAGGGACATCTGTCGGGCGGGGCGCCGGCCCTCGAGGCGGATCAAGTGGTAGCCAATGCTCGAGCGCACCGGCTGGCTGATATCGCCCGCATTCTTCAGCTCGAACGCCGCCTTGGTGAACTCGGCATCCATCCGTCCGGGTGCGATCCAGCCCAAATCGCCGCCGTTGTTCTTTGCGACGGGGTCGTCGGAGACTTTCTTCGCTAGGGCGGCGAAGTCGGCGCCGGCGAGAAGCTCCTCGCGCGTCGCCTTGGCCCGCACGAGCGCCGCATCGGGCGAGCCCTTCCGCGTGTCGAACAGGATGTGCGCTACCTGAACCTGCTCGGGCACTCGGTACTTGTCCTTGTCCACGAGATAGGCTTCCCGCGCCTTGAGCAGGAACTCCGCCTGCCTTGCGTCGAACTCGGCGCCTGCCGCTTCCTCGATGCGCCGGGTTTGCGCCTGCGCCAGAACGCGGTCGCTCTCCAAGCCGACCAGGCGCGCGACCTCAGGGTCGCGGTCGGTGCCCGCCCGGCGCGCCTCGGCGGCGAGCGTCTTGACAATGAGCAGGTTATTGAGCATTGCGGTGATGCGCTTCGGGTCGCTGGCAAACGCGTCGCGCCTCTCCGGCGGCACGCGCTGCAAATCGGCTTCATAGTCGCCGCGGGTGAGCTTCGCGACGGAGTTCTCGATCAGGACATCGTCGGGCGAGCCTTCGGCGAGGACGGCGCAGGAAAAGCTGAGAAGCAGCGCGGCCGCAGCCGCTGGAACAATTGAAGTGCGATTCATGGAGCCTCGATGCAATTTGCGAAAATGCGCGGCCCTCGGTCGCCCGGAGCCCGTGGAACGGGATGCATTGTAGCCGATGGCGGAAGCCGCAAAAAAGCGGCCCCGCCGAAGCGGGGCCGCGTATTGCCTGGCGGATGAAGCTTACGACGCAGGCTTGCTGAAGTCGATGAACATGTCGCAGACTCCGGTCGCCGCGCAGCTCGCCGGCGCCACGTTCATGATGTTCAGGTAGTACGTCGTGCTGGGCTGCAGCACAGGGTAATACACGGGAGTGCCGCCTACGTAGTATTGCAAGCTGATCGTGTTGCCCGACGCGTTCGAGCCCGGTGGGAACATGCCCGGACCGAAGTCGCACGGCGAGGCCGACAGCGTCGCGTGCCTCTCCGATGGCGACGACTGGTACTCGGCGCCGCTGAAGCCGCCCCTCTTGGTCAAGGCGTTAGGACCCGTGGTAAAGCGCACGACCAGCGCGTCATTTACACCGAAGCCG
This sequence comes from Casimicrobiaceae bacterium, assembly GCA_036506975.1. Classification (GTDB taxonomy): domain Bacteria; phylum Pseudomonadota; class Gammaproteobacteria; order Burkholderiales; family Casimicrobiaceae; genus PALSA-1003. Next base: position 94,539 of record DASXQW010000329.1, on the reverse strand, counting down.
CCGCCGTTGATCGTGAACAGGCGCGTCGGGTTGGACCAGCTCGCGTCGAGGACAACGGTCTTACTGAAGCCGGAGCAGCTGATTGCGTTGCCGCCGCCGGTGGCGACTTGAACGGTTAGATTCGCACTCGCCGAGCCGCCCGCGTTCGACGCCTGCACGCTGAACTGCGAGGTGCTGGTGAGGGTCGCGGTTGCGGTGTTGCCGTTGGTCGTGGTGGTCGGGCCGCTCCACGTCCAGGTCGCGACTGCGCCACCGCCGCTGCACTGCGCGGTGAGAGCGATCGCTCCACCGGTGGTCGGCAGGCTCGTCGGATTGGAGGTGATCGAGCAACCGGACGGCGCCGCGGGCACGGTGTTCGACCATGCCACGTTATAGCCCGGCGATGCGCTGCCGACGAAGATGCCGTTCGTTCCCGCGACCGTGTAAGTCCTCGTGACGGCCGTGCTCTCGACCGCCGAGCAGGTCTGCGTCGTCACGCCTGCACAGTTGCCGGCGGTCCATGTCCAGCTCGTTGCCGCCGGGCTGCAGCTCGCGGTGAGGGTAATAGCGTTGTTGAGTGTGCCGGTTGTGGGGCCGGTGACGGTGCAGACCGGCGGCGCGGAGACGACGCAATTCAGCGTGGAATTTCCGTTTCCGTTGTCGACCAGCGTGAAGGACGAGCAATTCGCGTTGCTGAAGGTAAACGTCGCGCCCTGCACGGGCGTCAGGGGAAGGACGGTGATGCCAACAGCCAGCGCGACGCTTGCAAGCGCAAGCGCGGCCGGTCGAAAGAACGATCGGTTCATGAGCGACTCCCAGGCGGAAGACCTACAAGGCGGCCCCGTGCCCCCTGCAAGTTCCGCGCCAGCTTATCAATGAAAACAATTAATTATACGTCATGCCCCTTCGGGAGGGCAAGCCGCATCGGAATCCGTCTGTCAGAGATTCGCCGACGCTCGGCATATGACAATGACATGGATCGCCGCGCCGCGCAAGCGTGCCGTAATGCGTCACATCGCGACGTTAAACCACAGGCGACGTTTCGATTTGCGAGCACGCCCGACGGGTGCGAATGAATTCGCATCTACGAAATTCCATTCGGCCGCGGCGTCGCATGGTGACCGATGTCGTGCGAATAAATTCGCATGAAAGACGGGCAAAAAAAGGCGGGACCGAAGTCCCGCCTGGTATTGAGCAGGCTGTCGGTGCGGACACCGACTCCCGCCTATGCACGTCTTAGTTCAGACACAGACTGCTGCCTATGCACGTCTTGGTCTTGTGGACGAAGTTGCCGCCAAAGGTCGACAGCACATTCACGCCACCGACCGACAACGTGCCGTTGGTGTACGACTCGACCTCGAAGCCGACGAGCGGCAAACCGAAGTACGTCACGGTGTTGCCCGTGGTCGTAGCGCCACCGATGCTGGTGATCGACGTCGCGGTGTTGGCCAACGTGTGAACCGAACCGGTAATGGTCGCCGGGAAGAAGCCGAGGTTCAGCCAGCCGTTCTGGAAAGTCGTGTTGATGTTGGCAGTGTTCACCGACGCCAGCACGTTCGAAACGACAGGTGGTCCCAGAGCAGTGGCGTTGAACGTGATCACGTTCGCTTCCCAGCACAGCGCGTTGCCCTGCGTCGGCGGCGGCGGCGAGAAGGTGAGCGGCGTCGTCGTCGTCCGTTCTTCGCGATCGTAGATGTTCAGCGACACGTCGTCACAGGAACCCGCGCCGTCGTTGAAGTTGCGCTGGAACAGCAAGGGTGCCAGCCCAGTGCCGGTCTTGACGTAGAAGCGCTTGGTCGGGAAGGTCACAACCCAGTCGGTCTGCGACTTGGTACCCGAGTCGAGCACGTACACGTTCAACACCTGGTTATGAATCAGCACCGCGCTGACCGGATCAGGACCCGTGGCCCAGCTCGACGTATAGACGGCGTTGTTGGCGAGCACCTGACTCACCGGCGGACTGGCGAACGTCAGGTCTGGCGTCGTGGTACCCGCAGGTGTATATCCGCCGTTGGCGGGATTGCTTCCACCCCCCGCGAAGTTGTCGAGCGCGACCGCGTCCTCGGTGAAGTCGGTGCCGTCGTTGACGTTGATCAACGTCATGCCGCCGAACAGGCCGCCGACAGTCGAAAACGCCTCAGCCGAGGCAAGCGCATCGCTCAACGGCTTGCAATCAGGCTGACCGGAAACCTTCCCGTTCGCGTGCGTGACCGCTATGGCTACCGTCGAGGTCGAGGTGAATGTCGCCATCTCGATGATTTCGACGTAGCCTTCCTTGGTCCGGTCGAGGCCAGAGCCGCCCTTGTCGTCCGAGCTACCGGTGTAAGCAAAATTCACGAAGTCCACGAAGCCCGCGCCGCCCTGGGTCGTCGCGATCGGCGGGAGCGTACAAGACTTGTCGAAAGTGACCACACGCCCGCCGGGTGTGGCGGGGCTCGGAATCACCGCGGCGGTCCACACGTCGTATCCCGACAGGAACAAGTTGAAGTCGATCACTTCACGACTGTTCTTGCCTTCCAGGAAACGGACCTTGACGGCCTTTACCGTTTGGCCCGAATTGACGACGGTCAGCAGCGAGTTGTACGCATTGCCCGCATGTGCTTGAACCGTGTAATACGGATAGATCAGGACGTTGCCGAGGCCGTTCGGATTGACGTTGACCGCTTCCGCAGCCGTCGTCGCACCCAGAGCGCCGACGCCTGCCAGAGCCGCGTATAGCGATTTTCTTTGGAACGAGTTCATGGTTTTTAATGACTCCTATGTTTCTGTTTCAGGTTTAAAGTGATCACTTTATAACCGCCAGCACAGCGAGTGTAGTACACCCTACTTCGTTTTACAAACAAGTCCGATCACGCATCCAGCCCCTTCTGCATGATCTGTGGATAATTTGCAACGCTCGGCAGCTTCGAACCCTAGCGAAAAACGTACCAGGCTGAGCCCTTTTCGATGATCCAGGATTCCATCAATGGCGTCTGGATGCCTTTCATCTGCTTTCTGTCGTAGGTGATCTGCATCACCACGCTGCAGACCTCCGCTTGGCAATCCACCTTCTCTACCCTCGCCTCCCGCCACATGCCGGGCTTGATCTTGGCCTTGTAAAGATCCAGGGACATCGTCGCCTTCGACCCCGGGCTCAAAAACTCGTAAGCACCCGCGAGGTCCCCCTTGAGCAGGAGCTGCCACCGGGCTTCCGCCCTCTGAGCGACAAACTTCTGCTTTTCCTCCGGCGCCGAATCGACGCGGACGCCTGCACACCCCGCCAGCGTCACCCCCAGCACCAGCCACGCGATCCGACGTATATCGCCGGTCAAGGCACTGCGCCGCAAGGGCTTTTCGCTTTGGAGACTATCCAAAGCACTCTGTACCGTCAATCGCCCAAACTGCATTTTCCCCTCTCATTCTAGCTTGTTGCATTCCCGCAACATTGATGGCGTCGCCATTTGGCGACGGTTTACGGCGGCGAACCGCCTTCCGGTGCAGTTTTCTTCGCCGGAAATACGTCGTCGAGCCGCTCCATCCTGCGCCGCAGATCGTCGATCACACGCTGGTAATCGACCTCGTTCTCGACCACGCGCGGCGTGATGAAGAGGATCAGCTCGGTGCGATTATTCTTGAGATCCTGATTGCCGAATAGCCCGCCCAGCACCGGGACTCGTGAGATCAGCGGCAGACCCGCGGAGCTGTTCTCATTATCTTTGGTGATCAACCCGCCCATCACCATCGTCTGCCCGGTCGGCACTGCGAGCAGCGTCTGCACCGAACGAGTGTTGATCGCGGGCGCCTGTCCCGCATTGATCGCCGCCGTGCTCTGTGCTGCCGGGGTGCTGACCTCGGCGTCGACTTCCAGCGTTACCAGGCCGCCAGCGTTGATATGCGGCGTGACCTGGAGCAACACGCCGGTGTCGATGTATTGCGCAACGGTGGTAACCACATTGGTCGTGCCGCCGACGGTGGAGTTCGAGTTGATAGGGATCCGGTTGCCGACCTTGATCGTAGCCTTCTGGTTATCGAGCGCGGCCAGATGCGGGTTGGAGATCACCTTGGTGCTGGCGTAGGTGTCGAGCAGGTGCAGCGCGGCTTGGACGCCGCCGGGAAAGTTGGCGTTGTTGATGAGATAGTTGAAGCCGGTTGCCAGCGCCAGTCCGGCCGGGCTGGTCGCGCCGGCGACGATTGGAATGGCCGGATTGAACGGCGTCGTCTGGTTGAACAGGCCGCCGCTGCCACGACCCGAAGGCGCTCCGCCTTTGAAAAGCCATTCGACGCCGAATGCCAGCTCGTCGGTCAGCGTGATCTCGGCGATCGTGACCTCGATCGCCACCTGTCGCTGCGGGATGTCGAGCTTCTTCAGCGCTGCCTCGATCACCGCGTACTCGGCCGGCGTCGCCACCACGAGCACCGTGTTGTTGTCCTTGTCGGCGACGACCTGGATGTTGCGGATGACCCCGATGCCCTCGGCAACGGACAACGCGCGCGCGATCGTGCTTTGCACGGCGCCTGGCGCCCCGGCCGCGCCCGCGGGAGTCTGCGTTTGCGTCTGGGTGACGACCGTCTGCGGCGGGATTGCGGCCGGGCCTGCGGGCTGCGGCTGAAAGGCCGGCGGAGAGACGATGGTGCCCGCGGGAGTGCCTGGCGCGAGCTGCGGGCCAGTCGGGCCCAGCTGGGGCTGCGTGACGCGCCCCGTAAACGCCTGCTGCAACAGCGGCGCGATGCGCTCGGCGCGGCCGTTCTGCACCTGGTAGACGTAGAAGCGTATGCCGGCGCTGTCGGCACCGGCCTTGTCGAGGCGCTCGATCCACTTCTTGGCCTCGTCGAGGTATTCCACCTGCGGCGTGACGACGAGCAATGCGTTCATGCGTTCGATCGGGATGATGCGCAGGATGCCGGCAAGCGGGCTCTTGTCGGGCGTGCCCAGTGCCTTGTCCAGTTCAGCCATTACCGACTTGACATCCGCGCTCTGGAGCGTGAACAGGCCCGCCGACAAGCCCGCCATCCAATTGACGTCGAACATGTCGATCGTCTCGATGAGATGCTTCAGCTCGAGCTCGGTGCCGGAGAGGATCATGAAGTTGCGCAAGTCGTCGACGCGGACCGTCGTCTGATCCTTGATGAATGGCTCGAGCAGCGCGACCATCTGACGCACGCCGACGTAGTGCAGCGGCACGATCTGCACCGAGTAGCCCGGCGGCAGCGGACGCGTCGAGCCGCCGAGCTGCGGTGTGAGGTTGCCGCGGACAGCGGCCGCTGCCGGCAGGATCTTCCAGATGCCGGCCTCCTTGGTCATCGTCGCGCCGTTCATCCGCAACAGCGTTTCCATGGTCGCCGGGAGCGACTCGCGCGGAATGCCCGAGGTGGTGCGAATGGTAACGGTACCGCCGACGGCGGGATCGATCGTGTACGACTCGCCGAGGATGTCGCCGATGATATTGCGCACGACGTCGCGGATGTCCGCTCCCTCGAAGTTCAACGTTACCGTTGGCCCGGGCGTTGGGCGCGGCTTGGGCGCGGGCAGCACGTCGCCGCCCTCGGACTGACCCGCGATGAGAATGCCGCTGCCCTTGTAGAGCTTCGATTGCTCGGGCGGTTTCTCCGGCGCGCCGGGGCGCATGGCGGTACCGTTTTCCGGCGCGGCGGCCTTGGCCGGTGCGGGCGCCGGCAACGGCGGCCGGTCGCGGCCGGTGGTTGCACAGGCAGCCAACACGAGCGACAGCGTCAGGGCGAGCGCGAGCTTTGCGAAGCGTTCAGTCATCGCTTATCCGTGTGGCGCTCACCCGTTACGGCGAAAGCGCGGTTGACATCCGGGTTGTGAGTCTTGCGCTCACTTGCCCTGCTGCCTTCGCGGTTGTTGCTGCTGTTGCTGCATGTTCTGATACACCGAATCCCAGTTGCTGGGAGCTTGGGGATTGGCCGCCGGTTGCGCGCTACTTCCGGTCGCGGCACTGCCTTGCGCTGCCCCGGTGTCTGCGGCGGCGCGACGGTTCGCTCGACGAACCGCAGCCGGCGACGGCGCCCCGCTGGCGCCGGGGGCTTGCGCGCGCTGTTGCGCCGCTTGCGCTGCGGCGGCTGCCGCGGGTGCGGCTTGACCCGTATTCGCCGCCGCGGGCGGCGGCGGGGCGGCAGCCAAGGTCGTCTTCGGTCCCCGCGCGACTTTGAGCACCAGCTCTTCGGAGTCGTCGCCGGCGGTGAGCCTGACGCGATCCGGGGCGACGAGCGCGACTTGCATGCCGTTGATTTCGTCGCCTTGGCGAACGGTACGCGCCTTACCGCCGTTGACTTCCTTCAGGAACGCGACGTTGCGATCGCCGGTGACGGTCGTGCCGACGAGCTGGAACTGACCCGGCTGAATCCGCCGCGGGCCGCCGCCCTCGGCGGCGAGAACCGGCGCCGGCCGTCGCGTCGCGTTGAAGAGCGTGCGGCTCACGGTTTCGCTGCGCGCGGCGATGCCGCCTTCGAGCTGGTACTCCGGCAGGACCGAGGTCTGCACCGGCTTCGGGGTGACCGGCGCCGGCGCCGCGGGTACCCACAGCACGTGCCGGCCCCAATCGGTCTCCCAGGCGATGAGCGCACCGAGCGCGATCGCAGGAATCAGCCACCAGGCCCACGCCCGCGCGCGGTGTGCGGCATGCAGTGCGGGAATCGTGCTCATTTCTTCTCTCCTTCGGCGAGGGCGAAGCCCGTCACGTCGAGCAGCACGCTCAACTCGGGCTCGTTCCCGGGGGCGGGCTTGAACCCGCGGAACGCATTGAGAGGTCGGATGGTGATGTTCTCGACCAGCGCGTACGGCACTTGCGTTTCCAGCGCATAAAGAATCTTCTGCAGGTTCGGCGTCGTCGCGAATAACTGCACGTTGATGCCGATCTGCCGGAAGCGGCCGTCGTCGCGCGGCTGCGCCGTCTGGATAGTCGTGATGCGGCCACCGTTATTTTCGATCGCCGCGCGCACGAGATCCTGCAGCTCTGCCGACGCAAGGTTCGGCGCCGTATTGGTCAGGAAAAAACGACGTCCATTCACGGCGCGCAGCGCGTCCAACGCCTTCCGGTACTCGGGCGTCTGCGCCGCGACGCGATGATATGTCGCGAGGCGGTCCTGCAACGTCTCGATTGCGAGGTCGTAGTGGCGATGCAGCAGCGTAAATGGCAACAGCATCACCGCAAGTCCAAGCAGCACGGCGAAAACGAGCAGAACGACGGCAAGCGCGCGGCTTTGCTTCGGCTGCAATTGCATCGCGAGCGTTGCCATCAGGATTTCGCGTCCGGCTGCGCGTCGGGCTCGTTTTCCGAGGCCGGAGCGGCCTCCGAGCCCGCCGGCGCGGGTGGTGCGGGCATTGCGGCTTGCGGGCCGCGAGCCCGGGGTCGGATCGGAGCCTCCGCCTCCGGCCCCGCGCTGGGGGGCACGGTCTTCGGCGCCGGGGTGGCATTCGGAGTGGGTGCGGGCACTGTGATCACCGGCGCTTGCGCGACCGGCGCGGGCGCTGCAGAAGTCAACGGTTGCGGAGCAGGCGGCGGCAGCGTCCTCAAACGCGCTCCGAGATCGAACACCTCCCCGGGCGCACCCTGCACCTTGGTCGTCGGCGAGCGCGGCGCGGCCTGCTCCACCAGCTTCGAATCCTCGAGCATGCTGATCAGCTTGCCTGCGTTGGCGGATTCGCCGCGCAGGTACACGTCGCGCTGCATGTCCTTGCCTCTGCCGCTGGTCTTGACGTCGAGCTGCGTGAGCCACGTGTCGTCGGGCAGAACGCGCGTGACGTCGTCGAGCACTTGCACCGTGCTCGGATAAGCGTATTTCTTTGCGAGGACGTAGTTGTAGTCGTTCTGCATACCCTCGAGTTGCTGGCGCAAGGTGTCGGCGGCCTGCGCGCGCTGCGCCGCTTCGGCGGTCTGCAGGTTGAGTGCGATCGCGTATTCGCGCTTCTGCACAAGCGGCACGAGAGCAGCCGCAATCACGAAGACGACGACCAGCGAAAGCGGCGCCCACACCTGCCAGCGGCGCCACTGCAGCGGACGCGGACGCGCGACGTCGGGAAGCAGATTGAGCCGCGCCGGCGCGACCGCCGGCGGCCCCGGCGCGACCGCGACCGGCACCGCACCCCATGCCTCGACCTGCTTTACTGCGGCGTCGACGACGGTCTTCAGCGCAGCGGCCCAGTCGACGCGAAGCATCTTCCGCACCGGATCGCGCCCGATCACCGCCGCATCGAAATAGACCTGCTCGGGCCGGAACGGAGTGTGCCGGTCGAGATCGAAGGCAAGCGTCTGGATCAGATTTTCCTCGACGGCGGCCGGCAGGGAGAGTTCCTTGCGCAGAATTTGCCTGGAATCCAGCGCGACGATGACTTTCGGCGCGGCGATGCCGCCGGATGCACTCGCGGCGAGTCTCGCGACCGCGGCACGCCCTGCAGCCAGAACTGCGCTAGCGTCGCCAGTCAGCCCGACTGTCTCCGCGATGGACAGCCGCGCTGCTCCGTTCGTGAATTCGGGTCGCCAGATCACCGCCTCGCCAACTCCCATCGCGATGACCGGCCGCGCGAAGCGACGCTGAATCGCAGCGCGCGAACGCGCGGGCAGGAGAGGTGCGAGCTCGCTCATCCACCAGCGCCAGAAGCGTGGTAGGCCGGCGTGGTTCGCGGCGTCACGGATACGCTGCCGCCAACGGTTGGATACGGGTTTCATTTCCCTTCTCGGAAGCTCTCGGTCGAGCGGCCCGTGCGTCCTTCGACACGTTCCGCACGCGCGGGTTTTACTTCAACGTGCATTTCGTCGCAAGTTTTTTCACCATGCTCCGCTATCCGCGCCTGTAAAAGAGTCGCTGTTTGGCGACAACCGCGGTCGTGCATCATTGCGTGGCCTGCTCGGCGAAAAGCCGCTGGTCGCCTTCCAGCCACGCCAGCACCGTCACCGGATGGAGCAGGTCACCGCCGGGACGCAGCACCGCTTCCCGGATGAACGTCGCGCCGTCGGGTGTCGTCACCTCGGCGCGAATTCGCCACAAGTTGACCGAAGCCGCAGCAAACCCCGCCAGCGGAAACACGGGCAACGGCTGCCTTGCCGCGAGCGCGTCTTTGCGCCGCGTGAGATACATGTCGACGATGTCCGTCGTCGCGCCGGGAAGCGCCAACAATACGGTGCGCGACGCATACGCGGGATTGACGCCCGGCGACTTGCTGAATACGGTCAGGCTGTCTGCAACCGCTGCGTACAATGCGGGAGTCATCCCCAGCACGCGCTGCAGCTCGGCGATGCTTTCGAACGGCGCATTCGCCGGCTTGTACGTCAGTCCCGCGGCCTGGTATTCAGGCGCCTCCGCACCGTTCGGCCGTCTGAGATCGTCGGCATCCTTCCAGTCGTCGATGACGTCGACCATGCGCGACGCTGCATCGACATCCAGTCCTCCCGCAGCCTGCAACAAGCCTTTGAGCAGCGCATCCGACGCGGTATTGAGATCGATTTTACCAGATTCGTCTATAGCGTTGGCCGCAATTCGGGCTCCATCTTCGTCCCAAACGTGCACCGCGCCGTCGGCTTGCCAAAGGTCGTTTGGCGTACGCGGGCGCATCAGCTCGAAGGCAACGCGCATGATCGCGCCGTCCGCCAGCGCGCGCGCCTGCGCCAGCGACGCCGCGGTGCGCGCCGCTAGCGCCTCGGTGCGCATGCTGTAGGCGAAGCTGGCAGCGATCACCGTGAGCAAGATGGTGAGCCATAGAACAAGCACCAGTGCGATGCCCGTTTGTCCGCGGCGTGTTCGCGACACGCTCATCGTCGTTGTTCCCTAGCCGCGATCGCACGGGGCAAGCGCCGCGAACCTAACCAGCGCTTCCGCATCCGCTACGGGATGTGTGAACGGTGCGCGCGTGCGCGCGAAAGGCGCATGTGGCATCGCGTGGTTAAAGCGCAGGTTGAGCACTTGCATCGCGCGGGTCATGTGCAGCGTCGGGCCGCAGGATTCCAGGTGCGGCAACCGATTTCGGGAGCCAGGCGCGGCTCGACGATCAACGTGGGCCAGGGCGCGCCCTGAATCGGCCTGACGTCCATGCGGATGAGATCGGGCAGGCGCTGGGGATCGTCCCACCGGTCGCGCCAAGTCGGCGCGACCGTATCGACCGCGCCCGGATCGCGGCCGAAATAGCCGAAGCGGACGGAGGCGATACCGTCGGCGAGAATCGAATAATCCGCGCTGTCGAATTCGGGCAGCCGTTGCGCCGCGTAGTCGGGAATGACGCGTGCGAGCGTCAGCCGCGAGCTGTCCCCGTTTGGCACGACGGTGACACGGAAGTAGTACATGCCGCCGCCGGACCGCCCGGGCAAGGCCGCGGCGTACGCGAGCGACTCGCCGCTGCCCAGGAAATACAAAGGTTGATCAACGACCTTGTGAAAGCGCAGCGGATGCTGTGCACTGAGCGTGCGGCGCAGGAAATCCTCGGTCAGGCGCATCTCGCCGGTCTGCTGGCTCTTCGCCTCGCCGCGGTTCCAGCTGTTGCCGGCAAGCGACAGCGAGCCGTAGAGCACCGACGCGATCAGCGCGAGCAGGACGAGCGCGACCGACAGCTCGATCAGCGTGAAGCCGCCGTGGCAGGTACGGGAATGCAACTGGCGTCGCAGCAATTCCTCGAGATGCCTCGCCGTTGGATCGCCCACCCGATTGCGTTGCTCCTCGGGATCGCGAGCGAGATCGAATAGCATATGCGCCCGCTCGGTCTCATCGACGGCAAGCTTGTGCTCCCGGGTGCGAAGCATCACAAGGTTCTGAGCACGCTTGACTTCGCTCAGCTGACTTTCGCGAAGCTCGGATGCTTCTGCTCGCAGCAACGGCCACAGCGATCTGCCCGCGCAAGTCGCAGCCGCCGAAGAGCCCGCTGCTTCCACGAGTGTGGGCAACACGTCGATGTTCTCTACCAGCGCGTTCGTCACGGCATTTGAGGAAATTCTTCCCGGCCAGCGGATCAGAAGCGGGATGCGTATGCAGGACTCGTAGAAAAGACCCTTCCGAAACCGTCCGTGGTCTCCGAGCATTTCGCCGTGGTCGGCCAGGAATACGACGAGCAGATCTTGCAGCCACCCCTTGCGCTCAAACGCTTCCAGGATACGTCCGACGTGGCAGTCGATCAGCGATATCTTGCCGTAATAGTTGGCGCGAATCTCCGCGACGAGCGCCGGCGACAATGGCGGCCCGCCGCGGAACGGTGCATTCGGCTCAATATAGTCCGGCAGCGTCGATGGCTTCGTCGGAACCCGGATCGGCGGCGGCGTGTCGCCGGGCCGGTACATCGATGCGTAGCTTCCGGGTGCGTCCCAGGGATCATGCGGCCCCGCAAAGCCGACGAACAGAACCAGCGGCCGCGCATCCTCGTACGCATCCACGAATTCCACTGCTTTGCGGCCGATGTAGCTATCGAGGAACTCGTCGACCGGTAACGCGCTGGGCCGAACGACTTCGACCCCGGTTTTCGCCCGGTCCACGTAATCCGCCTTGAGCTTCTCCCACAAGCCGCGACGTTCCCACTCGTCGGTCACGTATGAAGCCGTCCTGATGCTGGCGGCCTGCCCAGGGGCTTCATGAACGTATACGAAACCCACGGCGTGCATGAAATCCTCGCGCTGGCGGAGATCGATGCCGAGCTTTTGCTCGTAATGGTGTGCCTTGCCGACCAGCGCCGTGAAGTAGCCGCAACCTTGGAGGACCTGAAACAAAGTCTCATTGGTCAGGGAGAGAGCTCCGCTGTTGCGCCACATGCCGTGATCGTGCGGGTAGAGACCCGTCGCGAATGAAGCGCGCGCCGGCATGCAGACGGGCGAGACTGTCGTCGCCTGCGCGAACCTCATGCCCTCGCCGGCGATGCGATCCAGGTTGGGCGTTTGAAGTTGCGGATGGCCGGCGCAGCGCAGGCAATCGGCGCGGTGCTGGTCCGTCATCAGGATCAGGATATGCGGCTTGCCGGTCATGGTTGTTTGGACGCGAGGCGAACGGTCGACAGCGCCAGCGTGCGCTGGCCGCCGACGTCCGTCGGCCACGTCACCGTGACGGTGAGACGCCAAAGACGCGTCGACAGCATCTGCGCCACGCGTTCCTGATCCGCCGTCACTCCCGGCGGGATGTAGGGTTCGACCTTGGTCGACCACGCGAAACGGCCGTCTTCCGACGCGCCTTGATCGCTGCCCTCGCGCAGCGGGCGCTCGACGGCGGCCGCGACCAGCCGACTTTCGGCATACAGCGCGGCGCGGCTGTATTCGTCGCCCAGACTCGCGTTGTTGAGCGACGCGCCGAAGAGCCGGAACAGCGCGGTTCCGAGCAAAGCGAGAATGACGAACGCGACGAGGACTTCCAGCAGCGAGAACCCGGCTTCGCGCGTCCCCGCGCGCGCGAAGCCGTCCCCGCGAAGGCTAGGACCCAGCGGCTTTCGAACAAAGCCGCTGGATTCCCGCTTGCGCGGGAATGACGTCACATGCATCGATGCGTGCACGGCAGCGTCGACCGCGGCTATTCGAGAATCGCGACGCGGCCGGTAAGCCAATCGACGTCGACGTCATACTTGCGTTCGCCGACGGCGAGCGTGATGCGTCCGCCGTTCGATCCGCCATCGGGAAAGAAGCGGATCGCGCCAACTTTGTCGTTGACAAGATCGCGCTGCGCGGTGAACAGCTTGAGGTCGATGCCGGAAGGCAGCGCGTGCACGCGCGGATCCGGCGGTACGCGGAAAGCGCGCGCTGCCACGTCGAGCTCCAGCATCGCCTCCGCGCGCTGTGTGATCGCCTGTCCGCGGGCGAGTCGGAGGCCGGCAGCGACCTCGCGCGCTGCACTCTTGAGCGCAGTCGTCGACACTCCGCCGCTGAAGGACGGGATCGCGAGCGCAGCGATCAGCCCCATGATCATCAGCACGATCAGCAGCTCGAGCAGCGTAACACCACCGGCAATGACGCCGATGCGTCTTGACTGCGAAGCGCCTCCGGAGAGCCTCATGTCCGGCACCAGCTCTGCCACGCGCGCCTCAGGCGTTGCGCCAGCGCTTCGGCGAAGCCGTCGGCGTCGCAGAGCGGAGACGCCGCCATGGCCGGTCTCAGCTCCTGGCGCAGCGAATGCAACCGAGGCAGGTCCGAGGCGATGCGCGCCGCGATGCCGACGTACTCGTCATCGTCGCGGGCGACGAGCTCTTTCAGTCCGACCGCGTGCAGCATCATCGCCGACTGCCGCGAAATCATGCTCGTCCCGAGTCGAGCTACGACCGGCACGCCCATCCACATGGCGTCGCAGGTCGTGGCTCCGCCGTTATAGGGAAACGGGTCCAGCGCGACGTCGACGTCTGCGTATTCCGCCAGCAACTCCTCGTGCGACGACGGCGTACGCAGATCGAGTCGCTCGGGCGCGATTCCCGCCTCGGAGAAGCTACGCTCGAGGAGGGTGCGCACCAGAGGAAACTTCAGGGTTTCGCCTTTCAGGATCAGCGTCGACCCGGGGACGGCCGCGAGGATGCGGGCCCAGACCGCAACGACGCTGGCGCCGATCTTGTCGGCACGAGTGAACGATCCGAAGGCGATGCGGCCGCGGCGCAAGGCCGGCGGCGGCGCGACCGCCGGCGCAAAGGGCGGCGCAGTGAAGCACAACCTCACCGACGGCATGTACATCAGCCGCTCGACGAAACGCTGGGCACCGTCGAAAGGACTGCTCACCGGGTCGGTGATCAGGTAATCGATCGCCTCGAGGCCGGTGGTATCGAAGTAATCGAGCCACGACACCTGCACGGGCGCGGGCCGCAGCGCAAAGACCAGCAATCGATGGCCGGGCGCGTGGCCATTCAGGTCGATCAGGATGTCGATGCAATCGGCGCGAATGCGAGCGGCCACCTCGTGGTCGTCGAGCGCCACAATGTCGCACCACCGCCCCTTCGACTGCTGCAACTCCGCGGTAAGCCAGTCGCTCGTGGCGGAGTTCGCGTACAGGTATGCCTCGATGTCCGCGCGCACGGTCAGGGCACGAATGACGCCGCGGAGGAAGTGCCCGACAATACGCGCGTTGAAGCCGCTGGAAACGAAGCCAACGCGCAGCGGCCTATCGGGCGACCGGTCGTTGGAATGGCTTTGCCAATGCGCATACGCAGCGGCGGCAAACCGCCGTTCCCATTCTCGATGCAGCGCGTAGAGCGCTTCGAGCGATACGCCGGGGTTGCTGTGCAAGGCGACCAGCGCGGTACTCGCCATCTCGGGCGTGGCCTTCGCCGAGCGGATGCCGGCGAGATAATGGGCCGGCCACGCCTCACCGCGCAGGAGCAATCGATCAAGGTTTCCGAGAGCGAAGTGCGCCGCGGTGTGATCCGGATCGACAGCCAGCGCCTTGCGGAACCAGGGTTCGGCTTCGCCGGGGTCGAGCGCCAGAACGTGCGCCATGCCCATGTTGTAGAGCGCGTCCGGGTCGCCGGTCCGCGCGGCGATGACTCGTGACAGATACGTCTTCGCGCCTTCCCCGTTGCCGCTCTGCAGCGCAAGCACGCCCATGAGATAGGTCGCTTGTGCGTTGGCGGGGTCGATGCGCAATGCCGCGAGGTAACAATTCTCCGCCGGCGAAAGCCGTCCCTCGCGCTGGTGCGCGAGTCCCGAAGCGACGAGTGCGGGAGCCAGCTCAGCTACGCTCGCCATATGCTCTTCGCCAAGCCGCCCTGCCGCACCGGGAAGCGCGGTCGCAGCGCCCCGCGCGCCCGGAAATTACTGGTCCCAGCTTGTGATGTCCTTGTCGGCACCTTCGCCGCCTTCCCTGCCGTCGGCGCCGTAGGAAACGATGTCGTAAGCACCATGCTGTCCCGGGGAGATGTACTTGTACTCGTTGCCCCAGGGATCTTTCGGCACCGTGCCCTTCTTCCAATACGGACCGTTCCAGTTATTCACGCCGGCCGGCGCGGTGATGAGCGCCTGGAGGCCTTCCTGCGCGGTGGGATAGCGGCCGACCTCGAGCTTGAACAGGTCGAGCGTCTGGCTTATCTGGCCTATTTCGATCTTCGCCGCGTCGCGCTTTGCCTTTTCGCCACGTTGCAGGTAATTGCCGCCGACGATTCCCATGACGATGCCGATCAATACCAGCACGACCAGAATTTCGATCAAGGTCATACCGCGCGAGCGCCGGGTGGACGCATGAACGCCGGGCCATGCGTGTGTGCTCATTTGCTTCCCTCCTCTTCGCCCATGCACTCGGGCCCGTTAGATGCGCCCTTACACGACAAGTTCGGTCATGCCGATCAAGCCGAGCAAAATCGACAACACGATGCCGAAGATCAGCAGCGCCAACCCGAGAATCAGCGCGGGCTCGAGCACTGCGAGGAAGCGCTTGACCGCCATCTGCACCTCGCGGTCGTAAATTTCGGCGACTCGACTGAGCATCTCTTCGAGGCGGCCCGATTCCTCGCCGACCAGGATCATCTGCGTCGCCAACCGCGGATACAATCCGGTCTCGCTAAGAGGCCGCCCGAAGCCCTTGCCTTCGCGCAACCGCGTCACGACGCCGTCCAGCGCCTGCGCCAGCACGGTGTTGGTCATCGTCTCCTTGACGATTGACAGACCCGCGAGCAGTGTCACCCCGTTGCCAAGCAGCGTGGCGAGCGTGCGCGCGAAGCGCGCCACCTCGACTTTTGCGATCAGGTCGCCGACGAGCGGCCAGCGCAAGAGGCGCCGATCCCACCGGTAGCGCACCTCCGGGCGCGCGAGAGCGCGGCGGAACAGCCACACGAAAGCCACGACGACGAGTGCGATGAGCCACCAATACTTGCGCAATCCCGTCCCCACAAAGATGACGATCTCAGTGGGCAGGGGCAACGCCTTGCCCGCCTGTGCAAAGGTCTGCTGAAACTGGGGCACGACGAAGATGAGCAGGACCATGAGCGATGCGACCGCGACGCAGATCAGGATCGTCGGATAGATAAGCGCCGATTTCACGTTCTCACGCAGCTCTTTGTTGCGCTCCATCGTGTCGGCGAGCCGGGAGAGCACGGTACCCAGCGCGCCACCGGCCTCTCCGGCGCGCACGATGTTGACGTAAAAGCGCGAGAAAACCTCGCGATGCATGTCGAGCGCCTGCGACAGCGACTTGCCGCCGCGCACGCTGTCGCGGATCGTCTGCAGCAGGACCGCGACCGGCGGAGCGGTTGCGAGACCGATCAGGATTTCGAGCGCACGGTCGAGAGGCAGCCCGGCGCGCAGCAGCGTGGCAAGCTCTCGCGTAAGGGCGACCAGGTGGTCGCGCGTGACCCGTCGCGGCGTGAACCACGACCGTCTCGGGCTCTTCTGCGCGGCCGGCGACCGGTCCCCCGCCGTGGCGACGACCTGCATCGGCATCAGGCCCTGGTCGCGCAACCGGTCGACGATCTCGGACTCGTTCGCGGCATCGAGCTCGCCGGCGGCGACGTCGCCGGCGTTGTTCACCGCCTTGTATCGATAAACGGGCATCGTCAGAAGAGCCCAGGCACAACGCCGTCAATCCTCGCGGGTGACGCGAAGAACCTCTTCGAAGGTCGTGACGCCGGCGACCGCCTTGCGCATGCCGTCCTCGTACATCGTCACCATGCCTTCCTTGATCGCCTCGGCGCGCAGGTCCGTCGACGTGGCGTGGCGCATGACGAGGCTGCGCAGCGGATCGGTCATCGGCAGCATCTCCATGATGCTGATGCGGCCGATGTAGCCTGTTTGCGCGCATTCGCGGCAGCCTTTCTCGTGGAACAGCTCGATACCGTCGCCACCGTTGGCGAATTTGCGCAGGCCCATCTCCTCGACCAGCTCCGGCAGCGCGATGTATGGTTCCTTGCAATGCGGGCAGAGGGTGCGCACCAGTCGCTGGGCGAGGATGCCGATCACCGTCGACGTGAGCAGATAGTCCTCGACGCCCATGTCGAGCAGCCGGTTGACGGTCGACGGCGCATCGTTGGTGTGCACCGTCGAGAGCACCAGGTGCCCGGTCAGCGCCGACTGCACTGCGATCTGGGCGGTCTCGAGGTCGCGGATTTCGCCGATCATGATCACGTCCGGATCCTGGCGCACGATCGATCGCAGCGCGTTGGCGAACGTGAGATCGATCTGCGGCTTGACCTGGATCTGGTTGATGCCCGGCATCTGATACTCGACCGGGTCCTCCACCGTGAGGATCTTGACGTCCGGCTTGTTGAGGCGATCGAGCGCGGTATAGAGCGTCGTCGTCTTCCCGCTGCCCGTAGGCCCCGTGACGAGAAGGACGCCGTGCGGTTCCAGCAACACGTCGAGAAAAGCTTTCAGCGTCTCGTCCTCGAATCCCAGGCGCTTGAAGTCGAGAGCGACGCCCCCCTTGTCGAGAATCCGCATGACAACCGATTCGCCGTGCATCGTCGGCACCGTCGAGATGCGCAGATCGATCTCCTTGCCCTGGACGCGCAACCGGATACGGCCGTCCTGCGGCAGCCGCCGCTCGGCGATATCGAGGTTGGCCATGATCTTGACGCGCGAGATCACCGCCGGACCAAGCTTTCGCGGCGGCGATTCGACCTCGTGCAAGACACCGTCGATTCGGTACCGTACGATGAGGCGGTTTTCGAACGGCTCGATGTGGATGTCGGACGCCCGCGTCTCGAGCGCGTTGGTGATGATGAGTGAGACGAGCCGTATCACCGGCGCTTCGGACGCGAGGTCCTTCAGATGCTGCACGTCGGCGTCGAAGGCAAGATCGTCGCGCTGCTCGACATCGCCGATGAGCTGGCCGAGCGCGGACTTGCCCGCGCCATACAGCCGCTCGAGCGCGGCCTCCAGCTCGGTCGGGATCGCCACCAGCGGCCTGACTTTGCGCCCGGTCACCATTTCGAAGGCGCTCACCGTGTAATTGTCGGTGGGGTCGGCCATCGCCAGCGCCAGCTCGTGTTCGTCCTCGGAGAGGGGCAGCGCGCGCGCCTCGCGCAGGAAGCGCGCCGAAATCCGCTCTTCGAGGATCGGCAGCTCTGGATAACCCGCCGCCTCGACCAGCGGCATGCCGAGCTGCTGCGCCAGCGCCTCGGCCACGTCGCGTTGCGCGACCAGCCCGAGCGTCACCAGCATGGCGCCCAGCTTCTCGTGGGTTTCCTGCTGGAGGCGCAGTGCGCGCTCGAGGCCGCCGGCGTCGAGCTTGCCGCGCTCGATCAAGAGCTCGCCGAGGCGCTTGCGGGCCGGCGCCGCTGCGGGTTCGGTTACCAAGCTTTCGATCGAAGTGTCCAAACTGGCGGTAACTATCGGTGGTAAATGGAAAATCTTAACATAGACCGCGTCCGCTACGACGGCATTCCCTCGCTGCGGATGCAGCGAGCGACACTATAATGAGCGGTGCTCCGATGCCGCGGCGAGCCGAGCCATCCGTGTCCGACGTCAAACTGATCGCCTTTTACCTCCCGCAGTTCCATCCGATCCCCGAAAATGATGCGTGGTGGGGCAAGGGCTTCACCGAATGGACCAACGTAAGGCAGGCACGACCGAACTTCGTCGGTCATTACCAGCCGCATCTGCCCGGCGAGCTCGGCTACTATGATCTGCGCACGGCCGAGACGCGCATTGCGCAGGCCGAGCTTGCGCGCACCCACGGGATTCACGGCTTCTGCTATTACTACTACTGGTTCAACGGCAGGCGGCTGCTGCATCGCCCGCTCGACGAGGTCGTGCAATCGGGTGCGCCCGACTTTCCGTTCTGCGTGTGTTGGGCCAACGAGAACTGGACCCGACGGTGGGACGGCGGCAACGACGAGCTGCTGGTCGCACAGACGTATTCGCCGGAAAACGAGCGGGCGCTGATTGCGGATCTCGCGCCGCTTTTCCGCGATCCGCGTTACATCCGGGTTCGTGGTCGGCCGCTGCTGCTCGTGTACCGTGCAAATCTGCTGCCGGAGCCGCGGCGCGCGACGGATATTTTCCGCAGCGTGATGTTGGCTTCCGGCGAGCCCGAGCCGTACCTGGCGATGGTGCGCTTGCCGGGCATGTCGCCGCCGAGCGAATGGGGATTCGACGCCGGGGTCGAGTTTCCGCCGCATTCCATGGAAGTGAATCTCTTGACCGAGCACATCGAGAAGCTCAACCCGAAGTTCGTCGGCGATGTCTGGGACTACGTCTCGGCGGCCCGCTACGCGATCGCGCGTCCATTGCCGGACTTCCCATTGTTTCGCGCCGTGATGGTGGGCTGGGACAATACGCCGCGGCTGCAGGACAACGCTCAGGTGTTTGTCAACACCCATCCGCAAAATTACGGCCGCTGGCTGGCGGCGATGATCGCGCAGACCCGGCAGAGCCGGCCCGCCGACGAACGCTTCGTGTTCATCAACGCCTGGAACGAATGGGGCGAGGGCTGTCACCTCGAGCCCGATGCGCGGTTCGGACGCGGCTATCTGGAAGCGACGCATGCAGCACTGCAGCCCCCGACACCACTCAAGGACCGATCTCGACCATGAAGCTCATCTGCTACGCCTTGAGGCCCGATCCGCCGACGATCCGCCCCGCTCCGACGACGCGTACATGGATGGACAAGATCAAGGACAACCACGCGTATCGCTGTCTGCCGCTCAACATAGCCAACAGTCACGGCTGGGAAATCCTGTCGCCGTGCACGTTCGAAGTGACCTGGACCGGCGGCATCTCCGTCCACGCGCTTACGATAATGGCGCTCGATGGCTATCCGCAACTGAAGCAGCTTGTCGTATCGCATTTCGCCTACGGCATCATCACCTTCCATTTGGGGTATCTGTTCCGCACCGAGCCTGGCTGGGATCTCTTCGCCTCGGGCTCGCTCAACAGTCCCAAGGACGGCATCGCGCCGCTGACCGGCGTGATCGAAACCGACTGGCTTCCTTATCCGTTCACGATGAACTGGCAGATGACGCGACCTGGCACCGTGCGTTTCAGCAAGGACGAGCCGATATGCATGGTCTTTCCCATGCCGCACGGTGCGTTGCAGGATGTCGAGCCGGAAATCTTCGACCTCGACAGCCTGCCCGAGGTCAAGGAACAAACGATGGCGTGGAAGGAGCGGCGCGACGAGTTCATGGCCAAGCTCAACGCCAAGGATCCGCAGACGCTCAAGGACGCGTGGCAGCGCTACTATTTTCTGGGCAAGATGCCCGATGGGTCGGCCCCGGAGCGGCATCTGTCGAAGCTACGCGTGGCGGCGCCGGTGGATAAGCGCACGCGGCCGGGCGCCGATCCCGCGAAGCAATGACGGACGGAACCGCCTTCCAATGACGCGCACATCAACAATAAAAATCAATACTCAACAGTTCCTCGATACGGTCGTGGGTGCGGTGACCGGTAACGGACTGGTTCCAAAAGGGTTGGCGGACTTCGCCAAACATCGCAGCGACAGGCAGCTGATCGTTGTCGCCGCGGCCCCGAAGGCGGGCTCGACATTTCTTGTCAATACGCTGATGCGGGTCACCGGGCTGCGCGGTTTTCGGCTTTGCGCAGCATACTCGACCAACGAGCACGATCTGTATTTGCCCGCGTTATGCCTGATGAACGCCTCCGGCTGTGTATCGCAATTGCACATGAAAGGCACGTTTCACAATGCGGCGCTGATGCGGACTTTCGGCATCAAGCCGATCATCCTCGTAAGACGGATAGAGGACATCGTGGTCAGCCTGCAGCACGACCTCAGGCAAAAGGCGCAACGGCCCACGTTCGGCACCGGCCGGGACGGTTACTCGTTCGTGTGGCAGGATCAATGTACGAAGGACCTGAGCGATGAGAGGCTGCTCGATATGATCATCGACCTGGCTGTCCCGTGGTTCGTCAATTTTTACGTGTCCTGGTATCGGCTATGCGAGCAGCGCGCCGTCGACGCCCTTTGGCTGACGTACGAGCAGATGCTTGCGGAAAAGGAAGGGACATTGCGGCAGGTCCTGGAGTTTCTGGGCTTTCGCAACATCGGTGCCATCGATCAAGACCTCCTGTCGCGCAGGTACGGAACGTTCCGAGACGGCCGGATCGGACAAGGAATTTCAGCCTTGACTGCAAAGCAGCGGAAAAGGATCCGTGAGCATTTCTCGTACTACGCGAGCGTCGACTTCGGCAAATACGGTTTATGACGCAGATCCGCGTGCCCGAAAATTTCCAATCCGGGACGAACAGCCGCGTTATATTCCCAACATGACCTTGCTAAACGCCGAATCCGGCACGATGAGACCGGCGAGACCCGCGGCCGCAAGTTCGTTGGAGGAACTCAAAGCCGCGCTAGACGCGGTGCGGGGGCTGCTGGCGTCGGTTCCCGATGGCGCCTCCACGTACATGGACCTGTATGTGTTCTGCACCGACCTGCTGAAAGTCGTGGAGACCAGGATCCAGGAGCTCGAGCCCGGCGCCGAAATCACGCCTGAGCAGCTCGAATCGGTATGCATCCTGCTCGGACCGTACCGCAACCTGACCACCCTGACATGTTCGATCCTGAGTCTTCATCCGCGGTGCGCGGTGCTGAACCATGCCGGAATTCGAACGCTGCAAAATCCACGGCTAAACTTCCTGGCGGATTATTCCACGGACAAGTTCGTGGAGTTCGTTCGATACGCCGGGTTCGCGTCGCGCAGCGGAGCCCGCGGTCCCTATGGCGGAGACATCCGCCTGTCGCACGCGTTCGACCGCGAACCGATGCGGCAAGCCCAGGCACGGCTCCAGGGCTCGGCCGTCGGTCCGCCGACATGCCTGGTGTGGAAAGATTCCCATCTGGTGACCAATTTCCTGCGGTCTGCACACGTAGACGTGCGGGAGCTCCTGCGGTGCAACGAAAAGATCAAGTTCCTGTTGCCGATCCGCAATCCGATCGATTGCGCCATTTCCAATCTGCGCACCGGTCACGTCCAGTTTTTCGCCGCGTTTCACGGCATATCGCCTGCCAGTCCGCTCGAAGACCTGGTGGGCGCGGTGCTCGATGAAATCGCCTGGTTCGCAGGGCTGCAGGAAGACTCTGGGCGACCCGAGAACTTCTTTTTGTACTTCGAACACGAAATGGGCAGAGCCGTGCTCGAGAACCTGCTCGGATTTCTGCGGCTTTCACACGATGAGGCATATCTCACGGCTGCTGCGGATGCATTCAAGGCGGGGCGCGGCCGCCGCAAGGAAGAGCAGATCGTGAGCCTGTACGCCGACCAGGTGACGCAGAAATTCCGACGCTACCCCGACCTACGGGACGCGCTCCTGCAATTTGCACAGCCTTCACCATGAGCCGGCAGATTGCGCGGTCGGCTTGCGCGCGCTGCGGCAGCGATGACGACTTCGATTCTCACTACCGACATTCGTAGGACCGATCCCTGCCCTTGCGGCAGCGGCAAGCGCTACAAGGCGTGTCACGGCGCACTCCGGCCTGAGCTCGTCGCTCCGCTGCGGAATGCCGCGCGCGAACTGCTCGCGCGGGACGAAGTCGACGAGGCCGCGCGCAGTGCGCGCCGCGCGGTCGAGCTCGATCCGGCCGACGCCGACGCATGGACCGTGCTCGGACTCAGTCTCGAAGCGACGGAGCCCGACGCCGCTCTCGCAGCGTGGCAGAAGGCCGTCGCCCTGGCGCCGCAGCAGCCCGAAGCGCACTTCAGGATCGGCGACTTCCATCGCCGGCGAGGCGAGCACGGCGCCGCGATCGCTGCCTATGAAGCCGCCCTTGCAACAGGATCGACGCATCCCGTGTTGCTGAACAACATCGGGCTCGCGCTGCAGCTGGAGGGCCGACTCGAGGACGCCGAACGCTACTATCGGCTCGCTCTGCAGCAACAGCCGGGTCTGGTCGAGGCCAACGCCAATCTCGCCGATCTGCTGCGCCTGCTGCAACGCCCCGCCGAGGCCGCCACTTGGTATGCCCGCGCCGCCGCGCTGAATCCGAACGTTGCATCCGTCTGGCTGAATCTCGGCGTCTGCCAGCACCGCACCGGAGCGCTGGCGAGCGCGAGAGCGAGCTTCGAGCACGCGCTCGCGCTCAAACCCGATGATCTGCAGGTCCTGGTCAACATGGCGTCGGCGCTCAACGCCGAGCAACGATACGCCGAAGCGCTGCCGCTTATCGAGAGAGCCGTCGCGCTCGAACCGGCATCGACGGCGGCGGGCAATCTGCTGCTCTACGTGCGGCAGCAGATCTGCGATTGGCGAGACTTCGACCGGCTTTTCGAGGCGCAGCGCGCGTCGCTTGCGCGGCCGGATTCGCCTCCGATTACGCCGCACAACCTGCTCGCGCTGCCGTACACACCGGCCGAGCTGCTCGCCGCGGCGCGCAAATGGGTCGCGCACGAGATCAAGGTCGACCACGCCCAAACACCGCCACAACCCGCGCTCATCGACGGCAAGCTGCGCATCGCGTATCTCGGGCCCGACTTCCACGCGCATCCACTGGCGAATCTCCTGACCGAGGTGATCGAACGGCATGACCGTACGCGGTTCGAGGTCTACGGTTACTCGTTGGGTCCGGATGACGGAAGCGCGGCTCGCGCCCGGTTCGCCGCCGCCTTCGATCGGTTCGTCGACGTCCGTCCGGAGTCGTTCGAAGCGACGGTGCAGCGGATCCGCAGCGATCGGATCGCGGTCCTTCTCGACACCAGCGGCTACGTCGTCCACGCACGCCCGGAGATCCTCGCGCTGCGCCCGGCGCCGGTTCAAGTCAACTGCATCGGCTTCGCCGGAACACTAGGCGCGAATTTCTACGACTACATTCTGGCCGACCGCGTCGTTGCGCCCCCCGCGCAGCAGGAGCACTTTACCGAGCGCTTCATGTATCTGCCGCATTGCTACCTGCCCGGCGATACGAGGCGTCCGATCGGCCCGATCCCGTCGCGCGGCGAATGCGGATTGCCCGACAGCGGGTTCGTCTTCTGCTGCTTCAATGCGAGCTACAAGATCCTCCCTCCCGTGTTCGACGTCTGGATGCGGCTGTTGCAGCAGGTGCGTGGCAGTGTCCTGTGGCTGCTGCAGAGCAATTCAGCGGCAACGCACAATCTTCGCCGCGAAGCCGAGCGCCGTGGCATCGCAGCGGAAAGGCTGATTTTCGCGCCCCGCGTGCCGCTGGCGGACCACCTGCCGCGTCATGCACCCGCCGATCTCTTCGTCGACACTTTGCCGTACAACGCTCATACGACGGCCAACGATGCGCTGTTCGCCGGGCTGCCGGTATTGACCTGCGCAGGCGAAACGTTCGCGAGCCGCGTTTCAGCGAGCCAGCTGCTGGCGATCGGCCTTCCCGAGCTGGTGACGCACGATCTCGCTGCGTATGAGGCGCTCGCGCTCGAGCTCGCGCGCCGGCCCGATCTCCTTGCCGGTTATCGCGCACGGTTGCAGGCCAACCGCGATACGGAACCTCTTTTCGACACGCAAGCCTACACGCTCGCGCTGGAAGCCCTGCTCGAGGCGGCATGCAGGCGATGATGCGCACGCCTGCAGCAACGCCGGATAAAGTCGGCTTCATGATCGCCGGCACGCAGCGAGGAGGAACGACTACGCTGTACGAATATCTGCGGCGCCATCCCGAAATCTGCATGCCGGAAAAGAAGGAACTGCATTTTTTCGATGACGAGGGACTCTGGCGGTCGCCGCCGCCCGCCTACGAGCGCTACCGCGCCGAGTTTACCGTCGAGCCGTCACACCGGGTGCTCGGTGATGCGACGCCAATCTACATGTATTGGGAGCCGGCGCTGCCGCGCATACGCGACTACAACGCGGCGATGAAGCTCATCCTGATCCTGCGTAACCCGATAACGCGCGCGTACTCGCACTGGAACCATGAACATCGAGGCGGAAGAGAACCACTCTTGTTTCACGATGCATTGCTCGCCGAACGAGCGCGGGCCGAGCAGGCGCGACCTGCGCAACTGCGGCACAGCTCTTACGTGCAGCGAGGCATGTATACCGGGCAACTGGCGCGTGTCTGGGCCCATTTTCCGGTCGAGCAAACGCTCGTCCTGAAGACCGATGACCTTCGCACATCGCTCACGGATGTGTTTGCGCGAATCGCGAGCTTCCTGGGCGTTGCGCACTTCACGCCCGCCCACGCGATCACGGCGCATGCAAACCCGTACGAAGCGCCCATGAGTTCCGCCGATAAACGTTACCTCGTCGGCGTGTTCGAGCAAGAGATCAGGGAGCTCGAACGACTTCTCGGCTGGGATTGCAGCGAATGGCTGGCGGAAGAGCGCGTATGAACAGGCTACCTGACGGAACGGTCACCTTCCTCTTCACGGACGTCGAAGGCTCGACGCGGCTGATCCAGCAGCATCCCGACGCGATGCAGCGCGCGCTGGAACGTCATAACGCGCTGCTGCAAGACGCGATCGGCGCGCATCGCGGATATGTGTTCCACGTCGTGGGCGACGCGTTTTGCTCGGCGTTCGAAAGCGCCGGCGACGCGCTGGCCGCGGCGCTGGACGCGCAGCGTGCGCTGTACCGGGAGAACTGGGGCGACATCGGCGCCTTGCGCGTGCGGATCGGATTGCATACCGGCGCGGCGGAAGCGCACGACGGCGAATACGTTTCTTCGCTCACCCTGGCGCGCGCCCAGCGCGTGGCTTCGGCCGGGCACGGCGGCCAGACGCTGCTCTCGTCTTCTGCCGCAGAGCGCGTGGCGTCTGCCCTGCCCGGGGGGACGACGCTGCGCGACCTCGGCGCGCACAAGCTGCGCGGACTTGCGGAAGCTGAAAACCTTCACCAGCTCGTCGCCGCGGACCTTCCGTCGGAATTCCCGCCGCTGCGCGTCGAAGATGCAGGAGCCGTATCCGCCGGCCCGCTGCAGCAGCTGGTCCGCGGCAGGCTCGTCGGACGCGTGGCCGAGTCGCAGCAGCTCAAGCAGCACTGGGACCAGGCGCAGCAGGCTCGCGGTCACCTCGTCCTGCTTTCGGGCGAGCCGGGCGTGGGCAAGACCCGGCTCGCCCAGGATCTGATCGCGCACGCACAGAAGAGCGGCGCGATCGTCCTGCGCGGCGGCTGCTACGAATACGAGGCCACGACGCCTTACCTTCCGATCGTCGAGGCGTTTCGCGATTGGGCCCAGTGGCAGAGCGCCGAGCAGTTGCGCAGCGCGCTCGGCGCGACCGCGCCGGAGATCGCCAAATTGGCCCCGGAAATCGATGCGAAGCTCGGCGGGCTCGCCGCAAATCCGCCGCTGTCCCCGAGCGAAGAGCGGCTGCGGATGTTCGACAATGCGGCGCGTTTCCTGCGGTCGCTCGCGGCCGAACGCGGCCTGCTCGTCTTCATCGACGACGTCCATTGGGCGGACCAGGGCACGCTATCGCTCCTGCACTACCTCCTGCGCCACCTGAAAGGCGACCGCGTGCTCATTCTCGGCGCGTACCGCGAGATCGAGCTGGATCGCGCTCATCCGCTGGCCTCCGCCCTCGTCGACTGGAACCGCGAGAGGCTGGCCACGCGCATCGCGCTCGGCCGTCTGTCCCGCGCCGACACGGGCGCCTTGCTCGCTACGCTATTCGGGCAGGAGAGCGTGTCCGACGAGTTCGCGGGCGCGCTCTACCGCGAGACCGAAGGCAACCCGTTTTTCATCGAAGAAGTCATCAAGTCGCTCATCGAGCAGGGGCAGATCTACCGCGAGGAAGGACGCTGGGGCAGGCAGGAAACGCAGGAGCTGGCGATTCCCCAGAGCGTCAAGGAAGCGATCGGGCGGCGCTTGACCCGCCTGAGCGACCCGGCCGTGGACGCGCTCCGGACAGCGGCGGCGCTGGGCAAGATATTTTCATTCCACGAGCTCGCCGCCGTATCGTCCGCCGATGAAGACGCGCTCCTCGATGCGCTCGACGAAGCGAGCGCCGCGCAGCTCATACGCGCCGACGTCCGTGGAGCCGGTGCCGCGTCCGGGGGCGACGATAGCTTCGCGTTTACCCATGACAAGATTCGCGAGGTCCTCTACGAGGAGCTCAATCCGATTCGCCGCCGTCGTCTGCACCAGCGCGTCGGCGAAACGCTGGAGCAGCTCTACGGCACGGCCGCGTCCAGCGGAGAAGAAGCCGGCGCGCGAGCCGACGAGCACGCCCAGGACCTCGCCTATCATTTCTCGCTGGCGGGCGATCTTCCCAAGGCGCTCACGTATTCGCGCCGCGCCGCGCAGAACGCCGAACGCGTCTTCGCGCACGACGAGGCGCTGAAATTCCTCGAGCAAGCGCGCGAATCCGCCGAGGCGCTCAACCGTGTCGACGACGTCGCGACGGTCGACGAAGCCATCGGCGATATCCACGAGGCACGCGGATTGATCCAACCCGCCGTCGAGAGTTATGAACGTGCGCTCTCCGGCGCGACCGGACGCGAAGCGCGCGCGGCGCTCAAGGCCAAGGCCGGCAACGCCTACGTGCCAGTCGGCGACCCGCGCGGGCTCGCCTACCTCGAGGAAGCGGTCGCGGAACTGGACCCCAAGACGCAAACGAATGCGCTCGCTCTCGCGACGGCGCTGCTCGGGCGCTACTATCACTATCGCACCGAGCACAGGAAGGCGATCGAATTTCTCGAGCGGGCGCGGCAACTCGCGGAGCCACTTGACGATCCGGCGACGCTCGCGAACATCTACACCTACCTCGCCGGCGCGCATCAGCATCTGCTCTTGTACGAAGACAGCGACCGCTGGGCGCGAGCGAGCATTGCGCTCGGCGAACGCAGGAATTTTCCGGCCGCGATCGCGACCGGCAACGAATTCCTCGCCGAGAACATGGCCGGCCGCGGCCATTGGGAGGCGTCGCTGGTTTTTGCCGCCCGAGACCGCGAGCAGGCCGCGAAGATCGGCTCGCTCGCGCGTACGGCGTGGAGCGAGTTCTGCAACGCGCAAAGCTTTCACGGCAAGGGCGAACTGCTTCAGGGCCGTGACGCGGCGCTGGCCGCGTTGCGCCTGTGCGAGCAGATCGGCGAGGACCGGCTGGCAACCTGGCTCGAGCCGGTCGCCGCGGCCATCGCGGCGGACATGGGCGATGATACCGAGGCGCGCCTGCACGCGGAGCGGGGCTGGGCGCGCGCCAGGCAGCTGGATCAGTTGCTGCTGTCGGCGTGGGCGCTCAACGGACTCGGATACGCGGCGATGCAACGCGGCGATTTGGCAGAGGCGCTCGAATGGTACGAGCAGTACGTGCCGCTGGTGCGCGACACCGAGAACGCGGTGGCGCGGAACCTCATCCTGGGTCGCGCGGCGGAGGCATTCCTCCGCTCAGGCCGGGTCGACGACGCGGCGCGGCTGGTTGACCAAGCCATGGCGGTCGCGGTATTCGCCAAGGCGCCCCACTATCACGCGATCGCGCGCCGCGTGCAGGGTCAGATTTTCGCGACGCTTGATAAGGACGACGACGCGCTCTGCGCGTTCGACGAGGTGGTCGCGACGTTCGAGCAGGCCGGCAGCCGGCTGGAACATGCGCGGGCGCTTTACCACCGCGCAGCATTGCGGTTGAACGGCGGCGAAGATGAGGCCGCGCGCGCCGACGCCGTCCGCGCACGCAATGCGTTCGCCGCCATGGGTGCGGTACGCGACCGCGATCTGGCTCAGGAACTCCTTTAGTACCGGCGACGGCCCGCGGCGCTAGCCGAGCCGTCGAAAGGCCTCGTCGGCGAGGCGCACCGTTTCCTGAATGTCGGCCGCTGCGTGCGCCGCCGACACGAACCCGGCCTCGAATGCGCTAGGCGCGAGATAGACGCCCGCGTCGAGCATGTGGTGAAAGAAGCGGCTGAACGCGTCCTTGTCGCAGGCCATCACTTCGGCGTAGCTCTGCGGCGCCTTCGCCGCGAAGTAGATGCCGAACATGCCGCCGATCGATTGCGCCGAGAAGGTCGCGCCGGCGGCCGCGGCCGCGGCCGCCAGGCCGTCGGTCAGCGCGCGCGTCCGCTCGGAGAGCCGCTCGTAGAATCCCGGCGCCTGGATCGCGGTCAAGGTCGCGAGGCCCGCGGCGACCGCAACCGGATTGCCCGACAGCGTTCCCGCCTGGTACACCGGCCCCAGTGGAGCGATTCGTTCCATGATCGCGCGCCGGCCTCCGAAAGCGCCGACCGGCATGCCGCCGCCGATGATTTTG
Source organism: Casimicrobiaceae bacterium (assembly GCA_036506975.1). Classification (GTDB taxonomy): domain Bacteria; phylum Pseudomonadota; class Gammaproteobacteria; order Burkholderiales; family Casimicrobiaceae; genus PALSA-1003. The sequence goes on along the minus strand of DASXQW010000329.1, from coordinate 65,606 downwards.
CCCAGCGTCGTCACGTCCGGAACCACACCGTAGAGCCCCTGCGCGCCCTGGAGATGAACGCGGAAACCGGTCATCACTTCGTCGAAGATCAGCACCGCTCCATAGCGGTCGCAGAGAGCGCGCAAGCCTGGAAGAAACTCCACCGCCGGGGCAATCAGATTCATGTTGCCCGCAACGGGCTCGACGATGATGCCGGCGATATCGTCCGGATGCTGCCTGAACGCCGCCTCGACCTGATCGAGATCGTTGTACGACAGCACGAGCGTCTCGCCGGCGATCGACGGCGGGACGCCGGCGGACGAGGGCTGCCCGAAGGTAAGCGCGCCTGAGCCTGCCTTCACGAGCAGGCTGTCGCCGTGGCCGTGATAGCAGCCCTCGAACTTCACGATCTTCGACCGCCCCGTATAGCCGCGCGCGAGCCGCAGCGCCGACATCGTCGCCTCGGTGCCCGAGCTCACCAGGCGGACGAGCTCCAGTGAAGGCAGGAGGCTCGTGAGCATCTCTGCCATCGCGATCTCGGCTTCCGTCGGCGCGCCGAACGATAGGCCGTGGCGCGCCGCCTCTTGCACCGCGCGCACCGTGTCGGCGTGCGCATGGCCGAGAATCGCCGGCCCCCACGAGCCGACGTAATCGATATAGCGCCTGCCGTCGGCATCCCAAAGGTAGGCGCCTTCGCCGCGCGTGAAAAAGCGCGGGGTGCCGCCGACCGAGCGAAACGCGCGCACCGGAGAATTGACGCCGGCGGGGATCGTGCGCTGTGCCCGCGCGAACAGCTCGTCGTTTCTGCTCATGCGCTCAGTCGTGCCCGCCCCGGACCGAGCGTCATCAGGCCATTCCGGCCCGCCGCGCCGCTGGAGTCGCGGCATCGAACGCGTCGCGGAAAGCCTTCGCCGCCGCGGCAATGTCGGGCGCATCGAACAGCGCCGTCATGACCGCCAGCGCATCGGCGCCCGCGGCGATCAGCGCTGGAGCTGTTGCGGGGGTGATGCCGCCGATCGCGACCACGGCAATGTTCCAGCGCGCTTTCGCGGCGGTGAGCAGCGAAGCCTCTACGCGAGTCGCATCGGGCTTGACCATCGAAGGGAAGAAACTGCCGAACGCGACGTAGTCGGCGCCGGCGGCGACGGCCGCCGCGGCGCGCTCCAGCGAGCCGTAGCAGGACGCGCCGATGATCGCGGTCGATCCGAGGCGTTGCCGCGCGTGGACAAGCGGCGCATCGTCGCGGCCCAGGTGCACGCCGTCGGCATCGACCGCGTATGCGAGGTTGACGTCGTCGTTGACGATAAAGGTTACGCCTTGCGCGGTGCAGAGATCGCGCAGTATCAGCGCCTGCGCGCGGCGCAACGGCGGCGATGCGATCTTGTTGCGATACTGCACCGCCGCGGCGCCGCCGGCGATCGCGGCCGCCACCCGCGCGATGAGCTCTTCGGTGTCCAGAAGATCGGGCGTCAGCGCATAGAGCCCGGCGATGGCGGCCATCAATGGCGATGCAGGTTCGGCGCGCGCGATGAGCGTTCTTCCTCGACGGGTGGCTCCGCGTCGTCGTCGCGCGCCCAGAACAGGCGATCGGGGATAAACTGGCCCATCCCGGGACGATAGGCCTTCGCCAGCGCGTGCCAAGTGTAATTCTGCGCCTCGCGTACGGCCTCAGGGAGCTCGAGGCCGTTGGCGAGCATTGCCGCGATCGCGGAAGCCAACGTGCATCCCGAGCCGTGGTAGCTTCCCGGGAGCCGCTCCCAGCTGTCAGTGCGCACTACACCGGCCTTGCCGTAGAGCGTGTTGACGACTTCCGTGGTCGGCTCGTGCGTGCCGGTGATCAATACGTGTCCGCAGCCGCTTTCGATCAGGCGCTGTGCGCATACCGCGAGCGAGGTTTCCTCGTCGTCTTCGCCGTCGGCCAGACGCCGGGCTTCGGTGCTGTTGGGTGTCAGGATCGTCGTCCGCGGCAGCAAGAGCTCGCGCAGCGCATGAAGCATCTCGTCGCTCGCGAGCTCGTCGCCGCGACCCGACGCGAGCACCGGGTCGAGCACCAGCGGCACGTCCGGATAATCGGCGAGAATCTCCGCGATGGCAGCGATGTTCTCGACGCTGCCGAGCACGCCGATCTTGAAGGCGTCGACAGGCACGTCTTCGAGCAGGCAGCGCGCCTGGTCGGCGACCCATTCGGCGTCGAGGGGTTGCACGCCTTCGACGCCCATCGTGTCCTGCACCGTGATCGCGGTCAGCACCGACAATGGATGGCAGCCCATGCTCGCGAGCGTCAGGATATCGGCCTGGATCCCCGCGCCGCCGCTCGGGTCTGAAGCGGCGAAGGCGAGAACGATCGGCGGGAAGTCGGACGCTTGCTCGGGAGGCACAGGCATGGCAAATACGAAAGAGTGCGGCGAATCGCGCGACGGTTGCGTCTGGTGAATCGCCGGGGAGCGTCTGCGAGCCCCGGCCCCGATGAACTTGGTAGAATTCGATTTTACTCCAAACACAAACGCTTAAGCTCTGATGAAGAAATACATGTGTCTCATCTGCGGCCACATCTACGACGAGGCCCTCGGCGACCCCGATACGGGCGTCGCGCCCGGCACCAAGTGGGAAGACGTGCCGCCGAACTGGACCTGCCCAGACTGCGGCGCGCGCAAGGAAGACTACGAACTGGTCGAATTCTAGCAGGGCCGAATTCATTCGGCCGCGGCGTATCATGTACCGAACCATGCGAATAAATTCGCACCTACAGAACCCGGGAATTTCGTAGGGCCGAATTCATTCGGCCGCGGATCATGCACCGTTCCGCGTGCGAATGAATTCGCACCTGCGTCAACCGCCAGTCGTCGCGACCCAGGATCAACGAAGCCGCTTAGGAAATCCAATGCGAATCCTGCACACGATGTTGCGCGTCGGCGACCTGCAACGCTCAATCCGCTTCTACACCGACGTGCTCGGCATGAAGATGTTGCGCACCACCGACCGCCCGGAACAGAAGTACACGCTGGCGTTCGTCGGCTACGGCGACGAATCCCAACACGCGGTTCTTGAGCTTACGTACAACTACGGTGTTGGGACGTATGACCTCGGCGCCGGCTACGGTCATGTCGCCATCGAGGTGCCCGACGCAGCAGCGGCTTGCGCTGCGGTGCGCGCCGCAGTCGGCAAATACGGTGGAAAAGTCACTCGCGAAGCCGGTCCGGTCAAGGGCGGCACGACGGTCATCGCCTTCGTCGAAGATCCCGACGGCTACAAGATCGAGCTGATCGAGAAATAGCAATTCCCTTGGCAAGGACGCCGATCCAGATGCCGGTCACGGCAAACTGAGCTCCCAGGCGGCGAAGAGCTTGGCGTAATGCAGGCGCACAGCTTCTTCGTCCGGCAGGGGCACCGCGTACCAGTGCCTGTGCTTGCCCGCGGCCGAATTCAGCTGCGGGAATTTCACCCTGAACGCTGCCTGCGCCGCATCCCATCCTTGGTCGACAATCCCGCGCGACTGGTGGATCAGCGCCAGATCGCACGCAATGACGAGCCGGGCTCCGCCGAGGTAGGCCCGAAAGCTGAAATCGAGATCGTAGAAATGAAACCCGGGAATGCCCTCGGGATCGAAGCCGATCCGCTGCACCCAGTCGCGTCTCGCCGCGATGAACACGCCGTCAAGCCCCTGCGCCTGCTCGATCCTCGGTCCCCGCAGCGATATCAGGTCAAACTCGTAATGCGCGTCCTGCGGCGCCTTGTGCGTCACCGCGCCGTAGAGGTACGGATGCCCCGACCAGAGCAGCGCCGGGCCGGATACCTTCGTCGTCCCGGCGATACCCGCGACGTCGGCTTTCGACATCGCTTCCGCCAGCCGCGCAGCAAAGTCCGGTACCGCAAAGCGGATATCGTCGTGCGAAAAGACGACTAGTTCGCCTCGGGATCTGGCAAAACCGCGACCGTAGCCGTCGTACATCGAAGACGCTTCCCTGACGCGGATGCGCTCGTGCGGCCACGCCGAGAATGCCTTCTCGTATTGGGCATCGACGGCGGCGTAGCGCTCGTCATCGCGGCTCACAACGACGACGGAAAGGGATGGCGGCCGTATCGCCATCGGTCTCGACCGAAAACCGGAATCTCCGAGCAGCGCCTGCGGAGGGCACTCATGCAGCGACCGAACCACCGCGTCGACGAAGGGGAAATCCTGAGGGTCGCGTACGGCCGCCCTAAAGCCGGCAGCCAGCGCGGTCTTCCAGTCTCCCTCAGCGCGAGCGATCTGCCACAGGGCTTTGAGGCTTCGTGGATCGACGTTTGCTTCTCCGGCGGTCCTGATCGCGCTCAGCAGCTTGTCGGAAGCCTCCCTGCTGCGGCCTGCCCGCGCAAGCGTCACTGCCTCATTGTGGAGTTGCTGGGCACCGGCCATGTAAATGGGGTCAGTCCGCCCCCGGCCTCACCCCGGCATCCGCAGCGGCCGCGTCGTCGTAGATTCGAACCAGCAGCGACTCCCAGTCGCGCACGAAACCCACGGTATCGAACAACGGATTTTTGTTGCGCGTTCGCTGCAGGAAGTCGCGGTACTGCGCAAGTCGCGAGGGATTTTCCACGAGATCGACAAGGCGGGCGGCATACTCCTCAAGTGAATCCGCGATCAGGTCCGGCAACCCGGAGGCGAGCAGCAGGCTCGCTCCGACCCGCCCGGCGAAGGTCGCACCACGACAAGTAAGCATCGGCACGCCGGCCCACAACGCATCGACGCCGGTGGTGTGCGAGCCGTAGGGCAGCGTATCCAGCGCCAGATCGGCGCACGCCAGCCGGGCGATGTGTGCCTCCTGCGGCAGCGTTCGGGCGAAGACGACGTGTTCCGGATCGACGCCGGCGCGCTCTGCCTCGGTCCGCAAGTTCGACCGCGCGCGCGCCTGGTTGACCAGCAGCCAAAGCACCGCCTCTGGCGCGGCGCGCAGCGCAGCCATCCACGCGGCGAATAGTGCGCGGCGAAGCTTATAGGACTGGTTCAAGCAGGCGAGCACGAGCGCGCCTTCGGGAAGACCGTGATCGGCGCGCGTAGCGGGCGGCGGCAGACCGCGCCGCCGGTCATTGACGTAATAGCAGCGTGGAAGCCGCCACACCTTTTCGTGGTAGAACGCATCGCTTCCCGGGGGAATCACTTCCTCGTCGGCGATTATGCCGTCAACCGCATCGTAGCCGATCGTCCCCGGGAAGCTCATGTAATGCAGCTGCACCGGCGCTGGACGTTGGGCGAGAATCGCGAGGCGTCCACCCAGCGTGTGGCCCGCGCGATCCACGAGCAGATCGATGCCGTCTTCCCGGATCAGTCGGGCCACCGTCGCGTCAGGCGCGCTGCGCACATCCCGCCAGCGGTCGAACGCTGCGCGCAGCCGCGCGCGCAGTGCGCTTCCGTCGTCGGGACCGTAGCTATAGCCGGTGATCTCGAAGCGGCTGCGGTCGTGCTCCTCAAACAGCCCCACCATCAGGCGCGCGGTCGGATGCTCGTGAAAGTTCGCCGACAGATATCCGATCCGCAGCCGGCCATCGCGAGGCGGAACCGCCTGACGGGCGACGGGCGCCGGCAGCATTGCGCGCGACCAGCGCCGCGCCACCGCGAGCTGCTGCTCTGGGGAAAGCGGCATTGCCAGCGCGACAAACGGCGACCAGCGCGCGTCGCTCGCCGGGTCGTCGAGCGTGGCCGCAAGCCGCCGTTCGCAATCCTCGAGCCCGTCCCATTCGCACAGGTAGTGTCGGGTGTGCGTGAGGTTGGCGCGGGCCGGCGTCAGCTCGGGGTCGGCCTCGAGTGCTCGCTCGAAGGCGTGTAGTGCCGCCTCGTCGTCCTTCAACATCCGATACGCGAGCCCGAGATTGTCCCAGACTTCGCCGCCCGGCGCCCCAAGCGCAATCGCGCGTTCGAGATGTTCGCGAGCCTTGGCTGCAACGCCCGCATCCAGACATGCTCCGCCGAGGCTTACTCGCACGCTGGCGTTGTCCGGCGCACGCATGGCGCAGTCCGCGAGAACCTCGCATGCCTCGGCGGCTGCCCCGGAGGCCTTGAGCGCGTTGCCCAGCGCATGCAACAGACTAACGTCACCGGGATGATCTTCGAGACCACGCCGGGCTATGGCTTGCGCCTCCTCGAAGCGGTGCTGCCCAGTCAATGTCATTGTGAGGCCGGTGGCAGCCGCAGAATCGCCTGACCCGCGGGTTTGCGCTGCGCGAAAGCATCGTTCCGCGACCGAGAAGGCGCCGGCATCCAGAGCGACCGCGCCCAGTTGCGCCAGCAGCGCCGCATTCTCCGGAGGCGCCTCCAGCGCCCCGTCGATGGCGGAGGCGGCTGCGCCGCGATCCCCACGCGCGAGATGGACGCGCCCGAGCACGAGGCAAATTTCGTGCATCGGCAACGCCTGTTGTCGCGCCGACGCAAGTGCCTGCTCCAGGCGCTTGCGGGCACTCTCGCGCCTACCGCTGCCAAGCTCCTGCTCGGCTATTTTGAGCAGTGCGCCGGGATGCTCGGGCAGCGACGCGAGAATCTGCTCGTAGATCGCGCGCGCGTCGGCGGCCCGGCCAGCCGCTTCGTGGCGCGCGGCGAGCGCGAAGGCGTCTTGAACGGTGAGTTGCATCGGCGCGAGAGGGGCAGACGAACGTGCCGCAGTCCGGCGCCGCGATCAGCTTGCGGATTGAAGCAGCGCGCGGATGTCGTGCGCGAAGACCTCCGGCCCCTGTCCGTAGCTCTCGTACACCCGCAGCCGCCCCTGGGGGTCGAAGACGTACGTGCCAGCGGAATGATCGACGCTGTACGCGCCGGGCGTCGAACCCGGTTGCTTCTGATACAGGATCTTGAATTCCTTCGCGGTCTCGGCCGTCGCCGCCGCGTCCCCGTAGAGCCCGAGAAAGCTCGGGTTGAAAGCCGGCACGTAGCGCGCGAGGAGATCGGGCGTGTCGCGCTCCGGATCGACGGTCACGAACAGCACCTGGACGCGCGCCGCATCGGGCCCGAGCTTTTGCATCGTCGCAGCAAGCTCCGAGAGCGTCGTCGGGCACACGTCGGGACACTGCGTATACCCGAAGAACAGCACGACGACCTTGCCGCGGAAGTCTGCCAGCGTTCGCGGCCTGCCGGTGTGATCGGTGAGCCGGAAATCGCGGCCGTAAGCGATGCCGGTAACGTCGGAGCCCTGGAATTTCGGCGCTGCAGGGCCGCAAGCCGCGACAGCGAGCACGAGCAGCGCCGCGACGTTCAAGCGCAGGAAACCCATCAGTGCCAATAATGGTCGAGAAGGAGTGCCGAAAACAGCGCCGCGAGATAGAGGATGGAAAAACGGAAAGTGCGCCGGGCCAGCGCGTCGCTGTAGCGTCGGTAGAGCGCGAGCGCATGACCGAGGAACGCGGCGCCAAGCGCCACTGCTGCGGCCAAATACAGCACGCCGCTCATGCGAATCGCGAACGGAAGCAAAGTGACGGCGAATAGCGCGGCGGTGTAGAGCACGATCATGAGGCGCGTGTATTCGGGGCCGTGCGTGACGGGCAGCATCGGCAGACCTGCCTTCGCGTACTCCTTGACGCGGTACAGCGCCAGCGACCAGAAGTGCGGCGGCGTCCAAATGAAGATGATCAGGAACAACAGCAACGCTTCCGGCGCGACGTCGTTCGCGACCGCAGCCCAGCCCAGCACCGGAGGCATGGCGCCCGACGCGCCGCCGATCACGATATTCTGCGGGGTCGCGGGCTTCAGCAGCACGGTATAAACGATCGCGTAGCCGACGAAGGTCGCAAGCGTGAGCCACATCGTCAGCGCATTCACCTTGAGATAGAGGGTACCCAGGCCGATCGCCCCGATGGCGCAGGCGAAGACGAGCGTCTGCAGCGACGATATCTCGCCGCGCGGCAATGGCCGGGCGCGGGTGCGCGCCATCACCGCGTCGATTTTTTGCTCGACCAGGCAGTTGATCGCCGCCGCGGCGCCGGCGACCAGCGCGATGCCCAGCGTGCCGAAGGCAACGGCGGACGCCGGCGGCAATCCCGGCGCGGCGAGAAACATGCCGATCACCGCAGTGAACACGATCAGCGAGACCACGCGTGGCTTGGTCAACGCGAGAAACTGGCGCGCGCGGCGAAGACCGCCGTGGGTAAGGGTGAGACTGGTCATCGGCGAGACTTGGAATGCATCTCCCTCGAAGGGAAGAGAGACAAGGGATTGGGTGGAAGCGCTTGCCCGTACGATAGAAGAGGATTTTACCACTCGACAGCGGTCAACCGACTCGCGAATCCAGGTCGTCCAGAGTGAAGCCGAGTATCAATGCTGCTAAACCAAAAGTCACACCCTGCAAACTAAAAGGGCCTGCATCGCTGCAAGCCCTTGATTGTCTGCTTGCAGAGAAGGATAACGCGATCATCCTGCATCACGGCATCGCTTCGGTTTTGACGGTCAAGGCACTACTCTCGATTCAATACTTGCGGAGCACACTCCAGCGGGTCGCTCAGGCTTTCTTGACCCAGGAAGCGCACCAGCCTTTGGCGGCGACGAGCTTGCCTCCGAAGACGGAGCAAGGGCCGTTGGCATCACTGGGCTTGCCGGTGTAGAAGTTGCAGTTGCTGCAAAGCGCCTTCGCATCCTTGCGATCGGTGGCCTTGGTGGCATCCATCTTGTACTTCAGCGCTACCGCGGTCGGGTCGGACTCGCTGACCATGTCGACTGCCTCGGCGCTTCCGCTTAACAGTGCGTTGGCGAATGGCGCAGCGACCAGCCCGGTGACGGTAAGCTTGATCAAGCGACGGCGGTTCGTGTCAGCAGCGTGTTTGGTCATGGGAGACTCCTCGTGTCTGAGGTGCGAAGTGGATGACCGCGCGGGGTCGGGTTGCGTAGCAAATCGAAATCGTGGCCGGCTTGGCCGGAATCCCTGTCCGAAACCAAGATCCTGTCATGGCCATGTTTGTTTAAAGAAACGTGGCACTCTTTTCTGAAACTCGATGACCCAGTGCTGGTGCAGCGACTCCGACCCTGCCGGTTCCAGCTTTGGATGAGATTTCAGGACCTTTTCCAGTATCGCCTCCTGATCGTGCTCGAGATCTACAAACAAGATGTGTTTATCGTCTTTTATAGCTTGTTCAAAACGGGCAAAGTGGTAGTTGGGTCTTTGGATACCAAACAATCCACCCTCCCAGGTGCAAAAACCGAGTGCCACTACGGCAAGGAAGACAAAAGGTATCCAGCCGACAGCGGTATTCGTCCAGCCGGCAAAATAGGCGACGGCAAGAACCAACACGGAAGCGCAAACACCGACCACGGCGCCGATCAACGTTGAGTGGACAATGTCGTTCTTCATGAATGACTGGACCCGGTGGAGATGCTCATGGTGATCCAGCTCAGCGTCGTGCGCAGTGAGCACGTGGATCTGCGGGGTGGAAACACCGGCACTCTCCAGTTGCTCTTCAACGACTTCCAGGTCATCCAGGTCGTCGCTTATGAAATAGCGCCTTAGCGTTTTCATATTGTTCCCCCTTGTCTTATCACTCTGCCCATCATCCCCAGATTCCGGTCAAGTAGTCATTGTGAGCCAACTATGAAAGACGAGGTACGCCAGCCAATCGCTAAAATCGCGCTGTCACGGCCTAGCGATGTTGCACCGGCCCCGTAGCTCCCGGCCCGTGCGTCGGCGCTGCCGATTGCGAACCGAAGAATTCGCCGCGCGTAAAGAAGGTGTAGTCAGCTTCAAGCGCCCCGATGCCCAGAAGCACCATCAGCAGCAGCGGCGGCACCAGGATCGCATACACGATGGCCAGCCGCTCCCAGAGCATGTGCATGAAGACGGCAACGATCAGCCCGGCCTTCAACAACATGAACACGAGGATGAGTGTCCACCTGAGGTAACCCTGGAAGTGGAAATAGTCGACGAGATACGACGCGGTGCTGAGAACGAACAGCAATCCCCAGATCTTGAAATAGATGCCAAGCGGATGTTGTTGCCCCTCAACGTGATGTTGCCCCGCCACCGCGGAGTGTTGCTCCGCCGCGGGATGGTGTTGCCCCTCTGCTTGTGCCATGGTTATTCTTACCAGAGATAGAAAACTGCGAAGATGAACACCCACACCAGATCGACGAAGTGCCAGTACAGACCCATGGTTTCGACGATCTCGTAGTTACCCTTCCTGCCGGTCAGAAAGCCGGGCCTCTGCTTATCGAGGTCTCCCCGCAACACCTTGATCGCCACGATGATGAGGAAGATCACGCCGAACGTCACGTGAGTGCCGTGGAAACCCGTGATCATGAAAAAGCTCGAGCCGAATTGCGGCGCTCCCCAGGGATTGCCCCACGGACGGACCCCCTCCATGATCAGCTTGGTCCACTCGAAGGCCTGCATGCCCACGAATGTCGCGCCCAATGCCGCGGTGAGCAGCAAGAAGACAAATGTTTTGACACGATCTTTTCGATAGCCGAAGTTGACCGCCAGGACCATTGTTCCGCTGCTGCTGATCAGGATGAAGGTCATGATCGCGATTAGGATCAGCGGAATACTCTTGCCCGCGATCGTCAAGGCGAAAACTTCGCTGGGGTTGGGCCAGGGGACGGTGGTGGATATTCGCACCGTCATGTACGAGATCAGAAAAGAGCTGAAGATGAACGTATCGCTGAGGAGGAAGATCCACATCATCGCCTTGCCCCAGGGGACGTTCTTGAACGCCCGCTGATCCGAGGACCAGTCGGCGACGATGCCTTGCAAACCTTCGGGCCGCGGGAGAGCCTCTCCCGTGCTCGTCAGCGCGGGTTGCGCCATTTACTGTGATCCCCTTAGGTAGACAACAGAAGAGCGAACAAAACCAGCCAGACTAGGAACAGATAGTGCCAGTACACCGTGCATAGCTCCACGCTCATGCGTACCGCGCCGACCTCGACGCCGCGCCATACCTTGGCGGTGGTCTTGCCCCAGACCCACAGCCCGCCCAACAAGTGCAACCCGTGCAGTGCGGTGAGCAAGTAAAAGAAAGCCGTGGCTGGATCACTCGCTACGAAATAACCCGAGGCGTTGAGTTGTTGCCACGCCCAGAGCTGTCCCGCCAGAAAAGCAAAAGTGAAAACGCCCGCGGCAATGAGGCCGCTTCTCACGCCGTCTATCTGTTCCCGTCGGGCAGCACCCCGCGTCCATTGCATGGCGACGCCGCTCAGGAGTAGCAAGACTGTGTTCAGCCACAGCACCCTTGGAACGGCCAACCTGGTCCAGTCCGCTCCCATCTTGCGCATGAAGAAGGCACTGACAAGCAGCGCAAACAAAGACGTAGCGACCGCAAGAAACACCCCGAGCCCGACTTTCACCGGCGGCAGGGGTAATGCGCCTTCTCCTTCGACGTTTTTGACTGGACGCTGCTCTATCCAGGGCTTGACGTTCAGCGTCTGTCGCACCAGCCACCCCACAGCGATGGCCATGATTGCAACCAAAACCAGTACTGACGTCGTCACGACGACCCACCCAGCGGCTTCGGGGTGCCCGAGGCGCCGCGCGTTTGTGCACCCAGCTCGCCCGCATCGAGCGCTTGCTCGAGGCCTTTGGCTTTCTTACTCGGCGGCTGGTTTTGCGGTATGAAGTCTTCGGCGGCACCCGGCACGCTGTAATCGTAAGCCCAGCGATAGACCACAGGTAAGGTGGCACCGAAGTTGCCGTGCTTCGGCGGAGTCTGCGGTGTTTGCCACTCCAGCGTCGTGGCGCGCCAGGGGTTGCCACCCGCCGGCTTGCCTTTGAAATAGCTCCAGACCAGGTTGTACAAGAACACAACCTGGACGGCGCCCACGATCAACGCCGCGATGGTGATCCCTTCGTTCAATGAATGCGCCGATTGGGGAATGAAGTCGGTGCCGGTGACCGCATAGTACCGACGCGGGACGCCCAAGATGCCCAAGTAATGCATCGGATAGTAGATGGCATAGGTCCCGAGAAAGGTAAACCAGAAGTGAAATTTACCCAGCGTATCGTTCAGCATGCGCCCGGTGACCTTGGGGTACCAGTGGTAGATCGCCCCGAACACGACCAGGATCGGCGATACCGCCATCACCATATGGAAATGGGCGACCACGAACATGGTGTCGGAAAGCGGGAGGTCCACGGGCACGTTGCCCAGGAACAGGCCCGTCAGGCCGCCGTTGATGAATGTGAAGACGAAGCCGATGGCAAACAGCATCGGGACGGTGAGGTGGATGTTTCCCCGCCACAGGGTCAGCACCCAGTTGTAGACCTTGAGCGCCGTGGGAATGGCGATGATCAGCGTGGTGGTGGCGAAAAAGAAGCCGAAGTACGGGTTCATCCCGCTGACGTACATGTGGTGCGCCCACACGATGAAACTGAGACCACCGATCGCCAGAATCGCCCAGACCATCATGCGATAGCCGAAGATGTTCTTTCTTGCATGGGTGGCGATGAGGTCGGAGACCATGCCGAAGGCCGGGAGCGCGACGATGTAGACCTCGGGATGGCCGAAAAACCAGAACAGATGTTGGAACAGGATCGGGCTGCCCCCGTTGTAGTTGAGGTGTTGTCCCTTCGAAACGAGGGCGGGCATGAAGAAGCTGGTGCCTAGCGCCTGATCCAACGTCATCATGATGGCGCTGACGAACAAGGCGGGAAACGCCAACAGCGCCAGGATCGTCGCCATGAAAATGCCCCATACCGTCAAGGGCAGACGCATCATCGTCATCCCGCGCGTGCGCGCCTGCAACACGGTCACCACGTAGTTCAAACCGCCCATGGTGAAGCCGATGATGAAGAAAGCCAGGGAAACGCACATCAGGATGATTCCCCAATTGTGTCCCGGAGTGCCGTCGAGGATGGCTTGGGGCGGGTACAGCGTCCAGCCGGCGCCCGTGGGCCCGCCGGGAACGAAGAAGCTCGCCACGAGCAACAGCACGGCGAACAGGTAGACCCAGTAGCTCACCATGTTGACGTACGGAAAAACCATATCGCGGGCGCCGACCATCAGCGGGATGAGGTAGTTGCCAAACCCTCCCAGGAACAGCGCGGTGAGCAGGTAGATCACCATGATCATGCCGTGCATGGTGACAAACTGAAGGTAGTTGTTGGGTGTGATAAAGGAAAAGACGTGCGGGAACCCGAGCTGCAGCCGCATGATTCCCGACAACACCAAAGCCACCAGTCCGATCCCGATTGCGGTGATCGCGTACTGGACGGCGATGACTTTTGCGTCCTGGCTCCAGATGTACTTCCCGACGAAAGTCTTCGGATGGTAGAGCTCTGGCTCTTCGACTTCGGCTGGTGGAACGTAAGCCGATTCGTCATGGGTAACGGAAGTCATCGCTAGTTCCTCTTCGCTAACTCCTCAAGCTCGATTCGCCCGAAGCATGTGATTATTATCATAACAGTATAAAAAGCACGACGCTTAGCCGTCAGCGGAAGGTATCGATATAGGCAACGAGGTCATTGGTTGCCTGCTCGTCGATCAGAATGGCGGCCATCGATGCCATCTGCGGACCGTACATGTCTTTGGGATGGGCGCCGCGAACACCCTGTTGGAAATTCTTCAACTGGGTGACCAGATACCAATCGCTCATGCCCTTGAGGCGGGGGGCATTCGTTGCCTGCATGCCCCGCCCGTCCGCACCGTGGCAGGCTGCGCAGGTTGCGTAAAGGTCTTGACCTTTGGTCGTACTCATCTGCACCGTTGGCGGGGCAGGATTATCCGGCAGCGTCCTGATGTAAGCGACGACATTTTCTATCGCGGCGTCATTAGCCAGCGTCGCCGCCATCGGCGCCATCATCTTACCAAAAACGTCTTTTTCGTGCGTACCTCGAGCTCCGTTCTTGAAATTTTGCAATTGCCGTTTCAGATACCAGTCTCCTTGCCCACTCAATTTCGGCGCATTCAGCGCAGGATTACCCTCCGCTTGCGGGCCATGACAGGCTGCACACACCGCATAGAGCGGTTTGCCCGCTGCAGCATCGCCGCCCACGTGAGCCTTGGATTGCGCGAACGTCGGATAGTTGCCTAGCCACGCCTGGAACGCGCGCTCTTCCTCCACGATGACTTTGCCACGCATGGTGAAATGTGCGATGCCACATAATTCTTCGCAGAGGATGTCAAACTTTCCGGCTCGGGTGGGAGTGAACCAGACGTAGGTGACCAGGCCTGGCACCAGATCCATCTTCACCCGGAACTGTGGCACGGTGAAGTCGTGCAGCACGTCCACAGAGCGAAGCAGCGCCTTGACCGGCTTGCCGACGGGCAGATGCAGCTCCGGGCTTGCGATCAAGACATCGTCCTGCCCGCTGGGATCGTCCGGATTCATGCCAAACGGATTTTCATCGCTCACGTACTTGGCATCGACGGTGCCCAGCACGCCGTCCGCCCCGGGGAAGCGAAAACCCCAGTGCCACTGCTTGCCCATGACCTCGAACACCGCCGCGTCTTTCGGAACCTCGACGAATTTCGCCCATACAAACAAGCCGGGGGCCAACATGGCGACGACTCCCACCGTGGTCGCCAGGATAAGCGCCAGCTCGAGCTGTTTGTTTTCGGGTTCGTAGTGCGCCAGCCTTCCCTTCTGGTAACGGTAGCGCAGCACGCAATAGGCCATGAACAAATTGATGGCGACGAAGACAAACCCGCAGACCCAGAACGTGATCGTTACGGTGGTATCGATCGTGTCCCAATTGGAGGCGATCGGCGTGAAATACCAAGGGCTTAAGTAGTGAAACAGGACGGAGCCAACGACCAATAAAACCAACGCGATTGCGAAGACCATAACGGTGGCCCCGGGTGATTGGACGGAATCTTAATGGATCCGAGCAGTACTGCTATTTTACCATTCCGGAGGACGCGCGTCGGGCCGCTGCGCGCTTCGAATTCCTTAGGAGCCTAACCGATCTGCGAGACGCGCAACAGACGTTGGAGATCCTTCGCCAGCCGCTCGGTGTCCGGATCGTCGCCGTAGCGCAGCACCAGATTGCCGAGGGGATCGAGCAACAGAATGCCCGCCGCGGCGCCGGCGTCGATCGGCAGCCGTGCGAGCTCGACCGGAGCCACGCGCGCCGCAATGAGCCCCGGATGCTCCGCCAGCAGTTCGGCCGCAGGCTCCGGCGCCGCCGCTGGCTGCAACCAGACCCGCATGACGCGATCCCGTTCACGGCCCTGGATCGTTCGCGCCACGCGGGTGGCGTACAGGGCACGCCGGCACGCGTCGCTGCAGTCGGGCCCGCTAACGACCAGCAGCACCCATTTGCCGCGTAACTCCACAAGCGCAAACGGCTTCCCGTCCGGGTACTTGCCGGCGATCGCCGGTGCCGGCCGTGGATCGAGCAACTCGCCGTAATTGACGCGCTTGGCCGGCGCCAACCAGTAATACGCAACATATGATGCGAGGATCGGCGCGAGCGCGACGAGCGCGAGCAGCAGCAGCGTGTGCCGCCCTCTGGGCGGCCGCGGCAAAGATCCCGCGCTCGACGAACCGTCGCGCGTCGGCCGCGGCCGCGACTCGCCACGTGCGCGCCAGTTCAGCGCCAGCCACAACACGATCCCCAGTCCCGCGAGCGAATACCACTGCAGCATGTAGCTGCGATGTTGTTCGATCCCGAAATCCGGCGGCGGCCAGTCGCGGACCAGACCGTCGCTGGCATCGCCGGTTTGTTCGATCACGAACGGCAACAACGGTAAACCGGTGGCCGCTGCGATGCGGTCGATGTCGAGGTTCTGCCGGACTGGCCCCGGCCCCGCGTCCATCTTGAGTTCCAGATAATGCGCCGGCGGCTGGTTGATCCGGCCCTCGATACCGATCGGTCCGGCGGGCGGCGGCACCCGCGGCAATTCGGAGCGGTACGGTCCTTGCGCAATCCATCCGCGATCGACGAGCACATAGCGCTCTCCGTCGGCGAGTTTGAGCGGGGTCACGACGTCAAATCCCGGGCGGCCTGCGCGGACCTTGTTGTCGATCAGAATCTGCCGACGGCCGTCGAACTCGCCGTGCGCGCGAACCGGCCGAAAGCGCCGCGCCGCCGCGTCGGCCGAGGCCGCTGTCAATTCAAGCGGTGGCTCGCGCGCGGCGAGTTCGTATTGCTCGCGCAGCGCTTCTTTCTCCGCGCTGCGGTGCCGCTGCCAATTGCCCAGGCCCACCGTCGCCGCGAGAAGGACTGCGAGGCCCAGCGTAGGCCACAGCGTCGGCCGGAATTGCCTGCGCGCAAAGAACGAGCCTACCGGGTTTGGCATCGCTCAGTGGCTGCTAGACTGGCAGGCTATCGCTCTGCCCCGTTCGCGAGTGCGCCTTGATCAGAATCATCGTTATCGCCGCCCTGGTCCTCATCGTTGCCAGCCTCGGGTCGGCGCTGTATTACCTTTACCACGACCGCGGTCGCGGCACGCGGATGGTCAGGGCGCTGGCGATCCGCGTCGCGCTATCGGCGGGCCTGCTCATTTTTCTGGTCGTCAGCTACAAGCTCGGCTGGATAGGCGAGAGCGGACTGCGGTAGGAACCTGGCCGCCACCGCCAAGAAAAAAGAGCCGGGGCCAAAGCGGCGGCTCTTTCTCGGCTAACCGGCTTGACCGCTAGAGCCAATACACGAGTATGAACAGAAGCAGCCACACGACGTCGACGAAGTGCCAGTACCACGCTGCCGCCTCGAACGCGAAATGATGCTCGGCGTCGAAATGGCCCCGGAACGCGCGGCCGAGCATCACCGACAGCATGATTGCTCCGATCGTCACGTGGAATCCGTGGAAGCCGGTCAACATGAAGAAGGTCGAGCCGTAGACCCCTGTCGACAGTTTCAGGTTCAGTTCGCTGTAGGCATGGCCGTACTCGTAGGCCTGGAAGCCGAGGAACGTAAAGCCCAGCACGATCGTAACGAACAGCCAGAACTTGAGCGCCCCGCGGTGACCCATTTTCAGGGCGTGGTGCGCGACGGTCAGCGTGCCGCCTGAAGAAACCAATATGATCGTGTTGAGAAGGGGGATGCCGATCGCCTGCATCGGCGTGAACACTTCCTTCAGATACGGGCCATTGGTCGGCCATCCCGCCGTGTAATCGGGCCAGAGCAGCTTCTGCCCGAGGTCGCCGAGATCGGGGACAGAGATGTTCCGCACGTAGAACAAGGCGCCGAAGAACGCCGCGAAGAACATCACTTCGGAAAAGATGAACCAGCTCATGCCCCACCGGAACGAGAGGTCGACCTTTTTGTTGTAAAGCCGGTGCTCGGACTCGCCTATCACGGTACCGAACCAGCCGAACATCATCGTCAGCAGCACCGCGAAGCCGGCGAGCACCAGCCACGGGCCCATCGCATACGCGTTGAACCAGGCCGCGGCGCCGAACCCCATCAGCAGCAGCGCGCACGAACCCGTGATCGGCCAGTACGACGGTTGCGGCACGTAGTAGTAGGGCTTTGCGCCAGTGGGTGTAACGCTCATCGCCTGCTCCTCGTTCTTGCGTAAGATGTCTGTCGCTCGGGTCAGTTGCCTTCGACTTCGAAAAATGTGTACGAGAGCGAGATGGTGTTGATATCGCGCGGCAGCTTTGGATCGATGACGAACACGACCGGCATCTGCCGTTTCTCGTGCGCCCCGAACGACTGCTTGGCGAAGCAGAAGCAGTCGAGCTTCTTGAAATACTCGCCGGCGGACTGCGGCCCGTAGCTCGGAATCGCCTGCCCCGTCATCGGCCGCTCGGTTCTGTTTTCGACCTCGTAGACGACCTGCGCCATCTCCCCGGGATGCACGCTGATGACCGGTGCCAGCGGTCGGAACGTCCAGGGCAGTTTGCGCAGGTTGGCGTCGAACTCCAGCCGCACCGTGCGCGCGCGGTCGACCTGCGAGTTCTCGAGCCGATCCGGATTATCGATGTCGCGCAGCCCGGTCAGCCTGCAGATCTGGTCGTAGAACGGAACCAGCAAAAATCCGAAACCGAACATGACGACGACAACGAGGCCGAGCTTGAAGAGCAGCGTCCGGTTCGATTGCCGGAGATCGTCGGGCCCGGTGTGGCTCATCTGTTCCATCATCAACCGCTCGTTCCGTTGAGGTGAATCCGCTCAGCTGACCCGCGGCGGGGTCTCGAACGTGTGGTAAGGCACCGGCGACGGCAGCGTCCACTCCAGCGTGTCCGAGCCCTCCCAGGGCCTCGCGGGCGCGGGTGATCCGCTACGGATCGCCTTCAGCACCGCATACAGAAAGATCAGCTGCGACAATCCGAAGCCGAACGCGCCGATCGATGCCACTTCGTTCCAGTCGGTGAACTGCGTCGCGTAGTCCGGCACCCGTCGCGGCATGCCGGCCAACCCGAGGAAGTGCATTGGGAAGAACGTGATGTTGAAGAAGACGAACGACGTCCAGAAGTGCCACTTGCCCAAGGTCTCGTCGTACATCCGGCCGCACCATTTCGGCAGCCAGTAGTAGATGCCGCCGAAGAACGCGAACAGCGACCCCGCGACCAGAACGTAGTGGAAATGCGCGACGACATAATACGTGTCGTGCAGAACGATGTCGACCGGGACCAGCGAGAGCACCAGGCCGGTAAAGCCGCCTACGGTGAACATGAAGATGAACCCGATGGCGAACAGCATCGGTGTCTCGAAGGTCATCGACCCCTTCCACATTGTCGCCACCCAGTTGAAGACTTTCACCGCCGTTGGTACCGCGATCAGCATCGTCACATACATGAAGAAGACCTGCCCGGCCGCCGGCATGCCGACGGTGAACATGTGGTGCGCCCAGACCAGGAACGACAGGATTGCGATCGAGCCGGTCGCGTACACCATCGACGCGTAGCCGAACAGCGGCTTGCGCGCAAACGCCGGGATGATCGTCGACACGATCCCGAAAGATGGCAGGATCATGATGTAAACCTCGGGGTGACCGAAGAACCAGAAGATGTGCTGGAACATCACCGGGTCGCCACCGCCGGCCGCGTTAAAGAAACTGGTGCCGAAGTGGCGGTCAGTGAGCAGCATCGTCACCGCTCCCGCGAGGACCGGCATCACCGCGATCAGCAGGTACGCGGTGATCAGCCACGTCCACACGAACAGCGGCATCTTCATCATCGTCATGCCGGGCGCGCGCATGTTCAGGATGGTGGTGATGATGTTGATCGAGCCCATGATCGACGACGCGCCCATGATGTGCACGGCGAAAATCGTCAGGTCCATGCCCATGCCGGTCTGCACCGACAGCGGCGGATACAGAGTCCAGCCCGCGCTCGCAGCGCCGCCAGGCACGATGAATGACGAGAGCAGCAGGACCGCGGCGAACGGCAGCAGCCAAAAGCTCCAGTTGTTCATCCGCGCGAACGCCATGTCCGGCGCGCCGATCATCAGCGGCACCTGCCAGTTCGCAAATCCGACCGCTGCCGGCATGATCGCGCCGAAGATCATGATCAGTCCGTGCACCGTATTGAGCTGATTGAAGAATTCAGGCTCGACGAGTTGCAGACCCGGTTGGAACAACTCCGCGCGTATTGCCAGCGCCATCACGCCACCGACGAGAAACATGATGAACGAGAACCACAAGTAGAGCGTGCCGATGTCCTTGTGGTTGGTCGTCGTGATCCAGCGCGTGATCCCGCCCGGGTGATGCGCGTGCTCATGGTCGGCGTCGTGACCTGCGGCGTGATCGTGCGGAATGCTGCTCATCGCGTGCTCCTGGCTCGCTTTCGCGACATTGCTGTGTCGGATTCGCTACGACCGATCCGCTTTCACCTCGGCGGGCTGAATCGCCTCACCGGTGTGGTTGCTCCAGCTGTTGCGCGTGTAGGTGATCACGGCTGCGATGTCGATGTCGGAAAGCGTGCTCTTCCAGGCGACCATCGCCGTCGGCTGGCCGTTCCTGACGACTCCGTTCAGGACGGTGTTGATCTGGTCGTCTTTCGGACCGGTAACGACTTTCGAGCCGTCGAGCGCCGGAAACGCGCCGGCGACGCCCTTGCCGGTCGGCTGATGGCACGAAGCGCAATTGGCCGCGTAGACCTTCTCGCCGCGCGCGATCAGTTCCTTCACATCCCAGACCTTGTTCGGATCGTCGGCCGCCGCCGCGGCGGCTTTCTTGTGTTCGGCGAGCCACTTCGCATAATCATCGGCGCTCTTCACCTCGACGACGATGGGCATGTAGCCGTGTTCCTTGCCGCAGATCTTCGCGCATTGACCGCGGAAGATGCCCGTCTTGTCGAACTTCATCCAGTCGTCGCGCACGAAACCCGGAATCGCGTCCTGCTGCACGCCCGCCGCAGGCAGGAACCAGGCATGGATAACGTCGCTCGAGGTGATGAGCAGGCGAATCTTCTTGCCGGCCGGAACGACCATCGGCTCATCGACTTCCAGCAGGTAGTGCTCGCCCTTCGGCTCCCCATTCTCGATCTGCGCAACCGGAGTCTTCAGATTGCTGTAATAACCGAAGCCGTGGTCCAGATAGTCGTAATTCCACTTCCATTGCGAGCCGGTGATCTTGACGGTCAGATCGGGAACCGCGGTGTCCTTCATCGCGAGAATCGTCCTGGTCGCGGGAACAGCCATGAATACCAGGATGAGGAATGGGATCACGGTCCACACGACCTCGACCAGCGTATTCTCGTGGAACTGCGCGGCCTGATGGCCCTTGGACTTGCGGTGGGCGAAGATCGAATAGAACATCACCGAGAACACGCCGACGAAGATCGCGACGCAGATCCACATGATGTACACATGCAGGTCGACGATCTGCGTGGCGATCGGCGTGACCGGGGCCTGTAGGTTGTATTCCTTCGCGGCCAGCGCCAATGCCGGCGCCAGCGCCGCAACCAGCGCGGCGGCCCCGCCCACCTTCTTCGGCAGCTGTCGCGCTGTCTTCATCGTTCCCCTTGACATCGCTCGCTTGCGCTCCATGCTCTCCTCGAACATGTCGATGAGTTCCAATGCTGCCGGCGCGCCGGCTTTCGCGCTATCGCGCCGCCAGCGCGCGCCGGAGATCCCGGGCGACGATCGCCCGCTCGACAGCGGGCAGCTCGTCGCCGAACGACATGCCTTGCCCGGCGAACCACAGCTTGAGGCGCGGCGGGTGATTGAACGCGCCCTGTTCCACTTCAACCCGGGTCCAGTAGCGATTGAATTCCCGCCGCGTGCGCATTCCCGCCCGCTCGCGCTCGACGATGACGCGATCGCCGCAGACGCTTATCCGTTCCCAGTCGGCGGCGTGCCGCTCGATCCATCGGAATGCCAGGTACAGCACCGCCATTTCCAGCGCGGAATACGGCAGCACCATCCACGCCCCGAGTGCTGCAAACCCGAGCGCGAGTCCCAATGACACGATGCACAGCGACGCGTATACCCGCCAGCGCCACCGCGAGCCAAGCGAATCGTTCCGGCGCGAGACCACGCAGAATTCGGGTTCGGCGGAAAGCAGTGGGATCCCTGCGCCCGGCATGCAAGCCTCTTCGTCCGCGACAATGCAGTCCCGGCGTACAGGATTACGGTGGTGAGGTGTCGCGACAAAACTTCGCAACGCATTGCCAAAACTGCTAAATCTTAGCATGGATGGCGGCGTCGCAAGATGCCGAAAGCGTGCGTTCGCCGATCACGCAAGCCCGAGCGCGCCGGCGCCCGGGCCCCACTGCGGCGCGTCGGCCTTTGCCCAGTCGATGGTTGCGATGCGCGGCGCGGGCAGACGTTCTTCGAGGGCTGTCACGTTGGCATCGGCCCGCGGCAACATCGGTTCGACGAAATTCGCTACCCAGCCTGCGAACGTAACGCCACGGGAGCGGATCGCGTGCGCCGAGAGCAGGGCGTGATTCAGGCAGCCCAGGCGCAGCGCGACTACCAGCACGACCGGCAACGACAGCGCGAGAGCAATGTCGAGCATGTCCCGTCGCGCATCCAGCGGCACGAACACGCCACCTGCGCCTTCGACGGCGATGCGATCGGCGCGCGCGGCGAGCGCTTCGTACGCCATGCGGATGCGCGCAAGGTCGATCGAGACGCCCGCCTCGGCCGCGGCGAGGTGCGGCGCGATCGCGGGCACGAATGCGAAAGGGTTGCGGAGGCCAAGCGGGGCTTCGACGTTGCCGGCCGCCGCGAGCGCGGCGACATCCTCGTTGCAAGCCCCGCGCGCTGCGATGCCGGCGGCGACGGGCTTCATTCCCACTGCGCGCCGGCCCTGCGCCGCCCAGTTGCGCAACAACGCGCACGCGACGACGGTCTTGCCGACGCCCGTGTCGGTGCCGGAGATGAACAACCCGCTAGTCATTTCCTTGTCTCACCGCGTGCGAGCGTTGCGCTCGAAACGGACGATCGCACGCCCATCGTCGGCGAAACGCGGCTCGGGCTTCCAGGCATGGCCATACACGACCTCATAGGTTGCGGGCAGGCGCCCGTCACGGCGAAACGCTTCGAGCGCCGCAAGCACGCGGCTCCAGCGTGCGCGGCCGGTAAGCCCGCGCGGCCGGCCGAGCGTGGAGTTATGCGCGCCGATCGCCTTCAACTCGCGCATCATCGTCTTGGCATCCGCGTACGTCAGCGTGATGGTCTCCATGTCCATGACCGGATCGGCGAACCCTGCCTGCACCAGCATGTCGCCGACATCGTGCATGTCTATAAAGCGGCTGACGTGCGTGGCGCGGTCGACGCCGCCGAACGCGGCGCGCAGTTCCTTGAGCGTGTCCGGTCCGAATGTAGTGAACATCAGCAATCCGCCGACACGGAGCACGCGGTAGAACTCGCCGAACGCGGCCGAGGCGTCATTGATCCACTGCAGCGTCAGGTTGCTCCACACCAGGTCGACGGTGCCGGACCCGAGCGGCAGGCGACACGCATCGCCGCAGACCAGCGCCGGATCGCGGCGCGCCATCGCGCGCGTCCCGAGCAGCCGCGCAAACAGCGAGCGCTCGGAAGAGCGCGTCGCCGCCACGCGGCGCCGCGCCGAGTCGAGCATCGCATACGCGAGGTCGAGGCCGACCACGAAAGCCTCCGGATAGCGTGCCGAGAGCTCGCTCAACGCATCGCCGGTGCCGCAGCCCGCGTCGAGGATCGCCACCGGTTGCAGCTTCACCAGTACCAGGCGTTCGGCCATCCGCTGGCCGACCTCGCGCTGGACGACGGCGGACGCGTCGTAGCTCGCCGCCGCGCGCTCGAAAGCATGGCGCACGCTGCGAGGATCGAGGCGGAACGGATCGACGCTAGGCGCCATCGGCGATTGCGCAGAGGAATGCTTCGGGATGCGACAGGAAGGGCGCGTGCGCCGCTCCCGGAATGAGCCGGAACGACGCGCGAGGCAGCGTCCGGGCCAGCCATTCGCCGGCTTCCGGAGGCGTCAGGGTATCGCGCCCACCGGAGATGACGACTGCACTCTGCCGAATGGCGCCGACGTCGGCGCGCAGATCCGTCGTCGCCAGGAGCTCGAGCGCAGCGCGCAGTGCGCCCCGCGAGGGCTCGCCGCGCGCGAAGAGCTCGGTGCGCAGTTGCGCGAGCACGGCGCGCGCGTGTTCGCTACCCTGCACCTGCAGCGCGACAAAGCGTTGCAGCGTCAGCCGATACGATGCGGCGAGCTCGTCGCCGAACTGCCGCAGCGTCGCCGCCGTCATCGCGTGCGGCCAATCGGGGCGCGCGACGAAGCACGGCGTCGCCGCGGTCAGGATGAGTCGGCCGACACGCTCGGGCTCGGCGCGCGCCCAGTGCATCGCGACTGCGCCGCCGAGCGACCAGCCGAGCACCGTCAGCGGGCCGGCCGCGGCGTCCGGCAGGCGCGACACCGCGTCGGCGATCACCGCGGTTATCGTTGCCAGCGCGTACGGCGCGATTGCCGCGCTGTACCCGTGTCCGGGAAGATCGACGCAATGAATGCGGAATTTTTCGGCCAGCCGCGGCAACAGCGGTGCAAACAGGCCGGAATGCATGGCCCAGCCGTGCAGCATCACAAGGGGAGGCCCCGCGCCGACGCTCTCGATGTGCACGCCGCTCATGCCCGCTCCTCGAGCTCGGCAAGCGCGGCCAGCAGCCGGTCGACGTCAGCCTCCGCGTGCGCCGCCGAGAACGCAATGCGCAGCCGCGCCGTACCTTGCGGGACGGTCGGCGGCCGGATCGCCGGAACCCACAGTCCGCGCTGCCACAGCGCGGCGCTCAAGGCCAGCGCCTCGGCGTTGTCACCCACGATGAGTGGCTGGATCGCGGTCTCGGAGGGCAGAACGCGCCACGGCAGGCTCGCGGCACCGGCACGAAAGCGCGCGATCGACGCGAACAGACGCTCTCGTCGCTGCGGCTCGTCGCGGATGATCGTGAGGCTCGCATGCAGCGCGCAGGCGAGGAGCGGCGGCGAAGCCGTCGTGAACACGTAAGGCCGCGCGGTCTGCAGCAGCGTCTCGATCACGGCGCGATGCGCGGCGACGAACGCGCCGGAAACCCCTGCCGCCTTGCCCAGCGTGCCCATGTAGACGATGCGCTCCGCGGCGAGTCCGAAATGCGCCAGCGTGCCGCGGCCGCCTCCGGTCACGCCGAAGCCGTGTGCGTCGTCGACAAGAAGCCACGCGTCGTGCGCTTTCGCCAGCTCCAGCAACCGCGGCAACGGCGCGACGTCACCGTCCATGCTGAACACCGCGTCGGTGCAGATCAGCTTGCGCTTCGCGCGGCTGTCCGTCAGGCGGCGGGAGAGCTCGTTGAGATCGACGTGGCGGTAGCGGACGAACGAGGCGCGCGACAACAGCGCCGCATCATTGAGGCAGGCATGGTTCAAGCGATCGCCGAACACCGCGTCGCCGCGACCACAAAGCACGGTGACGATGGCGAGATTGGCCAGGTATCCCGTCGAGAACAGCAGCGCCCGCGCATCGGCGCAGGGCGCGACCCAATCGGAGAGCTCGCGCTCGAGCGCCTCGTGCGCCGAAAAATGACCGGAGATTAGATGCGAGGCGCCGGCACCGACACCGAAGCTCGCCGCGCCGCGCTGTGCCGCGCGGATCAGGCGTGGATCGGACGCGAGCCCCAGGTAATCGTTGCTTCCGAAGTGCAGGACCTCGCGCCCTTCGACGGTGACGTGCGCGCCTTGCGGCGAGTCGACCGCACGCCGGCGCCGCGCAAGCCCGGCCGCGTCGCGCGCGGCGAGCGCGTCTTCCAGCTCTGCGACCAGACGCGACATCTGCGTTCAGCGACGCGGGTACCGACGACGCAGATACTCGCCGCCCCTCACCCGCCCTCGCTGCCGCGCGGGCCTCCCTCTCCCCGCGTCCGGGGAGAGGGGTCGGCCTCTCCTTGCGCATGTAATCCCAGCCGAGCAAACAGCTCCCGATCCGATTCGACGTCGGGATTGCCGGTCGTCAAGAGCTTGTCACCGTAGAAGATCGAGTTCGCTCCCGCGAAGAAACAGAGCGCCTGGATGCCGTCGCCTAGCTCGCGCCTTCCTGCGGATAGCCGCACCATCGCCCGCGGCATCGTAATGCGCGCGACGGCGACGGTGCGCACGAACTCGAGCGGGTCGATCGGCTCAGTGCCGTAGAGCGGCGTGCCTTCGACCTGCACCAGGTTGTTGATCGGCACCGACTCGGGATAAGGATCGAGGTTGGCGAGCTGCGCGATGAGCCCTGCGCGTTCCGCGCGAGATTCCCCCATGCCGACGATCCCGCCGGAACAGACCTTGATTCCAGCGCCGCGGACGCGGTCCAGCGTTTCGAGGCGGTCGCGATATTCGCGGGTGGTGATGATCTCGCCGTAGAACTCGGGTGCCGTGTCGAGATTGTGGTTGTAGTAATCGAGCCCGGCTGTCTTGAGCGCTTCCGCCTGACCGTCTTTGAGCATTCCCAGGGTCGCGCAGGTCTCGAGTCCCAGCGCCTTGACTGCGCGCACCATCGCCAGCACGGGCTCGAGATCGCGATCTTTCGGACCGCGCCACGCCGCGCCCATGCAGAAGCGCGTCGCGCCTGCGGCCTGCGCCGCAGCGGCGGCCGCGGCGACTTCGCCGACGGGAAGCATCGCTTCGTTCGCGACGCCCGTGTGATAGCGCGCCGCCTGCGGGCAGTACGCGCAATCCTCGGGACAGCCTCCGGTCTTGATCGACAGCAGCGTCGAGAGCTGCACGGCGTTGGGCTCATGGTGTGCGCCGTGCACCTGGTGGGCGCGCGCGAGGAGATCGTTGAACGGCAGCGCGAACAGTCCTTCGATCGCCGGGAGGGTCCAGCGCGGGAGCCTTGCGCCTGCGGTCTGCGCGGAGGCGACCGCCGCGGATCGCAGAGGTAGCTGCATGAAAGCCGGTGGTCTGGTTAGAATGCTTGAGGCAGTGTCGGGGGAGGAGGGCCTGTTGTCAAATTTTCTGGGCAGCGCGCTTGACAGCGTGCGCCGCGGCGCGCTCGACGCCGCGCGGCGCGCGTTGCCGCAGCGCTGCGAGCTCTGCGCCGCGCCATCCGGAACGCTGCTCCTGTGTTCGGCGTGCCAGCATGCCTTGCCGCGCCTTGGACCCGCTTGCCCCCTGTGCGCACTGCCGACGGCGGGGGGCGAGATGTGCGGCCGGTGTCTTATCCACCCGCCGCCATTCGCAGCGACGGTGGCGGCGTTCGCGTACGCATTTCCCGTCGACCGTCTCATGCACGCGTTCAAGTACCACGGCCGGCTCGCGCTCGCGGAGTGGGCCGCGGGCGCGATCCTCGGCGAACGCGGACGGCACCGCCCGGCGTCGCTGCCCGACCGCCTGATCGCGCTGCCGCTTTCACGCGAGCGGCAGCGCGAGCGCGGCTACAACCAGGCGTACGAAATCGCCCGCGCCGTCGCCCGCCAGCTGCGAGTCCCGCTCATTTGCCACGGCATCCGTCGCGATCGGGCTTCTCCGCCGCAGGCCGCGCTGCCCTGGAGCGAGCGGGCGAAGAATGTTCGTGGCGCGTTCACCTGCGAGCTCGACCTCACGGAAATGACCGTCGCGGTGATCGACGATGTGATGACGACCGGCGCCTCGCTGGCCGAGTTGGCAAAGACGCTCAAGACTGCCGGCGCAACGCGCGTCGAGAACTGGGTCGTCGCGCGCACCTTGCCGCCGGGCTCGGCGTCATGATCTCCCTCTCCCCCACTGTGTGGGGGGGAGGGTTGGGGTGAGCGGCGCATTCATGGTCGCGATCGTCCTTGTTCACCCCGAGATACCGCCGAACACGGGCAACGTCATCCGGCTTTCGGTGAACACCGGTGCCGAGCTGCATCTGGTCGAGCCTTTGGGTTTCCGGCTCGACGACCGCGAGCTCAGGCGCGCGGGCCTCGATTACCACGAATACGCGCGCGTGCTCGCGCACCGCCACTGGGACGCCTGCCGGACCGCGGTCGATCCGCTGGGCGCGCGGCGCTGGTACGCGCTGACGACCAAGGGCCCGCGCTCGCTCTTCGACTGCGCTTTTCGCCCCGACGATGTCTTTGTTTTCGGCTGCGAGACCGCCGGATTGCCCGCGGCGATCCTCGCCGAGTTTCCGGCGGACGCGAGGTTGCGCATCCCGATGCGTCCCGGTGTGCGGAGCCTGAACCTGTCCAACGCCGTCGCGATCACCGTGTACGAGGCGTGGCGGCAGGGGAGTTTCGCCGGTTCCGGCGTCGGATCCTAGGAGCCTAGCGCATCCCCAGTCGCGAGAAGATGAACCGCAGCTCGTACTCGCGATCGCGGATAACCTGCTCCTTCGCCTTGCCGTAGCCGTGGCCACTGTCGAAGTCCATGTAGAGCAGGAACGGATCGAGCTGCCCGACGTGGTTTTGCACCGCGGCGACGAATTTCTTCGCGTGCAGCGGATCCACGCGCGAGTCGTATTCCCCCGCCGTGACCAGTGTCGGCGGGAAGCTCACGCCCTCGCGAATATTGTGGTATGGCGAGTAGCGCAGCAGGTACGCGAAGTCCTCGGCCTTATCTGGATCGCCGTATTCAGCGATCCAGAAGCGCGCGATCAGGAACTTGTGAAAGCGCACCATGTCGAGCAGCGGCACTTGGCACAGCGCGGCCGAGAAAAGATCGGGTCGCTGCGTGAGCATCGCGCCGATGAGCAGCCCTCCGTTGCTGCCGCCGCCGACCATCAGCCGATCGCGAGTCGTGTACTTCTCGCGCACCAGCCATTCGGCGGCGGCGATAAAGTCGTCGAAGGTGTTTTGCTTGTTGCCGAACTTCGCCGCGTCGTGCCAGCGCTCGCCGTATTCGTCGCCGCCGCGGAGGCCGGCGTCGGCCAGAATCCCGCCGCGGTTGATGAACGTCGCCCAACTGCGGACGTATTCCGGGCCGATGCCGACGTTGAACCCGCCGTAACCGTGCAGGAACACGGGATTCGAACCGTCGAGCTTGATTCCCTTGCGATACGACAGGAACATCGGAATGCGCGTGCCTTCCTTAGCCGGATAGAACACGAGCTTCGATTCGATCTGGGAGGTATCGAGAGGGGGCTTGTCTTCCCAGAGCAGCGACCAGGCGAGCGACCTGCCGTCGATCTGGTAGAGCCGGCCCGGCGCGGTGAAGGTCGACAGCGTGGCGTAGACGACGTTCTTGTCGATATCGTAGGTGCTGGCGCTGACATTGCCGAGCTCCGGCAGCGGCAGGTCGCGCACGCGTTTGCCGGAGAGCTCGTGCACCCAGACCCGTGTGAGAACGTCCTTCTTGTCGCGGACGAGCAGCCAGTCGCTCGTCACGTCGACGCCGTCGAGCACGGTATCCTGCTCGGGCCAGAGCACCTGCCAGCGGTCGAACTCCGGCGCGTCGTAGCTCGCGGCCATCAGCTTGAAGTTAGGGGCATGGTCGTTGGTGACGAAGTAGATGCGATCCTTGCGGAAATCGGCGCCGGCGCGAAACTCTTTGCTCGAGTAGATCGTCTTGGGCTCCGCGCTCGAGCCCAGCGGCCGGATGCGGATCGTGTTCGAGTAGAAGTCGCCGGTCTCGAATACCGTGACTTGGGCTTCCTCCGGTTCGTACACCGAGCACCAGTCCTTGGCGTCGGTCATTGCGATCAGCAGTTCGTCATTGGCCGCGTCGTCGCCGAGCCTGTGCCGGTAGCAGCGGTGCGGTTCCTGCCGCTCGATCGACTCCTTGGTGCGCGGCGTCACGAACGCGTAACGCTCGTCGCGCGCCCAGTGGAAACCCTCGATTCCGGGCAGCAAGGGGCCGATCTGCGCGCCCGTCCGGGTATCGATGACGCGGTAGTCGGTGATCTCGGAGCCGCGGCTGTAGGTCGCAACGGCGGCACGGCTTGCATCGCGGTTCAGGACGAATGCGCCGACGCTGGTCTTGCCGGAGGGATCGAGCGCGATCGGATCGAACAGCAGCAACTCGCGTCCGTCGAGCCTCGTGTATACCTTGGCCTGCTCTTCGCCCTTGCGCGTTCGATAGAAGAATTCACGGCCCTTCTTGAAAAAAGGCGGCTGCGTGATATCGCGATCGAAATAAGCGGCAAGCTCGTCGTGCAGCCCGGCAACCGGCGGCGCGTTTGCCTCCAGCCAGGCGAGTGTGGCTTCATGTTGGCGCTTCGTCCACGCCTGCACTTCCGCGCTCTTGCCGTCTTCGAGCCAGCGGTAGGGATCGGTGAGCTTGACGCCGTGGACGGCGTCGACGACGGGGCGCGCAAGCGTTGGCGGCGGTTCGAACGGCGGTGCGGCGACAGCAAGCGTGCTCGCCATGATCAGCAGCAAACCGGCGCCTTCACGGGCGCGGCGAAGCCAAGAGTGCATGGTCGAGTGTTCCCCTTCGCTGCAGCTTCACTGGAACTCCGGGCCGGGCTCGCGCGCGAGCAGCGCTTCGACGGCGCGGCGCGGCGGCAGGTTTTCGTAGAGCACGCGATAGACGGCATCGCAGATCGGCATGTCCACGCCGAGCGTGCCGCAGAGAGCGCGCACGTCCCGCGCCGCCGCGACGCCTTCGGCCACGTGCCCGAGCTCGCTCAAGATCGCGGACAACGGCCGCCCCTTCGCCAGCGCGAGCCCGACGCGGCGGTTGCGCGAAAGATCGCCGGTGCAGGTGAGCACCAGATCGCCCAGGCCGGCGAGACCCATCAGCGTTTCGCGCTTGCCGCCGAGCGCCGCGGACAGCCGCCCCGTTTCCGCAAGCCCGCGCGTGATAATCGCGGCGCGCGCGTTATCGCCGAAACCCAGGCCGTCGCTCGCGCCCGCGGCGATTGCGAGGACATTCTTTACCGCGCCTCCGACTTCGACGCCCGTGAGGTCATCGCTGACATAGGCTCGAAAGGTCTCGCCGCGCAGGCGCCGCGCCACGTCTTCGGCGGCGAGCGCATCGGTCGCCGCCACCGTGACCGCGGTCGGCAGGCCGCGCGCTACTTCCTCCGCAAAACTGGGGCCCGAGATGACGCCGACGGGGGCCGGCCAGAGAGGCGCGAGAACGCGGTGCGCGAGTGCCACGCCGGGCGCGTCGCCCGTGGCGACGAAGCCCTTGCCCATCCAGAAAAGCGGGATGTCGCCTGCGCCGCGCGCAGCGGTGACGACCTCGATCAAAGCGCCGATCGGCGTCGCGACGAGGAGCAACGACGCGCCGGCGAGAATCTCGCGCAGATCTGCGCTGACGGTAACCGCCGAATCCAAGGCGACGCCGGGAAGATAGCGCGCGTTTTCGCGCGTCATGGTCAGCGCACGAACCTGGTCGGGGTCGCGCGCCCACAGCCGGATCGACGGTGGTGAGCGGGCTTGGGCGAGATGCACCGCCAGCGCCGTTCCCCAAGCGCCCGCGCCGAGGATCGCAACGGTGTCCATCATCGGTTCCAGCGCAAGAAATCAGAGTGCAGGGTAAGGCAACGCGTCGCGAGCAGGCTCGGATGCCCCCCCAACTGAGGTCCCACGGCGAGGCGCGAGAAAGCACATAAGAGGTACGGCGAGCGCCGAGCGCTCAGTTGCCAGTGAGCCCAACGAAGAAGACCAGCCGCGCAGCAGCGTTGCGTTAGCCTGTCACAGGCCCCAGACCTGCTGGATACGTACATATCCCACCTGCCCGTCGCGATGCCGGACCTTGGCCCAACCCGGCGTCGTGGTCACATAAGCGGGATCGACGAGCTCGAGCAGGACGTTCTGCTCGGCCTTGAACACCACCGGTGCGGATGCGTCGGGATTGGCGAGGATATCGGCTACGGACGTGCGCACCAACAGCACGCGCCTTTCGCCGACCGATTTCTTCTCGACCCAGGCAACGGTGCCGCCCGCGTCGCGAACCTTGAGCCAGCCTTCGACGTTGACGATGACCTCGAGCGGATAATCGCGGCCCAGCGCATAAAGCGGCTTGGCCTTGACCGACGGCGCGTCGTAGAGCACTGCCGCGTCGGCCGTCGAGCGGAACTCCGCGGCGGCGCCTCCGGCAAACAGGGCGAGAGGCAGCAGCAAACCGAGAGCACGCCTCACCATGCGGTCGGCCTACGCCTGCGCGGCGACCTGCGGCTGCTGCATGCTCGCCAGCTGCTGCTGATAGAGCACCTCGAAGTTGATCGGGTCGAGATGCACCGGGGGAAATCCCGCGCGTATGATCGCGTCGGCGATCGCCTCGCGGATGTACGGAAACAGCACGTTCGGACAGGTGATGCCCAGAATCGGCTGGATATCCGACATCGGCACACCGTCGATCCTGAATATGCCGGCTTGCGCCGCCTCGACCAGAAACAGCGTCCTGTCGCCCGTCTTGGCGGTCACGGTGATGATGAGCACGCATTCGAAGACGCCCTCCTCGATCTGCTCGCCGCGGCTGCGCAGGCTGACCTCGACCTGCGGCGATTCCTGGATCGTGAACGACTGCGGCGCACCCGGGTTTTCGAGCGATAGATCCTTGACATAGATCTTCTCGATCTTCAGGGTCGGTCCGGTGGGGATTTGCGGTTCGGCCATGCGGATTCCTGGTTGAAGTCTGTTGGACGGCGAAACTTCGAATTATACCGTAGCGCGGAGACGAGGTCGGCGCCCTACCTTAGGTCGGCTCTTCCAGCAACGGACCAAGCTTGCCCGCGCGGTCGAGCGCGACCAGATCATCGTAGCCGCCGACGTGCAGCGCACCGATATATATCTGCGGGACCGTGCGGCGACCCGTTTTTTGCATCATTTCCTGACGGCGCGCCGGCTCGAGATCGACTCGCACTTTGGCGATGTCCGCCACGCCTTTCGCGCGGAGCAGCCGCTCTGCCTGCACGCAGAACGGACAGATCGCCGTCGCGTACATCATGATCCTCGTCATTACTGTATCGCCGCGCAGCGACGCACTAAGCTCCCCGCTCCCGGCGGGAGAGCGTTCAGGGGTGAGGACATGGTTAGGCGCGGGGCTCTGCGTCTCAAGCGCCCTTCTCGACCGGCAATCCCGCATCGCTCCAGGCGCGCAGGCCCCCGCGGAGCGTGTAGACCTCCGCGAAGCCCAGCTTGGTCAGCGCGGAGGCAGCCATTCGGCTGCGCTGGCCGCGGTCGCAATAAGCGATCACCGGACGCCCCGTCATTTTTTTGAGCTCGTGGCCGCGGCTCGCGAGCTGCGATTGCGGCAAGTGCACCGCATTGGGGACCCGCCCACCCTCGTATTCCTTCGGCTCGCGCACGTCGAGCATCAGCGCATTGCGCCGATTGATGAGCTGCGTTGCCTCCATCGCTCCGATTTCGCGGACCGACGACCAGCGGTACCCGATCAGCGGCCACAGCAACATTCCGCCGGAGACGATCATGGCGAGGATCAGCCACCAGTTATTTTCGAGAAATTGCAGGTCCACAGTAGGTTGCGTGCAATCATGCAAACAGCCGAAATGATATCGCAGTCCCGAGCGCGATCGATCGTGGCGTGGCTACGGGAACCATGGCGCGGGCCCCGCTGTCGATTGCAGGCTAGCGGCAGGGCGTGACGCTTTCACCGGCCGCACCCGGCGGTTGCAGGCTACATGTGGCTCGACGCCGCCGGTCAGGTCGCCACCGCCGCACGGCCACTTGAGACGAGTGGCATCTTGCTCATCATTCCGGTCAGCTCGATGGCGGAATAGCCGATCGGCGACATGCGTCGATCAATCGGGCCGCGAAATCGCGGCCGGGTCTCTGGCCTGCAAGCTTGCGAGCCGGAAAACCGGCGTATAATCGGGTGCAGAGAAGAGTCTTGCGGTTCGCATCCGCGGATCGCCGTACCGGAAAAGAGGTTCGCGATGCGTAATGGCTGGAAGAAGGCGGGATTGATCGGTCTGGGAGCGGTGCTTGGCCTGTTGCTGAGTCTCAATTTCTCGGCGATGGCGGAAAAGGAAGCCAGACTGCCGATCCCTTATGACGATCTGCAGCTCTTCTCGGCCGTTTTCGGCCGGATCAAGAGCGATTACGTCGAGGCGGTCCCCGACGAGAAGTTGATCCGCGAAGCCATCAACGGCATGGTCCACGGGCTCGACCCGCATTCGGACTTCCTCGACGCCGATGCCTTCCGCGAACTTCAGGTTTCGACTCAGGGCAGGTTCGGCGGGCTCGGCATCGAGGTCGGCGTCGAAGATGGCATCATCAAGGTGATCTCGCCGATCGAAGACACGCCTGCATTCCGCGCCGGGGTCAAGGCGGGCGACCTGATCGTCAAGATCGACGACATCTCAACCCGCGGCATGGCGCTCTCCGATGCCGTGCAGAAAATGCGCGGCAAGCCCGGAACAGAGATCGTGCTCACCGTTGCCCGCAAGGAACTCGATACCGCGCTGACCTTCACCTTGAAGCGCGAGGAAATCGTCGTCCAGAGCGTGAAGTCCAAGATGCTCGAGCCCGGCTACGGCTACATCCGCATTCGCCAGTTCCAGGAGCGCACCGGCGAGGATCTCGCCAAGGCGATCAAGAATCTGTACAAGCAAGGCGAGCTCGTCGGCCTGGTGCTGGACGTCCGCACCGACCCGGGCGGACTGCTGCCGACCGCCGTCGGCGTCTCCGCGGCTTTCCTGCCCAGGGATGCGCTGGTCGTCTACACCGACGGCCGCACGCCCGACGCGCGCATGCGCCTGTCCGCGAGCAAGGACAACTATCTGCGCAGCCGAGGCGAAGACTACCTGCGCGATCTGCCTCCGGCGATCAAGACGGTGCCTATGGTCGTGCTCGTCGACGGCGGAACCGCGTCGGCATCGGAGATCGTGGCCGGCGCACTGCAGGATCACAAGCGCGCCATCGTGATGGGCACGCAGACCTTCGGCAAAGGTTCGGTGCAGACCATCCTGCCGCTCGGACACAACACAGGTCTCAAGCTTACGACGGCACGCTACTACACGCCGAACGGCCGCTCGATCCAGGCGAAGGGTATCGAGCCCGACGTCGCGGTCGACGACGGGCGCGACTCGCCCAATCGCCTGCGCGAAGCCAATCTCGACCATCATCTGCAAACACCGGCCCCGGGTACGCCGGGCGATGCAGCGCTCATGAAGGGCAAGACCGCGTCCGCGCAGCCCGTCGCCAAGAACGAAGGCAAGCCCGTGGCAAAGGTCGACCCCGACACGCTGCCGCCGCGCTTCGAATTCGGCGCGACTGACGACTTCCAGCTGCAGCAGGCGATGAACCAGCTCAAAGGCCAGCCGGTAATCGCCTCGAGCAAAGCGGTAGCGGCGCAAGCGAAGCCGTAGCCTCAGCCGGCGGAGTGCAGCCCGAGAACGCCCGGCATGTCCGGGCGTTCTTGTCTTTGCCCTTTCCGCATGCGCCTCACCGCCCGCAACGGCCGCCGTCCATGGACGACACCCAGCTCCTGCGCTACAGCCGGCACATCCTGCTCTCCGAGCTCGGTGTCGACGCGCAGCAACGGTTTGCAGAGTCGCACGCTCTCATCGTCGGCATCGGGGGTCTAGGCAATCCCGTCGCGCAGTTCCTCGCGGCGGCGGGCGTCGGTACGCTGACGCTGATCGACGCCGATCGCGTCGATCTCACCAATCTCCAGCGGCAGATCCTCTTCGATACCGATGCCGTCGGCCGCCCGAAAGTCGAAGCAGCGGCCGCGCGCATCGCCGCCGTCAATCCCGAGGTGCGCGTCGTCCAACTCGCCGACCGCGTGGGTCTGGATGCGCTGGCGCCGCTGGCGGCGGCCGCGGACGTCGTGGCCGACTGCACGGACAACTTTGCGACGCGCCATGCGGTCAACCGCGCCTGCGTCGCCGCGAAAAAGCCGCTTGTCTCGGGCGCGGCGATCCGCTTCGACGGCCAGATCGCGGTCTTCGACGCCCGCGATCCGGCGAATCCCTGCTACCACTGCCTGTTCGGCGAGGGCGACGAGTTTGAGGAAACGCGCTGCGCGACGATGGGCGTATTCGCTCCTCTCGTGGGCATCGTCGGCGCAACGCAGGCGGCGGAAGCCCTCAAGCTGCTCGCCTCCGCCGGCCGTTCACTCGCGGGAAGGCTGCTCCTTATCGACGCGCTGACGATGGAATGGCGCGAGCTCACCGTCGTCAAGGACCCGGCGTGTCCAGTGTGCGGCGTGGCAGCGCGGTGACGAACGCGACAGCCTCTCTCGCGCGGCGCGCATTCCTCGCGCGCGCGCTCGCTGCAGCGCTGTGGCCGGTGTCTGCCCCGCTCGCGCACGCGGTCGAAACAAAGGTTGCCAAAGCGGACTGGCAGGCGATCCGGAAGGTGGTCTCGCAGCAGCTCGCGGCGCTCCGTGCCGGAGACGATGACCGCGCCTTCTCGTTCGCCAGCCCGGGAATCCAGGCTCAGTTCGGCGACGCGCTGACGTTCATGGCCATGGTGCGCGGCGCGTATTCGCCGCTTCTCGTCGCGCGCTATACCGAGTTCCTCGAGGGCGCGGTCATCGACGGCATCGTCATCCAGCCGCTGCGGCTGATCGCGCCCGACAACACGGTCCAGGTCGCGCTCTACACGTTGGAGAAGCAAGCCAGCGGTCGCTGGCGCATCAATGGCTGCAGGCTGGCGCCGTCGACCGTGCAGGCGGCTTAGCTTCACGCTCGCGCCGCGGCCTCCTTATCCAGCCGTGCAAATTGGGATGTGCCGCGTCGGCCGCTAAGCGTCGACTCGCCACGCGCGATCCCCGCCGCTTCGCTCGCGGGGGCCCTCGCCGCGGGCTCGCGCCGCTACCCGAAAAAAAACTTGCGCTGTGTTTCCCAGTATTCCTGCGGGAGGCGCTTGAATCCCGACTTCGCGAACAGCGCCCAGCGCCCGAGCACGAATGCCAGTAACGCATTGGCCTCGGCGATGGGATCGCCCGTCCACGCACCGCCTGCCTGCGCGATCTTGAACGCCTGCCGCAACGCCGCCTCGACGCGCTCGTAGAGCTGGTTCATGCGGACCTGCAGCCGCTCGTCTTCGTTCACCAGCGCATCGCCGATCAGCACCCGCGTCATGCCGGGATTCTTTTCCGCGAATCCCAGCAATACCGAGACGATCTGCGCCGCCTGTGCGACGCCGTCGGTCGTATCGGTAGTGATGCGGTTGACGAGCGAGAACAGCGTCGACTCGATGAACTCGATCAAGCCTTCGAACATCTGAGCCTTGCTCGCGAAGTGGCGGTAGAGCGCGGCCTCCGAAACGTCCAGCCGCGCCGCGAGTGCCGCGGTGGTGATCTTCTCTCCGCGCGGGTTTTCGAGCATCGCTGCCAGCGTCTGCAGGATCTGCAGCCGGCGTTCGCCAGGTTTGGTCGCCATCGAGACGCTCCTTCGCGCTCTCAACCTGCCTTGATCATCGTGCCCACGCCTTCGTTGGTGAGCACCTCGAGCAACAACGCGTGTTCGACGCGA
The DNA here is from genome assembly GCA_036506975.1 of Casimicrobiaceae bacterium. Taxonomy (GTDB): domain Bacteria; phylum Pseudomonadota; class Gammaproteobacteria; order Burkholderiales; family Casimicrobiaceae; genus PALSA-1003. The sequence continues at coordinate 29,065 of DASXQW010000329.1, read as the reverse complement.
CCATCGATGATGTGCGAGCTGCGCACGCCGTTTTTCACCGCCTCGAGCGCGGAGCCCATCTTGGGCAGCATGCCGCCCTGAATCGTGCCGTCGGCAAACAAGCCTTCGATTTCGCCGGCGGTCAGGCCGGTGAGCAGCGTGCCGTCCTTGTCGAGCACGCCCGCGGTGTTGGTCATCAGTACGAGCTTTTCGGCTTTGAGCGTTTCGGCAAGTTTGCCGGCCACGAGATCGGCGTTTATGTTGTAGGCTTCGCCGTCCTTGCCGACGCCGATCGGCGCGATCACGGGCACGAAGTCGCGGGAATCCAGGAGCTGAATGAGCTCCGGATCGATGCGCTCGATCTCGCCGACCAAGCCGATGTCGACGAACTCGCTGTCGTTGGTGTCGCTCTTGAGCAACATCTTGCGGGCATGGATGAATGCCCCGTCCTGGCCGGTCAGGCCGACCGCCCGGCCGCCGTGCTGATTGATCAGGCCGACGATCTCCTGATTGAGCTCGCCCAGAACCATTTCGACGACGTTCATGACCTTTTCGTCGGTGACGCGCATGCCCTGGCGAAACTCGCTCGGAATGCCCATTGTCTTCAGCAGGTCGCCGATCTGCGGTCCTCCTCCGTGCACGATGACCGGGTTCATGCCGACCAGCTTCAACATGACGACATCGCGAGCGAAGCTCGACTTGAGCGCGGCCTCGGTCATCGCGTTGCCGCCGTATTTGATGACGATCGCCTTGTCGTGAAAACGCTGAATGTAGGGCAGGGCCTCCGCCAGAATCTGGGCTTTGAGCGCAGCGGAGGCGGCCTCGAGGGGCATGGCGGAGAGGTCGCTTCGGTTGCGTCTCGGGTTGCGGCGATTCTACCCGAACGTGCGCAAACAAAGTAACCGCGCCACTTTATCGACAAGTAAGCCCTGACTGGCAACGCGCTGCAGGTTTGTAACCGACAAGGGGCTTTGGTATCTTCCGCGGATGCAAAACGCGCCGCCGGACGCCATCGACACCAGTCTCGTGCGCCGCGTCCTGGTCACCAAGCTCCGCCATCACGGAGATGTGCTGCTGGCTTCGCCGGTGTTCACGGTGCTGAAGAGCGCGCTGCCCGCAGCCGAAATCGACGCGCTCGTGTACCAGGAAACCGCGCCCCTGCTCGAAGGTCATCCGGCAATCGCGCAGCTCTTCACGATCGACCGCGAATGGAAACGGCGCGGCGTCTTCTCCCAGTTCGGCGCCGAAGCCGGGTTGCTGCGCAGGCTGCGCGCCCGGAGATACGACCTCATCGTGCATCTGACCGAGCATCCGCGCGGCGCGTGGCTCACGCGACTTCTGCGACCGCGCTATGCAGTCGGGCGCGAGCTGCCGCGCGCGCACTGGTTGTGGCGAAGCAGTTTCAGCCACTACTATCGACTGCCGCGCGCGCGCCCGCGTCACACCGTCGAATGCAATCTCGATGCGCTGCGGCGGCTCGGTCTGCAACCGGCGATCGCGGACCGCGGGCTGGTTCTCGTGCCCGGCGAGCGCGACGCCGCGCGGGCGCGCGAGCTCCTCGCGCAATACGGACTCGAGCGGCGGCGCTTCATCCAGTTGCATCCGGGCTCGCGGTGGCTGTTCAAGTGCTGGACGGCCGAAGGCTACGCGGCGTTGGTCGAAGCGATCGTTGCCGACGGCTGGCGAGTCGTCGTGACCGGCGCGCCCGACGCGCGCGAGCGGCAGCTGGTCGAGGCGATTCTCACCTTGCTCTCCGAGCGGGCCCGTCTCAACGTGACAGATCTGACGGGGACTCTCAGTCTGCGCGAGCTGGCAGCGCTGACTCGAGATGCACGAGCATTCGTCGGTGTCGACTCCGCGCCGATGCACATCGCGGCCGCGATGGGCACGCCGTTGGTTGCGCTCTTCGGCCCGAGCGGAGACGTCGAATGGGGGCCATGGCGGGTGCCACATCGCGTCGTCGCCTCCATGGACCATCCGTGCCGGCCCTGCGGTAACGACGGCTGCGGTGGGGGCAAGGTATCCGAGTGCCTTACGATGCTGCCGGTTGAGCGCGTGCACGCCGCGCTCCTGCAAGTGCTCGCCGAAACCGACCAACGCTCGTCGCGATGAGGCTCGCGATCATCCGCCAGAGTTATACGCCCTACGGGGGCGCCGAGCGTTTTGTTGAAGCCGCGCTCGAGGCGCTGCTCGAGCGCGGCATCGCGATCACGCTTTATACGCGGCGCTGGCCTCAGACGCGCCTGCAGTTGATCGAGCCCGTGCTCTGCAATCCGCTTTACCTCGGCCGCCTCTGGCGCGATTGGGGATTCGCCCGCGCCGTTTGTGGCACGATCGCCCGCAAGCCGCCCGAGCTGGTGCAGTCGCACGAGCGCCTGTTGTGTTGCGACGTCTATCGGGCGGGCGACGGCGTGCATCAGATCTGGCTCGAGGAACGGCTGCGCGACGGGCCCACGCTCGCGCGCCGCTTCGTCGAATGGAGTCCGTATCACCGCTACGTGCTGGAAATGGAGCGGCGTCTCTTCGCGAGCCCGGCGTTGCGCGCGGTAATCTGCAACTCGAAGATGGTGCGCGACGAAATCCGCGAACGCTTCGACGTGCCCGAGGAGAAGCTCTCCGTCATCTATAACGCGGTCGACAGCGACGTCTTCTCGCCGCAATTGAATCAGCACCGCGCCGCGGTGCGCGCGAAGCTCGGCGTGCCGGAGAATGCGACCGTGTTCCTGCTGGTCGGCTCGGGTTACGTCCGCAAGGGCGTAGCGCGCGCGATCGCGGCGCTGGCGCGGCTTCCCGGCGACACGTATCTGTTCGTCGTCGGCCGCGACAAGGCGCGCGGGCGCTATAAGCGTCTGGCGCGAGATCTGGGTATCGGACACCGCGTTGCGCTGCTCGGAGCGCAGGAGGATCCGCGGCCGTTCTACGGAGCGGCCGACGCGTTCGTCTTGCCGACCTTGTATGACCCCTGCCCCAATGCGGCGCTCGAGGCGATGGCTTGCGCGCTGCCCGTAGTCACGAGCACAAAGTGCGGCGCGGCGGAGCTCATCGTGGAGAATGACGCCGGGTTCGTCTGTCCTGCGCGTGACGTCGATTCGCTCGCCTGGCACATGATGACGCTGACCGACGCGAGCGCGCGGGCGACACTCGGCGCGCGCGGACGCGAGGCGGTGCAGCCGCTGACTCCTGCCGCGATGACGCTGCAGCTCGTGCTGCTGTATCGCGATCTGCTCGCCGCGGCGCATGCAGCGATGCCGGCTCGTCACTAAGGCACTCGAGTCGTCGCCACGGATTCGCTGCCGCAGGCACCGTCGGCGCTGCGCTATAATGCGCGGCACTCCAGCCCATCTCCGGCGGTCATCGCCGCCCCTGCCTTTCACCGTGTCGCCCGGCCTGCTGCTCTACAAGCGCCTGCTTCGCTACGTCCGCCCGTACTGGTGGGTGTTCGCGCTGGCGATCGTCGGCATGGTCGTGGTCGCCGCCGGCGACACGGTCATGGCGGTATTGGTCATCCCGATCGTAAGAACGTTTCAGAAGCCGGACCCGGCGATGACGCTGCTGCTTCCAGTGTACATCGTGACGGTATTTCTGCTTCGCGGGCTCGGATCGTTCGTGTCGGAATACGGAATGGCATGGACCGGTCATCGCGTCGTGTTCGACCTGCGCCGGCAAATGATCGACCGGCTCCTTTCTCTGCCGACCTCATACTTCGATTCGCAGTCATCGGGGCGGTTGATCTCAAAGTTCACGTTCGACGCCTATCAGCTCGCCGCCGCCACGTCGTCGGCAATCACGACTTCGGTGCGCAGCGCGCTGACGATCGCGGGCCAGCTCGGCTTCATGTTCTGGCTCGACTGGCGGTGGACGCTGAGCCTGATCGTCATCGTGCCGATCGTCGCCGTAGTGATTCGCTATTTCAGCCGGCGGCTTCGTCGCGTCGCGCGCGACGTGCAACAGCGCACAGGCTCGATCACCCACGTTCTCGAGGAAATCATCGGGGCTCAACGCGTGGTCAAGATCTTCGGCGGCGAACACTACGAAAGAACGCGCGCGGTTGCCGGCGCCAACAAGCTGCGTCAGTCGATGAGCAAGCAATCGTCGGCGAGTGCCGCCGGCTCGCCGCTATTGCAATTCGTGGTCGCCTGCGCGGCCGGAGTCATCGTCTATATCGCGCTGAAGGAAAGCGAGGTGGGGGGCTTCGATGCCGCGCGGTTCGCGGCGTACGTGATTTCGCTGCTGACGCTTCTCGATCGGTTCCGCGCGCTTTCGGGCGTGAACGCCAACATTCAGAAAGGCCTTGCCGGCGCCGAAAGCATCTTCGCCTTGATCGATCAGAAGCCCGAGGAGGACCGCGGCAAGCTCCAGCTCGCGCACGTCCGCGGAGAGGTCAAGTTCGATCGTGTGTCGCTGCGCTATCCTGGCCGCGACAAGAACGCGCTGTCCGACGTGAGCCTGACGATTGCTCCGGGAGAGAGCGTCGCGCTGGTCGGTCCCTCCGGCGGCGGCAAGACCTCGCTGGTGAATCTCGTCCCCCGCTTCTATCAGCCGACCGCCGGGCGCATTCTTCTCGACGGAAACAACATCGATGAGCTCACGCTCGCGAACCTGCGCAGCCAGATCGCGCTGGTCAGCCAGGAAGTCATTCTGTTCAACGATACAATCGCGGCGAACATCGCCTACGGCGCCATGGCTCACGCACCGCGCGACGCGATCGAGGACGCCGCCGCCGCAGCGCACGCGCTGGATTTCATCCATGCGTTGCCCGAGGGTTTCGAGACCATCGTCGGCGAGAACGGCGTTCGGCTCTCCGGCGGCCAGCGCCAGCGCCTGGCGATCGCCCGGGCCATTCTCAAGAACGCACCCATCCTCATCCTCGATGAGGCGACCTCGGCGCTCGATTCCGAATCGGAACGCCACGTGCAGGCAGCGATGGAGACGCTCATGCGCGGCCGGACGACGATCGTAATCGCGCACCGGTTGTCGACGATCGAGCGCGTCGACCGGATCGCCGTGCTCGACGCCGGCTGCGTCGTCGAGCAGGGAACGCATGCGGAGCTGCTCGCGCGCGACGGCCTATACGCCAAGCTGCACCGAATTCAATTCGCGACTGCAACCGCAGTTGCCTGATCGCGGTGAGGATTCTGCACACGGAGTCCTCGCTCGGGTGGGGCGGCCAGGAGATACGGATTCTTACCGAGGCCGCGGGCATGCGCCGCCGCGGCCACGACGTGCGGCTCGCCGCACCGCGCAGTGCGCCGATCTTCGACGAAGCGGAGCGATTCAGCGTGCCGGTCATCGCCTTGCCGATCGGCCGCAAGACGCCCGCGGGTCTCGTCGCGTTGCGCCGCGTGCTCGCCAACGAACGCGTCGACGTCGTCAACAGTCACAGCTCCACCGATAGCTGGCTCGCGGCGCTCGCCTGTCGCGCGTTCTGGCTTGGTCGGCGGCGCCCTCCGGCGCTGGTGCGCACTCGCCACATCTCGGCGCGCATACCGACCGGCGCGGCGACGCGCTGGTTGTATGCCAGGGCCACGGCCGAGATCGTCACCACGGGGGAAGCGATCCGCCAGCAATTGATCCGTGCCGCCGGGGTATCACCCGCGCGGGTCACATCGATCCCTACCGGCATCGACCTCAAACATTTCGCGCCCGGGGACAAGCGGACCGCGCGCCGCGCGCTTCAGCTGCCCGAGGATGCGCCCCTCATCGGCATCGTGGCGACGCTGCGCAGCTGGAAGGGCCACCGCTTTCTCGTCGAGGCGATGACGCTGCTCGCGCATCGCGAGGCACGGCTCGCCATCGTCGGCGACGGCCCGCAGAAGAACGCGCTCGAAGCCCAAGTGCGTGAACTGGGCTTGGGCGAGAGGGTGCGCCTGGTAGGCAATCGCGAGGATGTGGCGCCATGGCTGCGTGCATTCGACGTTTTTGCGCTGCCTTCATACGCCAACGAAGGCGTGCCGCAAGCGCTCTTGCAGGCGATGGCCGTCGGCATTCCTTGCGTGACAACCGCCGCCGGCGCGATCGGCGAGATCGCGATCCACGATACGACCGCGTTGGTCGTCGCCAGGCAGAACGCGGTGGCGCTCGCGGCGGGGATCGACCGCCTGCTCGGCGACGCTGCGCTCGCATCGCGGCTCGCCTGGTCGGCGCGCGAACGCACACAGTCAAAGTTCGGCATCGACACGATGCTCGATGGCATGGACGCCGTGTTTCGCCGCGCAGCCCATGGCAACCGCTACCGCTGAACGCCCCAGCCGCTTCAGCGGCCGCGCGCAGGTCATCACCCGCGCGCTGCTCTCGCGGCTCGCCAGCGGGGGCCGCCGCTCGCGTCCGGTCGACCCGGAGCGCATCCTGATCGCGCATCATCTGCTTCTCGGCGACACGCTGATGCTCACGCCCCTCGTTGCCAAGCTTCGCGAGCGCCATCCGGCCGCCGACCTCGTGATGGCGCTGCCCGAAGCCTACGCGCCTCTTTACGCGCGCGCACCCTACGGCTTGCGTGCGATCGGGTGGGATCCCCGCCATCCAGCCGCGTCGCCGCTGTGGCGCGAACGCGGCTTCGATCTCGCACTGATTCCCGGGGACAATCGGTTCAGCTGGCTCGCGCTCGCGCTGGACTCGCGCTGGATCGTCGCTTTTGCCGACGATCGGCGCGCAGCGAAGAGCTGGCCCGTTGACGAGTCGTGGCGCTATCCCACCCGACCCGCGGCCTGGGGAGATATGGTTGCCGGCCTGATCGATGGGGCGCCGCCCGCCGCGTATCATCCAGCGCGTTGGCCCGCCCCCTTCGTTGCACCGATGCCAGCGCTGCCGGCGCGGCCGTACGCCGTTCTGCACGTCGGCGCCAGCACGCCGCTCAAATGCTGGGATCCCGGGCGCTGGGCGACGCTGGCCTCGCGCTTCGCTGTGCGCGGCATCGAGCCGGTGTGGTCCGCGGGGTGCGGGGAAGAAGCGATCGTTCGCGCCTGCGACCCCGAGGCGCGGCATCGGTCATTCGCCGGCGCGCTGTCATTGCCGCAGATCTGGCATCTGCTCGCCGGCGCTTCGATCCTGGTGAGCCCGGACACCGGCATCGCGCATCTCGGCCGCGTCGTCGGAACACCCACTGTGGTGCTCTTCGGGCCGGGCTCTGCGACGATTACCGGCGGCGGGGCGTTCTGGCGCGACATGCCTTGTCGCGCAGTGACCGTCGATCCTTTCCCCTGCCGCGATCAGCGCGTGCTGTTCAAGCGCGAGATTGCCTGGGTGCGACGCTGCGGGCGCTCGCTCGCCGAATGTCCGCATCCGCGCTGCATGGACGCGATCAGCGTCGACGCCGTCGCGCCGGCGATCGCGTCGCTGGGAATCAAGCTCGGGTAGCTCGAACGGCGAACCTCAGCGTGCCCGGCGCGCGAGCAGCGGTTCCACACTGGCCACGGCGCCGGGTACGTCACCAGCGGGGACATATTCGGGAATCCACGCCTTGAGCCACGAGCGGACTTCGGCATCGCCGGCGGCGCGGTCGCGCTCCAGCCACGCGATCATCTGCTCGATGGTACCGCCGCCGTTGGTGCGGGCGTGCGCGATAAACAGTTTTGGATGCGGTGTCGCCAGCGTCGTTTCTTCGGAAGCAAGCGGCTCTTCGTAGAGCTTTTCTCCCGGGCGCAGCCCCGTGAACACGATGCGGATCGCGTCGGGGTCGGCGCCGGAGAGCCGAATCATGTCGCGGGCGAGATCGACGATTCGCACCGGTTCGCCCATGTCGAGCACGAGCACCTCGCCGCCTCTGCCCATCAGGCCCGCCTGGAGCAGCAGTTGTGTTGCCTCGGAGAGCGACATGAAGTAGCGCGTGATCTCCGGATGCGTGACGGTCACCGGGCCGCCGCGGGCGATCTGCTCGCGGAACCGCGGAATTACGCTACCTGCGCTGCCGAACACATTGCCGAACCGCACCACGACGAACTGCGTTCCTCCGTTCTGCAAGCTCTGGCAGATCACCTCGGCGAGGCGCTTGGACGCGCCCATGACGTTGGTCGGATTGACCGCCTTGTCGGTCGAAACCAAGACGAATTTTTCGACTTTCGCGGCGACCGCGGCGCGCGCGAGCACCCAGCTGCCGTAGGCGTTGTTGCGCACCGCTTGCCAGGCATTGGTCTCTTCCATTAGCGGCACATGCTTGTACGCGGCTGCGTGAAAGACCACGGACGGCTTTTCGCGCGAGAACAGCTGCTCGATCAGCGTGGCATGCTTGACGTCGCCGACGATCGTGACTACCGGCAGGCCGGGAAAATCGTCTTCCAGCCCCTGCTGGATCTGATAGAGCGCGTACTCGGACAGCTCGAGGAGCACCAGCCGGGCGGGCCGATAACGCGCGACCTGGCGACACAACTCGGCGCCGATCGAACCACCCGCGCCGGTGATCAGTATCACCCTGTCGCCCAGCCACTCGCGCAAGCCCGCGCTGTCGAGCACGACCGGGTCGCGACCGAGAAGGTCGTCGAGCTCGACGTGACGTATCGTTGTCAACTGCGACCGTCCGCTGATCAGGTCTTCATACGACGGGACGGTAAGCGCCTCGAGTCCGGCCGCCGCGCAAAGCTCTGCGACGCGGCGGCGCACGCTGTGCGCCGCCGACGGCAGCGCGATGATCACGGTGCGCACGCCATAACGCCGAACCCACAACGGCAATTCCGCGATAGGTCCCAACACACTGACGTTGCGCAGGAGCCGTCCCTGCTTCGCGGGATCGTCGTCGAGCAGGCCGACGACGCGCCATTGGCGGCTATGCGCAAGCTCCTTGGTCAGCAGGGCGCCAGCCTCGCCGGCACCGAGGATCAGCACCGGCTCGCCGAGCGCCGCGAGCGGGCTGTAGAGCCGATGCTCCTTCCAGATGCGGTAAGTAAAGCGACTACCCGCCATGAGAAAGATCAATACCGGCGGATACAAAATGAGCACGCTGCGCGGCACGACGGAGGTTAACTGCATCATCACCAGCACGACCGGGATCGCCACCGCGCCTAGGCCCGCGGCGAGCACGATGCGCTGCAGGTCGGGCAAGCTCGCGAACCGCCATAGCCCGCGGTAGAGGCCAAATGCCAGAAAGACTCCGGCCTGGAGCGGCAGGATCCAGGCGAGCGTGTGCCACATGTCGGAAAGCTGTGGCTCGTGCATGTCCATGTTGGAGCGAAGCCAATAGAGCCCGCCCCAGGCAACCCCCGCCGCACAGATATCGTGGACGAATGCGAGCCAGGCCCGCCAGTTAGCCCTTACTCTCTTCAAATCCCACTCCTCGCCGACGCCAATGATACTCGATCGCCGCGAATATGACCGCGAGAATCGCCGCCCAGACAATGAGTAACACGATGCCCGCGGCAGGTGCCCAAGCGAGCACCACGAGACTCGAGCCTGCAACTGCGACCATCAGCGCTGCATAGAGTGCCAAGGTTCGGCCGTGTCCCCACCCGATCTGCACCAGTCGCTGATAGTAATGTTCCCGGTGCGCTTGCCAGATGCGCGCCCCGCGCAACAGCCGATACACCAAGGTCGCTGTCGCGTCTGCGATGAAGGGCAGGAAGATCAAAATCGGAAACCACGCAGGCCACCACCGTTCCTGCCATCCCGTGATGCCGAAGACTGCGGCAAGGAACCCGAGCGGAACGGCGCCAACATCGCCCAAAAGGACCCGGGCAGGGGGCGCATTGCGAAGCAGGAACGGAACCACTGCCGCCGCAAGTGCGAGAAAGAGCGTTCCGGCAGCACTCCCCGCCAGCCAAGCTGCGGCCGCATAGGCGCCAAATCCGATGCAGGCCATCGCTCCCGCCAACCCGTCGCTGCCATCCATGAAATTGTAGAGATTCGCCATCCAGACGATCGCCAGAACGGCGGCAAAGGGGTTAAGTGGCGGACCGACGAGCCACGTCCATGCCGAGGCGGCCGCCAGGTGTACCGTGAGCCGGAACGCTGGGCGTACGCCGCGGAGATCATCGAGCAGCGACACGGCGATGACGGCGGCAAGCGGCCCGAGCCACGGCTTGGCGCCAGGCAACCAGAGCGTTCCCGCGAACCAGCCCGCCCAGATCGCCAGACCACCGCCGCGCGGTATCGCGCGCACGTGCAACGAGCGCGCATTCGGCACATCGAGGGGCAGAAGGCCCGCGCGCCAGAGCAGTGTGCCAAGGACAGCCCAACTGACCGCGGCAGCGACAACCGCCGCTAATCCGGTCATTGCTGTCTCGCGCCTTTGCGCATATCGCATTGGCTCGGGCGCAACGTCGGCAAGCCGTTGTTCGCAACCATTATTGCGAGCCTGGGAATCGAGCGCCGGTTAAGGCGATCGTAGCGGCAATTATACTCGGCGCAACGCTCCTGCCGCGCTGGGCTAAAAGCGGCGTCTTGTTGCAATTAAACAACAGGCTTCGCAGGTGGTTTTAGGGTCGCGGGTTTTAGCTTGCCAATGGATTCGCCGCTTTGGCACAATGACCTCAACTTCTCGCTACCTCCTGAGAAGGTTCCGATGGCAGGCGCAAAAGCTGGTTGCTCGCCTATTTTTTCCGTTACAAGGAGAAACTTCATGAATAAGAAGCTCGTCGCTCTTGCCGTCGCCGGCGCATTTGCGCTGCCGCTGGCTGCGGAAGCGCAAACCGCGAACGTGACGCTCTACGGTCGCTTGAATCTCGACTTTGAATTCGTCAAGGGCAAGACGTGCGCAGCGGCAACAGTACCCGTTACCGGGGCGCCCGGCACCGCCGCGGGCTGCAACGTCGGTCTTGCGACCGAGAGCACGAAGAACTCGACGGTGAACCGGCTGAGCACCAACTCGTCGCGCTTCGGGATGCGCGGCACCGAAAGCCTCGGCGGTGGTCTTAACGCCATCTTCCAGATCGAATCGTCGATCAACGGCGACACCAATAGCGGCAACTTGGGCGGCCGGGAAACGTTCGTCGGCCTGCAAGGAAGCTGGGGCAAGTTCACCGTGGGCCAGTTCCTGATGCCCGAGGATGACCTGCACCCAATCTTCGGTAATGCGCCGACGCTGACAACCTCAATCCTGTCGACCGCCGCCCTGTGGGCACAAGGCCCAGTTTCGAAGGCCGACGGAGGGTTCGACGCCCGCCTAGGCAACTCGGTGCGTTACGACTCGCCGAACTTCAGCGGCTTTACAACAGCATGGCAGTACTCCACGCGCGACTCGTCGGGCACGACGGGTGCCAACACTGGGGACCATACGTCCGAGCTTCGCCACGCCTACGTGATCGGCGGCAACTTGATCTACGCCAATGGACCGTGGAACGCAGGCGTCGCTTTCGAGCGCAACCAGAAGGTCCGCGGTCCGGACCTGAAGGATACCGACATAACGGCCACCCTCGCGTACGACTTCGGGACGATCATGGCGGGCTTCGGCCTGCGGCTCGCCGGCGTGTACGAAAGGACGAAGTACGAAACGCCGACCGGCGACCTGAAGCGTGACTTCTGGGGCGTGTCGGGCACTGTCCCCGTTGGCGGCGGTAAGGTTTACCTGTTCTGGGGCCGCGCCAACGACGGTAAGGGCAGTGCGGCGGATGGTACGAACGTGGGCAACATCGTCAAGGGTGCCGACACCAAGGCGGATCACTGGGAAGTCAGCTATAGCTACAGCCTGTCGCCGCGGACGCTGCTGTACACTGGCTACACCAGGATCAACAACAAAGCCAACGCAAGGTATGTGTTCAACATCAATTCGTATCCGATCGCTCCAGGCGGAAAGCCGAGCGGTTTGGTATTCGGCATCGTGCACTTCTTCTAAGCTTCTGCAGCGCGCAAGTCCCAGGTTCAGCTGGGTTTGAAGTGATCATCCGGGCGTCCGATGGGCGCCCGTTTTTTTCACCCGATTTTCAGCTGTCGCGGAACCGCGATGCGCTCTCGCGACTCGCAGACTTGCATGATCGATGATCTGATCCTGGGTTTCGACCGCGCCTTGCGCACGCTTTCGGGCGTCGCCGCGAGCGGGCGCGCGAATCCCGCCGCCGGTATGCCGGAGCCCGCGCTCACGCCCGACGAGCGCCATCACGCCGCAGGGCTGATGCGCGTCAATCACACGGGGGAAGTGTGCGCGCAGGCGCTTTATCAGGCGCAGGCCCTGACCGCGCGCGACGGCGCGATTCGCCGCCGCCTCGCGCACGCGGCGCGCGAGGAAGAAGAACATCTCGCATGGACGCAGCAACGTCTCGCCGAGCTCAACGACCGCCCGAGTCTGATCAACCCCTTGTGGTATGCGGGTTCGTTCGCGATCGGACTGGCCGCCGGCATGACCGGCGATCGCACGAATCTCGGCTTTGTCGTCGAAACCGAGCGCCAGGTCGAAGAGCATCTCTCTGGTCACATGGACCGTTTGCCTCCCGGTGACGTCAAGAGCCGCGCTATCGTCGCCGCAATGCGTGACGACGAAATGCGGCACGGTGCCGCTGCGCGCGATGCGGGCGCCATAGATTTGCCCTGGCTCGCGCGCGCGCTCATGCGGGGAACCGCGCGATTGATGACGCTGACCGCGTACCGTTTGTAGCGGCATCGGGCCGCGGGCGAGGCAACATGCGACAATGGGCGCGGCCTGTCGTCGATCGCTCGGCCGGCAGAGAAATTCAATGAAGAAATCGCTCGTCGTCATGGTTATCGCCTGTGCCGCCGCGCTTCCCCAGGCGGCAGAGGCTCAGACCGCCAACGTCCGGCTGTACGGCACGCTGAACCTCGACTTCGAGCTCGTCAACGGCAAGCAGGCCGACGGCACGAACCCGACGGTCAATCGGGTGAGCAGCAACTCGTCGCGTTTCGGCATACGCGGCAGCGAATATCTGGGTCGCGGGCAGGTCGCCATTTTCCAGATCGAGTCATCGATCAACGGCGACACGAACGCAGGCAACCTGGGTGGTCGCGAAACCTTCGTCGGCCTCCAGGGCGACTGGGGCACGCTCAAGCTGGGCAGGTTCCTCACGCCCTACGACGACATCCTGCCGATCTTCGGCAATGCGCCTACGTTGACGACGTCGATGCTGTCGACCGCGGCAATCTGGGCGCAGGGACCGCTGTCGAAGGTAGAGGGGGGATTCGACGCACGGCTGGGCAACTCGATCCGCTATGAAACGCCGCCGCTGGGCGGCTTCAGCGGCGCGTTGCAATACTCGACGCGCGACTCTTCCGGCAACGCCGACAGCGCCAACAACGGCGACCATCTGTCCGAGCTGCGGCACGCGAACGTCGTGAGCATCGGCGGCTTCTACAGCAAGGGGCCGATCGATCTCGGCGTGGCCTACGAGCGCAACAACAATGTCCGCTTCGCGAATACGACCGACGACGCGCTGTCGATTGCGGCGGCGTACGACTTCGGTACCATCGTCGGCACCGTCGGGCTGCGCGTCGGCGCGGTTTACGAAAGGCTCAAATACGACACGCCGACGGGCGACTTGAAGCGCGATTTCTGGGGCATTTCGGCGACCGTACCCGTAGGCGGCGGCTCGATCTACGCGTTCTGGGGACGCGCCGGCAACGGCAGGGGTGGCGCCGTAGAGGGCACCATGATCGGCGGTCTGACCAAGGGCGCGGATTCGGCGAGCGAGCAATGGGAGCTCTCCTACAGCTATTCGTTGTCGCTGCGCACCCTTCTCTATGCCGGATATGTCAAGCTCAATAACCGCGCCAATGCGGGTTATACGTTCAACATCAACGACTACAGCACGGTACCGGGCGCCAAGCCGGCGGGTATCGTGTTCGGCATGGCGCATTTCTTCTAGGTGCACACGAGTTTCGTAGGTGCGAATTTATTCGCACGCCGCGCTCCATGCTGCGCCGCGGCCGAATGAATTCGGCCCTACAAGGTTTTCGTCCACTCGCGTAGCGCCTTCAGCCGCGCGGCCCGTACCCGCCGCGGAACGTCCCGGGCGCGCGGTCGCGCGGCGACAACCGCGCCCGCATCGACCCCGCGCACGATGCCGAGCGCGGCGGCAAGCCTCGCGGCGGGCGGGTAATTCGCCCGCGAAGATCCGCAGTTCGATTGCCGATCCGCTGCGCAGGCCCGTAGCAGTTGCTCGAATCGCGCGGGCCGGCGCAGCGCGTCGGCAGAGAGCATGAGATCGAGCAGCGCAGCCGGCGCAAGCTCGGCCGCGCGGTGCACGGCCGGGCCGTAACGCGCCGCAAGCCGGGCGAGCTCGCGACAATCGGTTGGCGCCTTGAGCCGGCGGCTCAGCATCGCCGCGCGCCGCACGCTTTGCGCGACGCGATCGCCCGGCCGCGCGCGCGCGCTCGCCGGCTGTCCCAGGTTCGACGCCAGCACTGCGTAACGTACCGGCAGAGGCTCGCCGGCAGCCGCGGCATGGTCGAGCGCGCGCATGCAATGAATACCCGCATCGATCTCGGCGTCGCCGCCGCGGCGAGGCATGCCGAACAGGGCATCGACTTCGGGGAAGAGCTGCGAGAGCGCTCCGCAGCGGCGCAGCGCGGCGAAAAATCGCGATGGAGTCGCTTCCAGCAGTGCCCGGGCGAACTCCTGCCAGACTCGTTCCGCCGTCAACGCCGCAAGCTCGCCCCCGGCGGCGATCGCACGCATGATCGCCTCGGTTTCCGGCGCGACCGCGAAGCCGAAGCGGGCAGCGAAGCGCGCGACGCGCAGCACGCGTAGCGGGTCCTCCGCAAACGCCGGGCTGACGTGGCGCAATATGCCCGCACGCAAATCCTTCGCGCCGCCGAAGGGGTCGATCAAGGTTCCGTCGTCGGCGCGCGCCATCGCATTGATCGTGAGGTCACGCCGCGCGAGATCTTCCTCGAGGGTAACGCCTGGCGCGGTGTGAAAACTGAAGGCTTGGTGCCCGCGTCCGGTCTTGCGCTCGGTGCGCGCCAGCGCGTATTCCTCGTGCGTCTCAGGGTGGAGGAACACGGGAAAGTCGCGGCCGACCGGGCGAAATCCGCGCGCGAGCAATTCGTCCGGCGTGGCGCCGACGACGACGTAATCGCGATCGGCGAGCGGCCTTCCGAGCAGCTCGTCGCGCACCGAGCCGCCGACGCGATACGTCTTCATGCCGGACCCGCGGTGCGACGCGTCATTGTCTCCTGAAGGCGGCGTCGCGCGGAGCACTCCGCTCTGGCCTTCAGCGCCCACCCTGCGCGCGCAGGCCGGAGTATCGGCTTCGCGTCGCCGTCGGCGTCAGATAGTCCGGCGCGACAGCTTCCAACGCGGTCGGATTCGATCCGAAGACCGCCGGGAACTCGCAGTTACAGACGTTATCGAGCTCCATCGACGCCAGGTTGTCGCGGCTCATCAGCTTTCCGGGGAGCACTTCGAGGACGCGTGCCTGAAGCTTCGACAGCGCAGGGCCGAGCGGCACGATAGGTCGATCGTACCCGGTGAGCTCCCCGGCGTAGGCGACGAGCTCCCGCAGCGTATACACCTTGGGGCCGCACAGGGGATAGCGCATGCGGTGCGTGCGGTCGTCGTCGACCGCATGCACGAATGCGTTGGCGACGTCGCCCACGTAGACCGGCTGGAACCGCGCGTCGGCGCAGGCGAGCGCGATCACCGGCAGAAAGCGCTCGAGGCGCGCAAACAAGTTGAGGAACGAATCCTCCCGACCGAAGATCACCGAGGGCTGGAAGATCGTCCAGGCAAGGCCGGAAGCGGCGACGAGCGCTTCGGCTTCGCGCTTGCTGCGCAGGTAACGGCTCGGTGCGTTGCCGTCGGCGTTGAGCGCGCTCATGTGCAACAACCGCGGTACGCGCGTCGCACGGCACGCGGCGATGACCTTGCGCGGAAGCTCGACGTGCGTGCGCTCGAAATCGCCGCGGCGCGTCTCATTGAGGATGCCGACGAGATTGATCGCCGCGTCGGCGCCGGCCGCGAGTTGCTCGAGCGCCAGCGGATCGTGGATGTCCGCCTCGAGAACGTCCGCCGTAGGCAGCAGAATGAGATGCTTGGCGCGCTCACGGTATCGCGTCGGCACGACGACGTTCCGACCCGCGGCAACCAATCGCGCCACGATATGACGCCCGACGAAACCGCTGCCGCCGAGCACCAGGATTCTGGCCGTGCTCATCGCGGGGTGTCGCCGCGATCCGCGGGCAGAACGGCGTTGGGAATTGCGGCGTCGTTGTCGATCCCCGCGGCGCCACCGCGCGGCGCGACGACGCCGAGGCGGTCTTTCAGCGTGACATAGCGCAAGCCGAGCTGTGCCTGGTAGAACATCGCGTTCGCCAGCACTTTCTTCGCGTAATCCCGCGTCTCGTTGAACGGGATCGTCTCGACGTAGATCGCGCCTTCCAGCGGCACCGGCGCCCGCCACGCCTGTGCTCGTCCCGGACCGGCATTATACGCGGCGGCCCCGAGCACCGGCAGGCCGTCGAGCTTGTCGAGGACATAACGCAGATACTGCGCGCCCAGTTCTATGTTGAGCGCAGGATCGTCGAGCTTCGGAGTGTTCGGGGAAACGTGGCCGGCCCTTCGTGCCACCCAGCGCGCCGTCGGCGGCATCAACTGCATGAGTCCGACCGCACCCGCCGCGGAAACGATGTCGGACACGAAACGGCTTTCCTGGCGCACCAGGCCGTACACCAGCGCCACATCGAGGCCGTTCTGCCGCGCGGCGCTGCCGATCTCCGTCTGGTATGGCGTCGGATAGCGCAAGCCGAAGTCGTGCCGCCGCTGGGTGCGGTCGGCGGTGTTGATCGACCGGTCATAAAGGCGATTGCGCTGCGCGTACGAAGCGGCGAGCAACAAGCCCTCATCATCGAGCCCGCGGACGACGCTGACCCATTCGCGCTGCGCTTCGGGTCGCAAGTCGAGCGCGGAGAGTTTGATGACGCGCTGCACCGCTTGACGCGCCCCGAACGCGGCAAGCGCCACGGGATCGGGCGTCAAGGGCTCGCTCAAAGGCATGACGCTCGCGCCCAGCGCATCGGCGGCAAGAAAACCGTAGAAATGATGCTCGGTGGCCAAGCCGCCGAATATCCGGGTCGCGTCGTCGTTTTGTCCGGACACGGCGAGTGAGCGTGCCTTCCAGTAGCGCCAAGCGGGTTCCTGCGCCTCGCCCGACGGCATCGCATCGATTGCGCGGGCGACGTCGGCCCATGCGCCGGCGCGCAAGGCGGCGCGGACGCGCCAGGCGTGTTGGGGTTCGGTGAGCGCTGCGCCATCGGTGTCGCGATACCATGTATTCGCGTCGGGCGAGAGCTGGCGCGCGGCGTTGTAAGCGACGAGCAGATTGCCGTAGACACGGTCGGCCTCGGGAAGCCGCGCGCGCCACCTGACCCATGCGTCGTGCGCAGCCATCGCATCGGTCGTTGCGACGCGGTCGAGCGCATACAGCGCGAGCTCGCGTCCGGGCGGCGAAGAAAAGTGAAAGTCCGCCTTGGCAAGCGCGGCGCGCGCACCGCGGTCGATGCGCTCGATGTCGCGCGGCGAGGGCCGCTCGGCTGGCGGCAACTCGCCGGCGATCCTTGCCGCCAGGCGGAAATTTCCGGCTTCGTGTGCCAGCCGGAACCGCGCCCAGATATCGCGCGACGTCAGCGTACCTTGCGCGCGCATTGCGGCAAAGAGCGGCTGACACGATTCGGGTTGTTCGTGCCCGCTGAACCAGAACCGCCGGACGTCGGTCGCGGCGTTGTCGCCTTCGTAGCCTGGCTGCGACCGGAATTGAGCCGCATAGCACGCGAGCTCGACGTCTTCGGCGCCATGCTTGGGATACTCCGCCGCGAAGAGCGCCCACGCTCTTTGTTTGCCGAGCGACTTGAGCCAATCGCTGCGTAATCGATCTGCCAGCGGAAGGTCCGCGTGGCGGTCGAGAAAGCTTCGCACCGCCGCGGGCTCGGCGTCGTCCAGCTTGAGCTTTAGCTGCCAGTACGCGACGTAGGGCTCGAGAAGATGGCCTTTGAGACGCGGCGCGACGCGCTCGAGCCGCGCCGAATCGCCGGCGCGGTACGCGTCGCGCGCTGCGATGAAATCGGTGTCACTCGGCTGCGCGCGAGCCGCAAAAGCGATGCAGGCGGCAAGGGCAAACGCGAGTGCCGCGCAAAGCCGCGTGGCGGGAGGGCGATGAGTTGACGCGGCCATCGGTTTCCTAGAAGTGCATTCTCGGCGAGCGGCCCACGTCCGACAAGTCCTTCATCCTCGCTTTCGCCGGCCGCGCGCGCGGTCGATGGTAAAATCGCATTTAAGCAAATGCGCCGTGCTACCGATCCGCGCGCGGCCTACGGGGATATTCATGGCTCGACGCAACAACACGCCCAGAGTGGGCGTCGTGATGGGCAGCGCAAGCGATTGGGAGATCATGCAGCACGCGGTCGCCCAACTCGCCGCCTTCGGGGTGCCGCACGAGGCAAGGGTCCTGTCGGCGCACCGCACGCCCGACGATTCGTTCGCGTACGCCGAGCGCGCGGCCGCGAGCGGGCTTGCCTGCATCATCGCCGGCGCGGGCGGGGCCGCGCACCTGGCCGGCGTTCTCGCGGCGAAAACAACGCTGCCGGTGCTGGGCGTGCCCATTCCGTCGAAGTATCTGCGCGGTGCAGATTCGCTCCTGTCGATTGTGCAGATGCCCAAAGGCGTGCCGGTAGCGACATTCGCGATTGGCGAAGCGGGTGCCGCCAACGCCGGGCTTTTCGCCGTCGCTCTGCTCGCTCGCAGCGACGCGAAGCTTGCCGCAAAACTCGCCGCGTTTCGCGCCGAGCAAACCGCCGCCGCACGCGCGACGAAGCTGCCGCCGCGCAAGAGATAGTAGCCCGCGAAGACCCCGGACCCCAGAGAAATCCGGAGCAGGTTGTGATCCAGGGATTCCCGGAACGGTCCAGGCAAATGCGCTGAGTCCCCGGGCATCGCGCGAAGCCTGCCCTGAGCCTGTCGAAGGGCCTCAGCCCGGACTACGGCGCTTGGCCGAATCGCGCTCTTCGCCCACAGGCAGGCTCGCCACTCGCATCATTTCGGGATCGGTATATCGGCAACCGGCACCGATGTATTCAGCCGCCATCGCGGTCGCGTCGGCGCCCCAGAACAACTCGTCGCCGATTACGAGCGTCGGTACGCCGAATACGCCGCGCGCAATGGCCTCATCGGTATTCCGGCGCAGGGCGTTCTTGATCTCGGCGCTGGCGATGCGCTCCGCGGCGTCGGGGAAACCGAGCTCGGCGGTCAACTCGGCCCATTCGATCGGCAGATCCCCCAGGCGTCCGTCGCGCCAGATGAAACGGAAGATCCTGCGCACGGTTTCGGGCTCGCAGTCTGCCGCCATCGCCAGCCGCAGCAGCCGCAGCGGATTGAACGGATGGGCCGCGGGGAACTTCAGCGGTATCCCGAGTTGCCGCGCCTGCCAGACGACGAACCGATAGGTGAAACGTCGTTTCGCGGGAATTTCCGCCGGCCCGAGGGTATCGTTGGCCTTGAGCAAGCCGGCGAACAGCACCGGCCGGTAGCGCACGCGCAGCGAGCGCTCGAGCATGGGCAGTTGCTCGCACTGAAGATACGAAAACGGCGAGACAAAGTCGAAGTACCAGTCAGCGCTCGGCATCGGCGGGGTGGCGGAGAGTGATCTGACTTTCGTACAAGGCGCGCCGCAAGCCGAGGCTCGCGACGACCGCGCGGCGCTCGGCGGCGGACAGGTCGATCCAGCCCGCGATCTCGTCAAGCGTCCGATAACATCCGGCACACAGGCCGGTAGGCTCGTCGATGACGCAGATGCTGACGCACGGTGAAGGAACTTCGGTTTCGTCGCGCATGCTTTAAGCGACGAGCCTAAGCAACCAGCGGATTCTTCGCGTCGAGCGCCCGTGCGACGCGCGAGGCGGTCGGCCGACGGAGAAAATCGGAAATGAACTGCCCGGCGATGCGCAGCCGCGTCATGTCGACACCGGTCTCGATGCCGAGCCCGTCGAGCAGATAGAGCACATCTTCGCTGGCGACGTTGCCCGTCGCTCCCTTGGCATAAGGGCAGCCGCCGAGGCCGGCGACGGAGCTGTCGAAAGTCGCGACCCCGAGCTCCAGCGCTGCGTAGACGTTCGCCAGCGCCTGACCATAGGTGTCGTGAAAGTGCCCCGCCTGCTCGGCGATCGGCACCACATCGGCGACGGTCGATACGAGCTTTTGCGTCCCGCCAGGCGTACCGGTGCCGATCGTGTCTCCGAGCGAAATCTCGTAACACCCCATCGCTTTGAGAGCGCCCGCGACGTCGCGGACACGCTCGGGAGCGATCTCGCCTTCGTAAGGGCAGCCGAGCACGCAGGAAACGTAGCCGCGAACGCGAACGCCGTGTGCCCGGGCCGCGGCGAGCACCGGCTGCACCCGTTCGAGGCTCTCCGCGATCGAGCAGTTGATGTTCTTGTGCGAGAACGTTTCCGATGCCGCGACGAATACCGCGACTTCGTCGCAGCCTGCGGCAAGCGCCGCTTCGAATCCCTTGAGGTTCGGCGTGAGCACTGGATATCGGACACCGGGCCTGCGCTTGATCGCCGCCATGACTTCTGCGCCGTCCGCCATCTGCGGTACCCACTTGGGCGAGACGAAGCTCGCCGCTTCGATGGCCGGCAGGCCGGCAACGGTCAGGCGATCGATCAGCCCGACCTTGACCTCGGTGGGCACCTTCGCCTGCTCGTTCTGCAGACCGTCGCGCGGACCGACTTCGACCATGCGTACGCGCTGCGGCAGCTTCATGCGCGCGGACCGGCGGTCATGTCATCGATCATTCAGGCTGTTTCAATATCCACGTTCGCGACCGACGACTCCGGTGATCGGCCGCCCCGCCTCGAGACAGCGAATCTTGGCCGCGATCTGCGCGACCGATTCCTCGACGAGCGTGACCGCCGACACGTGCGGCGTCAACGTCACTCGCGGATGATGCCAGAAACGATGCGCCGGCGGCAGAGGCTCGTCGCGGAAAACGTCGAGCGTCGCGCCCGCGAGTTGATCGTTGTCGAGTAGCGCGAGCAGATCGTCATCGATTACGAGCCCGCCACGCGAAACGTTGACCACGTACGCCCCCTGCGGCAACCGCGACAGGCGCGCCCTGTCGAGCAGGCCCTGTGTCTGGCTCGTCAGCGGCAGCAGGCACACCAATAGACGCACGCCGGCAAGGAAGTCATCGAGCTCGGACATGCCGGTCGATGTCGCGACGCCCGAAAGCGACTTGTGCGTGCGGCTCCAGGCGCGAAGCGGAAATCCGAAGGGCGCGAGCGCTCTCGCGACCACGGTCCCCAACACGCCCAGGCCGAGAATTCCAACCGTAAACTCGCTCTTGGGAAGCCGCGGCCGTTGCCGCCACTCGGAGAGCCGCTGCTGCTGCGCATACGCATCGAATTCGCGATAGCGGCGCAGCACCGCATGGCATACGTATTCGGCCATTTGCTCCGCCATCCCGGCGTCTTCG
The DNA here is from genome assembly GCA_036506975.1 of Casimicrobiaceae bacterium. Lineage (GTDB taxonomy): Bacteria > Pseudomonadota > Gammaproteobacteria > Burkholderiales > Casimicrobiaceae > PALSA-1003. The sequence continues at coordinate 7,751 of DASXQW010000329.1, read as the reverse complement.
AGCCGGACGAGACGAACCTTCGGCGGCAGCGCAGACAGATCGGGCATCGAGTCGACGCCGGCGCCCAGATTGAAGATCGCCTTGACCCGCGCGAGAGAGCGCAGCAGCTCCACCGACGGCTTCCATACCAGCGCGTAATCCGCCTCGCCGGCGAGCGCCGAAGGCCAGCCGTCGATGCCCGCATCGGGAAACTCGTGCCGCAGGGCCTCTAGCCACGACGCAGCGTTCTCTCCCGCGGTGTAGAAAAGAAGCCTCAAGCAACGCTCAGGCGTCAGGGCGCGCGTCGAGATCGAGCAGATCCGCGCCTTCCGCCACCTGGTCGCCGGCGCGGTAGTTGACGGCACTCACTGTCCCGGCCGCCGGTGCGGTGATCGTGTGCTCCATTTTCATCGCTTCGAGGATCAGGAGTGCCGCGCCTTTCACTACCGTCTCGCCAGGCTTGACCAGCACGGCAACGACGGTGCCCGACATCGGCGCCATGAGGTGCCCGGCGTGCGGTTCCTCCTCGCCCGAATGCGCCAACGGGTCGACGAGCCGCATCCGGTACGATTCGCCCGCGCAAAATACGTAACGGTCCTCTCCTCGCGCCACGACGTCGGCCGCGATCTCCATGCCGTCGAGCTGCACGCGCAACCCATCGCTGGCGCGCGCGATGCTTGCCTCAGTTTCACGCTCGCCGACCGTGAGCAAGACCGCATCGCCTCGCGTGCGTACGCGCACCGAGCATTCGCCGCCACCTGCCTCGAAGCAAAGCACGAGTGCGTGCTCGTCGCTGTTGGGCCACCAGGTGTCGAGCTGCTGCCATGGCGACCACGGGTCGGCCGAGGCGCGAGCGCGCGCAGTCGCGTCTTCGCGCAGCCGCACCAGCTCGCCCAGCGCAGCGAGTGCGAGCACGCGCTCGGAAGGAGGAGACGGCGGCGGGAAAAGCGCCGCGCGGTGGCGGTCGATCAGGCCGGTATCGAGGCGGGCGCCGGCAAATGCATCGTGGGCGACGACCCGCTGCAGGAACGCAACGTTGGTCGCGACACCGACGACGCGATAGTCGGCGAGCGCCGACTTGAGGTGGCGCAGGGCCGAGGACCGATCCTCGCCCCAGACGATAAGCTTCGCGATCATCGGATCGTAGAACCGGCTGATCGCGTCGCCCTCGCGCACGCCGGTGTCGATGCGGACCGCGGCCGAGGTCGATGGCGTGCGCAGGTAAGCGATGGTTCCGATCGAAGGCAGGAAGTCGCGTTCGGGATCCTCGGCGTAGATGCGCGCCTCGATCGCGTGGCCACCGGTGGAAATCTCCTCTTGCGCAAGCGGCAAGCGCTCTCCGGCGGCGACGCGAAGCTGCCATTCGACGAGGTCGAGGCCGGTGATCATTTCCGTCACCGGATGCTCAACCTGCAGCCGGGTGTTCATTTCCATGAAGTAGAAAGTGCCGTCCTGAGTGACGATGAATTCCACGGTGCCGGCACCAACGTAGCCGATGGCCTTGGCGGCCGCGACCGCCGCCGCACCCATCCGCCCCCGGCGCTCGGAGGTGATACCCGGCGCCGGCGCCTCTTCGAGGACTTTCTGGTGCCGGCGCTGGACCGAGCAGTCGCGCTCGAACAGATGCACGCAGTCGCCGTGCATGTCCGCAAATACCTGTATCTCGATGTGCCGCGGTTCTTGCAGATACTTCTCGAGCAGAACGGTATCGTCGCCGAAGCTCGCCTTCGCTTCGCGCCGCGCGGAAGCGAGCGCGGCGGCGAACGCGTTGCTCCGCTCGACGATGCGCATACCCTTGCCGCCGCCGCCGGCGGAAGCCTTGACGAGTACCGGATAACCGATCGCGTCGGCTTGGGCGAGGAGCAGCGCATCGTCCTGGCTCTTGCCGTGATATCCGGGAGTCAGGGGCACGCCGGCCTTGCCCATGATCGTCTTGGCCTCCGCCTTCGATCCCATCGCACGGATCGCGGCAGGCGGCGGGCCGATGAAGCGCAATCCGGCGGCGGCAATGGCCGTCGCGAATTCCTCGTTCTCCGAGAGAAAGCCGTAGCCCGGGTGAATAGCCTGCGCGCCGGAAGATTGGGCGATGGCGATGATCGCCTCGGCGTTGAGGTAGCTCTCGCGCGGTGGCGCTGGACCGAGGCGATGCGCTTCGTCGCAAGCGAAGACGTGCATCGCCTCGGCGTCGGCGTCGGAATACACCGCCACGGTGCGGATCGCCATGCGCCGCGCGGTCCGCGCGACGCGGCAGGCGATCTCGCCGCGATTGGCGATCAGTATCTTGTCAAACATCGCCTGGTCTCTGCGACTCGGGCTCGTTGGCCGGAGTTGCGCGGCCGAACCATCGCGACAGCCGCTCGACGAAGCCGCGCAGGAATCGCCAGACCTTGGGAAGCAACCACGCGGTCAGCGCGAGCAGCAATCCGAGCACGACCAGGAACGCGATCGGGTGCGCCAGCGCGAGATAGATGAGGACGCCGACCAGCAGGTCCTCTCCGAAGGAAGCCGTCCAGTTGGAGAATGGCTCGGGCGAGGTATTGATCGCCATTCGCGCGCTGGCCTTGGTGAAGTGGCTGCCGGCCGCGAGCGTTCCACCGATGATCGCCGCCGCGATGGTCCACGCCGGCGGCGAGTCGCCGAACACGCCCGCCGCCAAGGCCGCTCCCGCAGGGATTCGCACCAGCGTATGCGCGAGGTCCCACAGCGTGTCCACGCCCGGGATCTTGTCGGCGAAGAACTCCACGAACAGCATGAAGCCGGAAGCGGCGAGCACGAGCGGATGCGAGAGCACGCGCAGGTGGGCAGGCAGGTCGAACCAATCGAGGTAGCCCAGCGCGCCGACGATGAAAAGCACCGCATAGAGTCGAATTCCGCTCGCCCAGCCCAGTGCGGCGGCGAGTGCGACCAGCTGCCAGGTGTCGAGATGTTCCATGCTCGCGCCGCGCAGAAATCATCTACTCGCCGCGCGGTACCCACGCCGCCTTGCGTTTGGCGAGGAAGGCAGCGATGCCCTCCCTGCCTTCCGGCGAGCCGCGAACGCGCGCAATGCGCCGCGCGGTGTCGGCGATCAAGTCGGCGTCGACCGGCCGCTTCGCAATGGCGCGCAGCAGCAACTTGCATTCAGCCTGCGCACGCGGGCCGGCGGTCAGCAGGGTGCCCAGAAGCTCGTTGACGCGCGCATCGAGCTCTTCGGGCAACGCAAGATCGTGGAGCAGCCCGAGGCGATAGGCTTCGGCCGCGGTGAATCGCTCGGCGGTCAGGAAATAGCGCCGCGCCGCGCGTGCGCCGATCGCCTCGATCACGTACGGGCTGATCGTCGCCGGAACCAGACCGAGCCTCGCCTCGGAAAACGAAAACATCGCGTCTTGCGTCCCGATCGCGATATCGCAACAAGCGACCAAGCCCACGCCGCCGCCGAACACCGCGCCGTGCACGCGGGCGATCGTCGGCTTCGACAGCGTGTCGAGCGTCGAGAGCATCGCCGCCAGCGTCTGTGCGTCGGCGAGATTCTGCGCCGGGCTGAATCCGGCCATCTTTTTCATCCAGTTCAGATCGGCGCCCGCGCAGAAGCTCTCGCCCGCCCCCGCCAGCACGACTGCCCGCACAGTGGAATCGTCGTCAAGCGCGCGCAGCGCCGCGGTGAGCTCGGCGATCAGCGTTTCGTTGAACGCGTTGTGCACTTCCGGCCGGTTGAGGACGACGATCGCGACTGCGTTGCGGACGGCGACATCGAGCGTTTCATAGACTGCCGCCGGCGTATTTACCGGTGCAGCCTGCTTGCCCTTCGCAATCCCGCTCTTGCCCGTGCTGCGCGCCTTGGCCATGTCTTGCCTACATCCGGAACACACCGAACCGCGTGGACTCGATGGGCCGGTTGAGCGCGGCGGAAATCGCCAGCCCCAGCACCCGGCGCGTATCGGCGGGATCGATAACGCCGTCGTCCCACAGGCGCGCGCTGGCGTAATACGGATGCCCTTCGCGCTCGTACTGCGCTCGCAGCGGCGCCTTGAAAGCGGCTTCCTCGTCGGCGCTCCACGCGCCTCCCTTCGCTTCGATCGCGTCGCGCCGGATCGTCGCCAGTACGGTCGCGGCCTGCTCACCGCCCATCACCGAGATGCGCGCATTCGGCCACATCCACAGGAAGCGCGGGCCGAAGGCGCGTCCGCACATCCCGTAGTTGCCGGCGCCATACGACCCGCCGATGATCACCGTGAACTTCGGCACTTTGGCGCATGAAACCGCGGTGACCATCTTGGCGCCGTCCTTGGCGATGCCGCCCGCCTCGTATTTCTGGCCGACCATGAACCCCGTTATGTTCTGCAGGAATACAAGCGGCAGAGCGCGCTGGGCACAGAGCTCGATGAAGTGGGCGGCCTTCTGCGCCGATTCCGAATATAAAACGCCGTTGTTCGCAATGATACCTATCGGATAGCCCCAGAGACGTGCGAACCCGGTCACGAGCGTCGCGCCGTAACGCGCCTTGAATTCGTCGAGCTCGCTGCCGTCGACGATGCGCGCGATCACCTCGCGCACGTCGTAGGGCTTGCGGATGTCGGCGTTGATGACTCCGTAGATCTCTTCCGCCGCGTACAGCGGATCGCGCGGTTCTGCCACCTCGAGCGATACCCGCTTCGGACGGTTGAGGTTGGTGACTATCCGCCGCGCGATCGCGAGCGCGTGATGATCATCGAGCGCGTAGTGATCGGCCACGCCCGAAATGCGCGTATGCACGTCTGCGCCACCCAGCTCCTCGGCGCTGACGATCTCTCCAGTCGCGGCTTTCACCAGCGGCGGCCCGGCGAGGAAGATCGTGCCCTGCTCCTTGACGATGATCGACTCGTCGGCCATCGCCGGCACATAGGCGCCGCCCGCGGTGCATGAGCCCATGACGACGGCGATCTGCGGAATGCCGTCGGCAGACATCGTCGCCTGGTTGTAGAAGATGCGCCCGAAGTGGTCGCGGTCGGGAAATACTTCGGTCTGATTGGGCAGGTTCGCGCCCCCCGAGTCGACCAGATAGATGCACGGCAGGTTGTTCTCCCGCGCGATATCCTGGGCGCGCAAATGTTTCTTGACCGTGATCGGGTAGTACGTGCCGCCCTTGACCGTTGCGTCGTTGCAGACGATCACGCACTCGCGCGTAGCGACCCGGCCGATGCCGGTGATGATGCCGGCCGCCGCGATGTTGTCGTCATACATGCCGTAGGCCGCGAGCTGCGATAGCTCGAGAAACGGCGTTCCCGGATCGAGCAGCGTGCGTACGCGCTCACGCGGCAGGAGCTTGCCGCGCCCCGCATGCCGCGTGCGCGCCGCATCGCCGCCTCCCTGCTCGATCTCGGCGACTCTGGCCCTGAGGTCGGCTACGAGCGCTGCAAGCGCGTCATGGTTCCTGACGAACGTCGCGTCACGGGCGTCGAGGCGGGTCTCGATGACGGGCATGAAACGCCTCAATCCCGGCCGGGTAACGGATGTCCCGGCATCAATTCGTAGGGATGAACCCAGCGCGGCTCCGCACGGATGCGGTCGAGCCAGTCGCGGAGCGACGGATACGCCGACCAGTCGACGCCGATCTCCTCGGGCCAGAACAGATACCCGCAAAGCGAGAGATCGGCGATCGTCAGGCGATCGCCCACGACGTAACGGCGCGCTGAGAGATGCGCGTTGAGCACGCCCCAGGCGGTTTCAGCGCGCCCGCGCAGAAACTTCATCACAGCCTCGTCCGGTCCCTTGACGAACGTGCGCATGAAACGATACGTGGCCGTATAGCTCGTGAGCTTGTGGTTATCCCACAGAAGCCAGCGCAGTATCTCGCGGCGCTCGCCTGCATCATCCGGCCCGAAACGGCCGAGCACCTCGGCAAGATACTCGAGGATCACGCCCGATTGCGTCAATCGGAGTCCGCGGTGCTCCAGCACCGGGGCTTCGCCCATCGTGTTGATCTCGCGGTACGCCGGCGTGCTCGTTTCGCCCTTGAAGTAGTCGACGAACCGCGGTGTCCACTCGGCGCCCGCAAGCTGCAATGCGAGCGCAGGCTTGTAACAGTTGCCGGACTGTGCAAAGCAATAGAGCGTGAACTTTGCGGAATCGGCCACGTCACCACCCGCCCGTGGCGAGCCAGCGGTCGACCTGGTCGAGCCGGTCGACGCCCCAGAACGGCTCGCCGTCGACAATCGTGAAGGGAGAGCCGAACACGCCTGCAGCGATCGCCCGTTCGTTCTCGCGCTTCAGTGCGTCCTTGATGCCCGGGTCGTCGATGGCGGCCCGCGCCGCCGCACCGTCGACCCCGCAGTGGACCGCGACCGCAACGGCGTTGTCGGGCTTCGAAATGTCCACGTCGTCGCCGAAGAATGCGCGGTAGAGACCGTGGAGCGTTGCGACCGCCAGCACCGGATCGCGCTCTTTCAGCCACAGTAAGATCCGGGCGGGCCCCTGCGTCGCGATCGGAAACGTCGACGGCAGGCGAAAGCCTTCGACGCCATGAAACTTGGCGCTGCGCGCGAAATCGCGTTTGGCATACGGTCCCTTGAGTGGGACGTCGGTCAGCGGATTAGCTCCGGTCAGCTTGAACACGACGCCGAGCAGGATCGGGTGCCAGTCCACCCCGCGGCCATGCCTTGCCGCCAGGGCCTCGATCTTCTCCGAAGCGAGGTAGCCGTACGGCGAGGAAAAGTCGAAATAGAAATCGATCGGCGATTTCACATCGGTCACCCGATTCTCGTCATGCCGCCAGCGCGCGGCCGATCACCAGTCGCTGGATGTCGCTCGTGCCTTCATAGATCTGACATACCCGCACGTCGCGATAGATGCGTTCGACCGGAAAGTCGGCGACGTAACCGTAACCGCCGTGAATCTGGATGGCCGCCGAGCAGACGCGCTCCGCCATCTCGGACGCGAACAGCTTCGCCATCGACGCCTCCTTGAGGCAAGGCTCGCCCGCGTCGCGCAAGCTCGCAGCGTGCCAGACCATCTGTCGCGCGACCTCGATTTCCGTCGCCATGTCGGCCAACCGGAAGGCAATCGCCTGATGCTCGACGAGCGGCTTGCCGAAGGAGCGGCGCTCGCCCGCGTAGGCGAGCGCGGCGTCGAATGCGGAGCGCGCCATGCCGACGCTTTGCGCCGCGATGCCGATGCGGCCCGCTTCGAGATTGGCGAGCGCGATGCGATAGCCCTCGCCCTCGCGGCCAAGCAGGTTGGCGGCGGGCACGCGGCAGTTCTCGAACACGATCTGCGCCGTATCCGAAGCGCGCTGCCCCAGCTTTTCCTCGATTCGCGCGACGACATAACCAGGCGTGACGGTGTCGACGATGAACGCGGAAATGCCTTTCTTGCCGGCCGTCCGGTCGGTGACCGCGAAAACCAGGGCAATGTCGGCATGCTTGCCCGAGGTAATGAATTGCTTGACGCCGTTCAACACGTAAGCATCGCCGTCGCCGCCTTTGATAAGGTCGGCGCGGGTCGAGATCGCGGCGGCATCGGAGCCCACTTGCGGCTCGGTGAGACAGAAGCAGCCGAGCTTGGCGCCGCCGGCAAGCGGCTTCAGGTACCGCTCCTTCTGTGCATCGCTGCCGAAGGCGAGGATCGGTCCGCACACGACCGAGTTCTGCACGCTGAGTATGGTCGAAGTCGCGCCATCGCCGGCGGCGATCTCCTCGAGTGTGACGGCCAGCGACAGGTAATCGAGGCCGGCACCGCCGTAGCGCTCCGGAATCACGATGCCGTAGGCGCCGAGGCGGCCGAGCTCGACGAGCGCCTCGCGCGGGAACGCGTGGCTG